>DATBTW010000095.1:0-25449 GCA_036559055.1 Ktedonobacterales bacterium
GGTTCTGGAGGAAGGCAGAGGACGGCATGAGCTGGATCTTTCGGCGCTGGCGGCGCGCGACGCTCGATCATCCCCAGGTGCAGCCGATGCAACAATCGGCGTCAGCGGCGGCTGCGGGATCGCGCCCCTACATCTTCGGCGAGAGTGAGAGCGAAATCTCACGGCTGGACTTCCAGCACTATATGTTCCGCTGGGAGTTCGGCGGCGATTACCTCACCCCGCTGGATGCGCCGCTAAACGTGCTGGATGTCGCATGTGGCACGGGACGCTGGGCGCGCGATCTGGCGCGGCAGTTTCCGCAGGCGACGGTGATCGGCTTCGACATCAACCAGCAGCAACTCGAAATGTCGCTGGCCCAGGGCGCGCAGGCCGGCACGGATTACCTACCAGAGAACTGCACATTCCTCACGGGCAACGCGCTCGAACCGTTCAGCTTCCCCGATGGCTCATTCGATCTGGTGATGGCGCGCGCCACCTCGTCCTTCATTCCGGTCAGCCAGTGGCCCACGGTCATCAGCCATATGACGCGCGTGTGCCGCCCTGGTGGCTGGGTCGAACTGCGCGACTTCGGGCTGGTACATAGCCCACACAGCGCGCTGAATGAGTTGACCGTCAAATTCGCCAATCTGGCGGCGGCGCGTGGCATCTACCCAGGCGCGGGGCCGTATCTGGGCGACTATCTGCGGGCGGCAGGCCTGCGCAATGTGCAGGTGCGCCAGGCGGCGGTGCGCAGCGGTGGCCCGCAGCGCGCCACGCGCGGCGGTCGGCTGATGCTGGCCGACTACCTGGCGCTGCTGGATCGTGTCACGCCCGCCATCGCGCAGGCGAACATCGAGCAGCCTGAACGCTGGCGATATTTGCTGGCGCAGGCGCGCAACGAGACGGCGCTCCATCCGGACGTCTGCTACGCTGAGGTGGAGCTGACCGCCGCGATTGGGCAGCGCTAGCCAGCGCGCGCCGCGCCATCACAAGACGCTCATGGGACGCTCATGGGATGGGAACCTGACTCCCAACTGCGTGCGTGAGCATGAGGTACAGTCCGCCGAAGAGCACGATGATCGCGATCACCACCGCGATCCCGACAATCACCGTCAGCGTGTGCGTCGGAATCTCCGCCGACGCCTTGAGCTTGCCCATCTCGGCGAGGACGGAGGGCAGCCAGGCGGTCTCCGGCTTGTTGGTCGTGTTGATCGTCAGTGTTCCCACGTCCGTGGGCTGGCGCTCGTACGCGGGGTCCATGATCAGATTGATGCGGGCGCGGCGATCATCGGCCGCCTGCGCTCGCTCGAACTCCTCCAGCTCTTGCGCCATCTGGCGCGACGTCGCCGTATGGTTGGTCAGGATGCGGATGAACGCATCGCGCTCGGTGATCTCGCGCCGCACGACATCATCGAGCTGCTCGATGGGGTCGCGCTCGTACCAGACATCGACGTGCTCAGCCTTGAGCGTCGACAGCAACGACGCGATCTGCGCGTCATCCTCTGGCGTGTGGCTGATGTAGACCTTGCCATTACGAGGCATCGGCCTGCCGTCCTTTCGCCATCGTTGGCGCCAGCGCCCTTCCCCCAGCCCCTCTCTCGCACAGCGAGGGAGGGGCGTTCTAGCGGTTTCGCTGGCTGGATATTCGCTGTACTGGCTGCCAGTCATCAGGCGTGCTGGATGAGCGCCTGGTTGTGACGAACGAGAGCGGATTATGGCTGGCTAGGGCTGCCGCAGGCGGCGCTCCTCGGCCACGCGCGCGGCGTGCGCCAGCCAGATCAGCGCGGCGAGCGCCGCCACGGCGACCAGCGTCATGCCCGATTCATCCTTGCCCGCTGAACGCAAGATGTATTCCGAGACGGGAGCCAGCGCGACGAAGAAGAGCGCCACACCCGTCAGCAGGGCCAGGCGTCGGCGCGGCGACCAGTCGAGCCGATGGCTCCAGCGGCTGACGGTCAGCGTGGCCAGCGCCAGCGCGAGGGCCAGCGCCGCCATGCCCAGCAGCGGGCGCTTGAGCAGATTTGGTCCACCCCACAGGATGGCGAAGAAGAGCAGCGTGAAGCCAAAGCCCATGAAGCGCAGCATCGGCAGCGACGGCGCCAGGCGGCGATTGACACGCGGCGGCACGGTGGGGTCGCCCTGCGCATGGCGGATCAGGCGTCCGAGGGGATGGATTCCCAGCCAGGCCAGCGCGATGGCGATCACCAGCGCCAGTAGCCAGCTCAGTGGTGGCGGATGGTAGCCCACATCTTTGAACTCCAGGAAGCCGAAGCCCACCAGCCCGGCGATGGAGACGACCAGTAGCCAGACCATCAGCAAGCGGTAGCCGCGCTTGCCCAGCCATGGCAGCGGCGCCAGGCGGGGGAACGCCGCCTCCACCAACGTGATGGGCAGCGCGATGCTGACGACGGCGTGGAAGGCGGTCATGCCGAGCGCCCAGTACCAGTTGATGCCCAGGGCGCGGCTGAAGCCATTCAGGAAGGCCAGGTCGGGCCAGCCGGGGTTCATCCAGCTCGTGACGACCAACCCCTCCTCCAGCACGCCATAGGCCGCGCCCAGCAGCAGCACGCTCCACCAGCCCAGCCCGCGCCGCCGCACCGTCTCGCGCACGAGCAGCGCGCCGGAGCCATACAGCGCCGTCAGGAAGAGGAACGAGACAGGGTTGACGAATTGCAGCGGTGGTGTCGAGCCGGTCAGGACTTCGGCGGTGATGGGCGCGAGCAGATAGAGGATCAGCGAGGCAAGCCAGCGCCGCTGGCCGAGGGGAATCGTCTGGGTGTCATCAGGCGCGGCGACCGGCGCCACAGCGCCGCGCGGAGTGGGCCAGTGCGGCCCGGCGGGTGGGCGTCCCGGAGCTTGCGCGGCGTGGCCATGCGCGCGAGGCGCAGGCGGCGTCGGCCCCATCGGCGCAGTTGGATCCCAGGGATTGCCACTCATCTCGCCTGCCTCCTGCTCGCGTGTCCACTCCTGGGGCGCATCCTTCGGTCTATCTCTCTGATAGTACGTCGCGTGGAGCGTGCGATGCGCAGGCCAGACTGTGACCCCGGACACACTTTGTCGCGCTTAGTCATCCTTCAACGCGCGGCGCATGGCCTCGATGGCGGCGGCGTCGAGCGCGCCCTTCTCGCGGGCCAGCGGCAGGGTGAGGCGACCCAGCGACGAGTAGGCGTCGCGCAGGTCGTCGCCCTTCTCGCCACTCTCGCCCGTGGCAGCGTGCGCACGCAGCCACTCCTCGTGGATGCGCACCGCGCCGACATCGCCACGCGCGATAGGGCCGGTCAGCGCGGCGGGTAGCCCGACCGCCTCCAGATTCTCGATGGTGGCGCGCGCCAGCGGCAGCAGCGCCCGCAGCGCGTCCTCGCGCTCGACGCCCCAGCCTGCCCACAGATCGGTCGCGGCGCCCAGCAGCGTGACGAGGTAGTTGGAGGCCAGCACGCCAGAGAGATGGTAGGGCGCGCGATCCTGATCGGTCAGCGTGATGACATGCCCCTCCAGCGCCGCGATGAAGCGCGTCAGGCGCGCGGCCAGCGTGGCATTGGCGCACTCCAGCGCCCACGATGCCCCCGCCAGTCGGCCCAGGATCTGCGCGGGTGGCGCCCCTCGCAGGGCGCGCGGAAAGGTCATCAGCGGGTGCAGTGCCGCCACCAGCGCCCCGCGCGCGGCTGCGGCGGCCAGCGGCGCGACGCCCTGTGCGCCACTGAGATGCGCCACCGCCTGCCCGCGTCGCCACGCGACCGCCTCCGCGACCGGCTGGATGGCGTCATCGCTGGTGGCGATGAAGACGAGGTCGCAGCGCGCCGCCAGCGCATCCAGCGAGTCGAGCGCCTCGCAGCCCTCCACGCGCGCCGCCGCCGCCCGCGCATGGGTGAAGGTGCGCGAGGCCACGGCCACCGCGCGCAGGCCAGCCGCCGCGCCACGCGCGCCGAGCGCCGCCAGCAGCGCATTGCCCACTGCGCCCGCGCCGATGATCCCCACGCGCAGAGGCGCCGTCGCCGAAACGGCCTCGCTGGCGTCGCCCGACTCAGCCATCGTCTCACGCCTCACTCATCCACGCAGGAACGTTCCTGAGCGAACCATACCACGCGCGGACATGTCGCAGAACTGTCGCAATCGCCTCACACGGACGCACTGAGACTGGCGCCCGGCCTGCGCCTGTGCTACAGCTATGGCGGAGAGGTCGCGAGATCAGCCGACGGTGGGGTGATAGCCGCCGCGAGCGAACGAGCGAATTCGCGAGGCGAGCAGATCGCCAGAAGGATGGGTTCACATGGGGAAACGCGCTTTGCTGGGCATTGGCGGCGCCGTGCTGCTGACACTCGGACTCGTACTGGGCATCATCGTGGGGCCGTCGCTCCAGGCGCTGGCCGCTGGCTCGCATCCGCGCGCCGCCCAGACCACGCCCACGGCGGGAGACTACTGCCAGCTCTACATCCAGACCGTCAGCAGTGATCTCGGCGTCAGCCCATCCACCCTGGAAGGCGCCAACAAGGATGGCGTGCAGAAGGTCATCGACAAGATGTACGCCGATGGCAAGCTCACCCCGGCGCAGAAGGCGCAGGCCGAGCAGCAGCTCTCGGAGTATGCCAATGATCCGTGCGCGGCGATTCAGGCGGCCATGAAGGCCAAAGGCTCGCACGCCGCTTCCTCCAGCGCAAGCTCGCAGGCGGTCGCGGATGCGCGGTCGGCGATTGCGACGGCGGTGGCGGGCGCGCTGCATATCTCGCCGAGCGCACTGCAGAGCGAGCTGAAGGCGGGCAAGACTGTCGCACAGGTCACCAGCGAGCATGGCGCGAGCAAGAGCGCGGTGGACGCGGCCTATCTGAAGGCCGCGCAAGCGCAACTCAGCAAGGCGGTCAGTGGCGGCGCGCTGACACAGTCGCAGTCGGACATGGCCTACAGCCTGTTGCAACAACAGGTCAGCGCGGGCCACTATCCGCTGCTGGACGCCAACACTGGCTCATTCGGCTCGCTCAGTTCATTCGGGGCAATGTCGCCAGCGGGGATGCTGGGCGGCGGCCAGTAGGGCTGGCTGGCGGTTGAAACCGCGCCTGGGAGGCCCTGCGGGCCACGAAGTTCGCCTGCGCGGACTAGGACTCCTGGCTCAGACAGGCGCCTCGCGTGGGGAGGGAAACCCGCGTAGGCGGGTTTGGCGGCGGCGCTAGCCGCCTCCCAGGCGCGACTTCAGTCGCCAGCGCGCTAATCCAGATACTCTTTGAGCAGGCGGCTGGCGGCGGGATGGCGTAGCTTGCGGATGGCGCGCTCTTCGATCTGGCGCACGCGCTCGCGAGTCACTTTCAGGCGCCGCCCGACCTCTTCGAGGGTGTGGTCGTGATCATCGAGCAGGCCAAAGCGCAGCTCGATGACCTCGCGCTCGCGCTGAGTCAGCGCGTTCAGCGCGCGCCGCACCTCCTCGCGCAGCATCTCGCGGTCGGTCGTGCCCTCTGGCCCCTCGGCCCCCTGATCTTCGATCAGGTCGGAGAGCGAGTTTTCTTCCTCATCCGAGAGTGGCGCGTCGAGCGAGAAGACTTTCTCGGCCCAGACGAGCAGCTCGGTGACGCGCTCGCCCGTGATGCCCAGCCCCTCGCCGATCTGCGCCACGGTTGGCTCGTGGCCCAGCTCCTGATACAGATGGCGCGTCATGCGCTTGACCCGCATCACTTCTTCCATGATGTAGACGGGCAGGCGCACCGTGCGTGTGCCTTCGAGGATGGAGCGCGTGATGGCCTGCTTGATCCACCAGGTCGCATAAGTTGAGAAGCGGAAGCCCTTGCTGGGGTCAAATTTGACGACGGCGCGGATGAGGCCGATATTGCCCTCGCCGATCAGATCTTCGAGTGAGAGGCCCTGCCCGACATAGCGTTTGGCGATGCTGACGACCAGGCGGAGATTGGCTTCGATCAGATGATTGCGCGCGATGCGGTCGCCGCGCTCAACACGCTGGGCCAGGTCCAGTTCGCGCTGCGCAGAGAGCAGAGAGATGCGCGAGATTTCCCGCAGGTAGAGGCGCAGGCTATCGCTCTGGGCGAGCGCGTTCACGTCACCCGTATCGTGGTCAGCCGCCGCATCTCGTTCTCGACGCGCGCCCCGTTCCGTTACGTAGGATGTGATGGGTTCGTCCATTGCCATGGTCCTGCTCGTTTCTTCCCGGGACTGCCGCTGGCGCAGTATAGCACCCGTCATATCCACACGCAAGGCGCATGGGCTGGGAGGCGCGCGCGTCGCAGTGACACAGCGTTTCGTCGCAAGTCGCTTGCCAGCATGTTCTGTGGTCAGCTACAGCAAGCGCTGGTGATACCGAACGGAACGACCTCGACAACGAGTTCATGATTGAGATCACACTGGCCGTGCGGCGCTGCGCGTCGTTGCGCCGCCGCCGCTGACTGGCGCCCGACTGCGGGCCTGCACGCGAGACGCGCTCGCCCTCAGCCATCCGTTCAGCCACAGCGTCAAATGATGTCGCATCATAGCCACCAACGGGCGTCACTGTCAAGCCGCCGTGCGCCCTCATCCCATCCCCATCGCGCGCCATATCGGGTCAGGCGCGCCCGTCCGCTGCCCCTGTGGCGGCGCGCTGAAGAGACGCTTGCTCCCGTCTTGCGTCCGACGAGCGCATCTGGACAGCGCTTGCTATACTGAAACCACCGCTCGCATACTGTGTGAGGCGAATAGAACATGGCCAGTGTGGCCACAGGTTGGCGGAAGGACAGGCGGGGCAGGCGCTAGCGGCGAGGCGGCGCCTTCTCGCTGCGCGCGCCACGGGCGGCGTCGTAGCCAGCGGTGGCGGAGCCATTGCCGCCGTTGGCCGCCGTTTCTTCGGCCACGTCCTCCAGCAGGCGATCCATCTCGTTGCGCATGGCGCTGAGGTTGGGGTAGGACCGATAGACGCTGGCGAAGCGGATGTAGGCGATGGCGTCGATCTTGCGCAGTCGCTCCATCGCCATCTCGCCGACGACCGATGACTCGATCTCGGCCTTGCCCAGCTTGTACAGCTCGTTCTCGATGTCGCGCACGATGGCTTCGAGCTGCCCCACAGCGATGGGTCGCTTCTGGCAGGCATGGCGCAGCCCCGCCTCCAGCTTCTCGCGGCTGAACGGCTCGCGACGGCCATCGCGCTTGACGATGGTCAGCTCGTTGAGCACGATGCGCTCGACGGTGGTGAAGCGCTCAGTGCAGCGCTCGCAGCGCCGCCGTCGCTGCACCGTCTCGCCGTTATCGCGCGAGTCGATCACCTTGGATTCGACCCACCCACAGTGCGGGCATTGCATATTCTGTATCCCTGCCTTGCCTCCCGCGCCATCGGCCACGAACGCTGAGGAAATAATGGAGCGCCAGCGCGGAAGTGTACTTGAGTATAGCATAGGCGGCATGGGCAGCCGTGGGCATGGCGGAGGCGCAGGATGGCGCCTTGGCCGGGGTGGCCATGAGTTGTGCTCACGGTGTAGAGTGAAGGAAACAGCAGCACGACATCAATGAAGATGGAGGCAGCGGTCATGAGCGCACACACTCCCCCGAAACCCGCCGATGCGGCCCCGCACGCGCAGGGCCAGACGACCTACGAACGCTACATTCGCGTGGATGAGCTGCTGGCGCTGCAAAAGGCGCCTGCCGAGCGGCTGCATCCCGATGAATACGTCTTTCAGATCACGCATCAGACCTTCGAGCTCTGGTGGAAACTCACCGTCGAGCTGCTGACCGCCGCGACGGTCGCTCTGCGCGCCGCCGACTTTGATGATGCCGGGATCGCCGTGCGCCGCGCTACCGCCGCGCAGGATGTCGTGTGCGCGGCGATGCGTCAGCTGGAGTTGGTGCCGCCCGCCGACTTCCTGGTGATTCGCGCGGGGCTGGGCGATGGCAATGGCGGCGACTCGCCGGGGTTCCGTGGCATCCTGCGCGTCACACCCGCGCTGTGGGAGAGCTTCAGCGCGGCGCTCGATCAGGCGCAGATCAGTTTGGTCGATCTGTATGCGCGCCCGCGCCAGTGGCCAGCCATCTATGCCTGCGCTGAGGCGCTGACCGACTTTGATGAAACGTTCCATCTTTTCCGGGCGGCGCACCTGAAGCTGGCGCAGCGCCACCTCGGCCCACAATCCACCGGCACAGGTGGCATGCCCGTCGCGGCGATGGAGAAGACGCTGCATCATCTGCTCTTCCCCGCGCTGTGGCAGGCGCGCGAGGCGCTGGTGGCGCGCGCCGCGCACGCGGATGATGCTACGGACGAGGCCGCGCAGCGCTGAGCGTTGCGCGGCCAGGCGACGCGGCGAGAAAGGACACGCTGCGATGCGAGACATCCTGGTGACGGGGGGCGCGGGCAAGCTCGGCGCCGTCGTGGTGGCGAAGCTGGCCGCGCAGGGCCAGCGTGCGCGCATCCTCACGCATTCGGGGGCGGCGTCTCCCGTCGCGGGCGCCGAGGTTGTCGTCGGCGATCTGGCGACGGGCAGCGGGCTGGCGGCGGCGCTGGCCGACATCCGGGTCGTCATTCATGCGGCGTCAAACTCGCAGCAGCCCCAGGCGGCGGATGTGGATGGCACGCGCCATCTGCTGGCCGCCGCGCAGGCCGGTGGCTTGCAGCCGCACATCATCTATGTCTCCATTGTGGGGGTCGATCGCTCCACCGCGCCCTACTACATGGCCAAGGCTGCGGCGGAGACGCTGACACGCCAGTCGGGCCTGCCGTGGAGCATCCTGCGGGCAACACAGTTCCATGGCTTCGTCGCCAACCTGCTGCGGTCGCTGGGGATCGACACGCAGGCGGAGGTCGCCGTGCCAGAGGGTGTGCGCTTCCAGAGCATCGACATGGGCGAGGTGGCGGCGCGGCTGCTGGCGCTGGCCCAGGGCGAGCCGCTGCGCGCCATCGAGGAGATAGGCGGCCCGCAGATCCTGACGGTGGAGGAGATGGCCAGCGCCTACCTCAGCGCGCGGGGACGCGCCGCCAGCGTGCTCCCCACGCCGATCCACGGCGCGCCCTGGGATGGCTTCCGCAACGACGCCATCCTCACGCCCGAGCACGCCATCGGCGTGGTGACATGGGAGCAATATCTCCACCGCCCCACGGCGAACTGACAGAATAGGGCTTTAGGCCGCCGCAAGCCGCTGTCCCTTTAGGGCAGGCGGTTAGGCGTGCGTGGCTTTAGCCATTCGTCCTGCGCGGTTTCCGTATAGCTGATATAGTGATAGAATAGCTATATGGAGAACAACACGCCAAAGCGCGAGCAAAGCATCTCGATCCGTTTCCCGTTGGACGTGTTAGCGGTGATACGTACGCTGGCTAAAAAGCATGAACGGTCATTCAACGGTGAAGTCGTCTGGGCCTTACGCGAGTATGCCGAGCGACACAAGGATGAACAGTAGCCATGGCTGAGACGAGCCTGCGCAAAGCCTACAAGTACAGGCTCAAGCCGACGCCTGAACAGGCGCGCCAGCTTGAGGGGGTCTTGTGGCGTTGTCGCACGCTCTACAACGCGGCCTTGGAGCAACGCATCAGCGCCTACCGCCGCTGTGGCGTCACGCTCACCTGCTCTGAGCAGCAAGCCGAGTTGAAAGACCTGCGTGCTGACCTGCCAGAGTACGCCGCCATCCACAGCCATGTCTTGCAGGATGTGTTGGCGCGGCTCGACAGGGCGTATCAAGCCTTCTTTCGCCGCGTCAAAGCAGGTCGGACGCCGGGGTTTCCCCGCTTCCAAGGGCGCAACCGCTAGCACTCGTTCACCTACAAGGAATCTGGCAACGGCGCGCGGCTTGATAATGGGTTCCTCGTGCTGTCGAAGATAGGCCGGATTGCTGTCCGCTGGAGCCGCCCGCTGGAAGGCACGCCCAAGACGGTCACGATCTCCCATGAGGCCGATGGCTGGTATGTCATCTTCTCGTGCGCCGCTGTGCCCGCGCAGCCAATGCCGCCCACCGAACGTGAGACGGGCATTGATGTGGGACTGAAGGTGTTTCTCATCACCGCCGATGGGCTGGCTGTAGAGAACCCGCGCTTGCATCGACGTGGCGAGACGAGGCTGAAGAAGGCACAGCGCCGCGTCTCCCGTCGCAAGAAAGGCAGCCACGGCAGGCGCAAGGCGGTGGGCCATCTTCAGCGCGCCCATCAGCACGTCCAGCGACAGCGGTTGGACTTCCATCACAAGACCGCGCTGCATCTCCTTCGCCAGTACGACACGATCTATCTCGAAGAGTTGCGGGTCGCCAATCTGGTACGGAACCATCACCTCGCCAAGTCCATTTCGGACGCGGGCTGGGCGCAGTTCCGTTCCATCCTCGAAGCCAAGGCAGCATGCGCCGGGCGTCGGGTCGTGGCGGTTCCACCTGCCTATACTTCGCAGGACTGTAGCGGGTGTGGGACGCGCGTGCCCAAGTCATTAAGCATGCGTACCCACATCTGCACAGCCTGCGGCCTCGTGCTCGATAGAGATGAGAACGCGGCGCGCAATATCCAATGGGCCGGGCAGGCCCTTCGGGGAGTCGTGGCGTAGGCTGCGGCAATGAACCGAGAATCCATCGGACTTTAGCCCGTGTGGAGTGTCAAAGCAAACGCCGACACACGCAGAAGCCTCACTCCCGGAGCGCATCCCCAAAAAGAAACACGGGGTATGCGCAGCCGAGAGTGAGGCTCACTTCAGGCTACCGGCGCTCTAGGCCTCGCCCTCGCCCAGATGCACCTGATCGGCAAGCTGGGCGCGCATGACCTTCTTGTCGAATTTGCCGACACTGGTCTTGGGCAGCGCGTCGACGAAGATGACCTCGTCGGGCAGCCACCACTTCGCTACCTGAGGCTCAAGATAGCGAATGATGTCGTCCTTCGTCAAGGTCTCTTTGAACTCAGGCTTCGGCACGACCACCGCGACGGGGCGCTCCTGCCACTTGGGGTGCGGCATGCCAATCACCGCCGCCTCCAGCACCTGCGGATTGCCCATAATCATGCCTTCCATCTGCACCGACGAGATCCACTCGCCGCCAGACTTGATGACATCTTTGGTGCGATCCACGATCTGGATGTAGCCTTCGGCGTTGAGCGTGGCCACATCGCCCGTGCGGAACCAGCCATCCATGAACTTCGAGGCGCCCTGCTCCAGGTCATCGCCGTGGTAATAGGAGCCAGTCACCCACGGCCCGCGCACCTGAATCTCGCCGAAGGTCACGCCATCCCATGGCGCCTCTTCGCCCGTGTCCAGGTTCATGACGCGCAGTTCCAGTCCCGTCACCGCGTAGCCCTGCATGGCACGGTAGGCGAGTTGCTGGTCGGCGGGGAGCGTGGTCAGTTCATGCTTCAACCGCGAGACGGTCGCGATGGGTGAGGTCTCCGTCATGCCCCAGGCGTGCAGCAGCGGCAACCCCTTCTTGTCCATCGCGGCGATCAGCGAGGCGGGCGCGGCGGAGCCACCGACGACCACGCGCGTTACGCTGGACATATCCAGCTCCGGATGCTGATCCAGCACTTGCACCATGCCAATCCAGATGGTCGGCACGCCTGCTGGCAGCGTCACTTTCTCCTGCGCGATGGTCTGCGCCATGCGCGCGGGGTCGCCCATGAAGCGGCCTGGGAAGACGAGCTTGCTGCCCACCATCGCCGCCGCGTGCGGCAGACCCCAGGCGTTGACGTGGAACATCGGCACCAGCGGCATCGCCACATCGCTATTAGCGAGGCCGATGGTGTCGGCCTGCGTCACCGAGAAGGCGTGCAGGTACGAGGAGCGGTGGCTGTAGACGACCCCCTTGGGGTTGCCTGTAGTGCCAGAGGTGTAGCACATCGCCGCTGGCTCGCGCTCGTCGAGCTGTGGCCAGGCGAACGTCGCCGGGGCGCTGGCGAGCGCCTGCTCATACTCGTGGACGGGCGGCAGCCCCTCAGTGTTCTCTGGCATGGGGCCATTCATCACGATGATGTGCTTGACGCTGCCCAGCGCGTCTTTCACACCCAGCAGCAGCGGGAAGAGATCGGCGTCGATGCAGATGACGCTATCGGCGGCGTCCTGGATGATGTAGCCCGCCTGTTGCGGCCCCAGGCGCAGATTGAGCGTGTGCAGCACGGCGCCCATGCACGGCACGGCGAAGTAGAGTTCATAGTGGCGGGTGGAGTTCCAGGCGAGCGTGGCCACGCGGTCGCCGCGCCGCACGCCCAGGCCATCCAGCGCGGCGGCCAGCCGCTCGACGCGGGCGAAGGTCTCGCCGAAGGTCGTGCGCTCAGCGCCCTCTGCCGTCAGGCTGACGATCTCGGTGTGAGGGAAGAGGCGGCGTCCGCGATCATAGACATGCTGGAGCGTCAGCGGATAGTCCATCATCGTCGTGGCGAAGGCGCCTCCTGCCGGAGTGAAGGTCACGGGCGGCGCGACCACGGGCTGCTGTGGCGCGACCGGATGCGGCGCCTGTGGCGCGGAGTTGGTGGGGGCGGTCGGCGGCGATTGCGGATCAGACTGCGGCTTGGGGGCGCGGCGAAACCATGACATGTTGACACCTCCCGGGCGCGCCGCCGACTCTGGCGGGCGCAACAGACAACACTCGAACGGGAACGGCGCGTAGAACCACGGTTGCGTACCATTCTACCGCGTTTTGTCGCTGGCGCGCACGTCGGCCCATGCGGCGCCGCGCCAGCCCAGCGGCTTCGAGTTGAGGAAGGGCCGCTCGCAGCCGTACCAGAACAGCCACGAGGCTGCCACGATCAGTGGCATCCCCACTACCATCAGCGCCAGATAGGTCGGCAGCGCGCCCAGCCCGAAGCCCAGCGGCCGCAGCCCATATTGCCAGAGGAGCTGGATGAGCGGCGCATGGATGAGGTAGATGCTGTACGAGAAGCCGCCGATCCAGACGAGCGGGCGCCACTCCAGCGCGGCGCGCACCGGATTGCGCGCGGCAGGGCGCACGGCAGCCAGTAGCAGCCCGACGGAGCCGAGCGCGGCCAGTAGGTCGAGGAGGTAGATCGGCCAGACGCTGACTGTCCGTGCGAGGATGATGAAGCAGATGAGCGCCAGCAGTTCCCAGCAGCGCCATTTGCCCAGCCGCAGCGCGAGCGGCGAGGGCGCCGCATAGGCGCATGCCGCACACATCCCGATGGCGAACAGTCCGAAATATTGCGGCACGACGGAGAACCCACCGTAACTCGGCAGATGTCCCATCCAGGTCAACGACAGCAGGAAGAGCGCCGCAACTGAGAGCGCGAAAATCATCACGGTCGCGAAGAGCGGCCGATAGCGCCGGAAGAGCCAGACGAAGGCCGGAAAGAGCAGATAAATCTGGCACTCCACCGCGATCGACCAGAAGGTGTGGTTGATGGTGGCAGTGTCGGTGGTAAAGTTGTGGAAGAGCAGCAGATGAGCGATGATGGAGAATCCGGTGACTGGCAGGGCGAAATCCCAGTGTGTGCCGGTCTTCTGGCCAATCAGAAGCCAGATCAGCAGCAGTGAGAGCGCCAACGCGCAGTAATAGGGCGGTAGGATGCGTTTGGCGCGCCGCCAGAGGAAGCCACCGACACTCCAGGGCATGCGTCCGCCATGCCGAGTGACGGGCAGCATCAGCGAGAAGCCAGAGAGCACGATGAAGACGCTCACCGCATAGTGGCCATAGGAGAATGGCATCGCTAGCAGTTGTGGCGCTCCATCTGGCGGGTTGTCGTACTGCCAGACCTCCAAAACCACGTGGCTCAGCACGACATAGAGCGCTGCCAGCGCGCGCAGGCTATCCACAACGCCGAGCCGCTTCCCCGCCGCTGTGGTCCGCGCAGCCTGCGTCGCTTGCGGGGCAGCCTCCACCACGACCACCTGGCCCGGCGCCGTGCCGCGCTCGTCCGCTGCGCGCTCTCGCATATCCTGTCCCTTCGCCCACCTCACTTGCCGTACCTGCAAGCCACATCTGCAATTACAACGCACGAGTCGCGCACGCGATGCGCTGGATGCTCCGTCGCACCACCGCGCTCTCCTGCTGGTATGATATAGTCGTTGCCAATGCGAGCCGAGATTCAGCTTTTCGCGCCACAGGGGCACAGGAGGCGTACCGCCGATGACGACCATCCTCGATAAAGGCTCATTTCAGTTCCCCGGCGCCGCCAGCGCCCAGGCCGCCAGCGATCAGACCACGATGGACGCCGCCGTGCAAACGCTCCAGCAGCGCAAAGACGCCTGGGTGGCTGTCTCCGTGCGCGACCGCATCGCGCTGATCGACCGCCTCATCCGCGATTTTCACGCGCTGCAAGAGCGCTGGGTGGCCGCCTGTCTGCAAGCCAAAGGGCTGACGGCGCAGTCGCCCGCCGCTGGCGAGGAGTGGGCGACCGGCCCGTATGCGACGCTCAAACACCTGCGCCAGTTGCGCTCCAGTCTCAGCGACATCGCGCGCTATGGCTCGCCGCGCATCCCCGGCCCTGTGCGCACGCTGGCGGATGGGCAGGTGGTGGCGCAGGTTTTCCCGCAGACGAGCTACGACCGCATCTTCTACAGCGGCGTGACCGCCGAGATCTGGCAGCAGCCCGGCGTGACGGTGGAGGGGCTGCCACAGACGATGGCGGTCGCCTATCGCCAGCAGCCCGCAGGCAAGGTCGCGCTGGTGCTGGGGGCCGGCAATGTCTCCAGCATCGGGCCGATGGATGCGCTCTACAAGCTGTTCGTCGAAGATCAGGTCGTCGCGCTGAAGGCCAATCCGGTCAACGCCTATCTCGGCCCGCTGATGGAAGAAGCCTTCCGCGCGCTGATCGACGGCGACTACCTGCGCATCCTCTACGGCGGCGCGGCGGAGGGCGCCTATCTCTGCCAGCATTCCGGCATCGATGAGGTGCATATCACCGGGTCGGATAAGACCTTCGACGCGATTGTCTGGGGCGTGGGACCAGAGGCCGCCGCGCGCAAAGCCGCCGGGACGCCGCTGCTGCAGAAGCGCATCACCGGGGAACTGGGCAATGTCAGCCCGGTGATCATCGTGCCTGGCCCCTGGAGCCAGTCCGACATCGCGTACCAGGCGGCGCACATCGTCAGCATGCTGACCAACAACGCTGGCTACAACTGCAACGCCACCCGCGTCATTATCCAGCGCGAGGGCTGGGAGCGGCGTGAGCCGCTGCTCCAGGCGATGCGCGGCGTCTTCCGCCAGACGCCCACTCGCGCCGCATACTATCCCGGCTCGCAGGAGCGCTACGTCGCCTTCACGCAGGCCCACCCGGAGGCTGAGCGCTTCGGCGAAGCTGGCGATGGCGCGCTGCCGTGGACGCTGATCAGCGGGCTGGATGCGCAGGCCACCGACGACATCTGCTTCACCACCGAGGCGTTCTGCGCGCTCTTCGCCGAGACGACGCTGGCGGCGGAGAGCGTGGCCGACTACGTGGAGCGCGCGGTGGCGTTCTGCAATGAGCAGGTCTGGGGGACACTGAGCGCCACGCTGCTCGTGCATCCCGCCTCGCTGCGCGATCCGGCGGTGGCGCAGGCGGTCGAGCGTGGCATTGCGGCGCTGCGCTACGGCAGCATCGGCGTGAACTACTGGGGCGGGGTCGGCTTCGCGCTGGGGCTGACGACCTGGGGCGCGTACCCCGGCCACCCGCTCGACGACATCCGCTCAGGCAATGGCGTCGTCCACAACGCGCTGATGTTCGACCAGCCGCAGAAGTCGGTGATCCGCGCGAAGTTCCGCCTGACGCCGACGCCGCCGTGGTTCGCCACGCGCGGCAAGGTGGCCAGCAGCGTCTTCCGCCAGCTCGCCGACCTGGAGGCGCAGCCCTCGCTGGCGCGCGTCCCCGGCATCGCCATCGCCGCGCTAGGGTGAGGCGACCTCTCCCCCTCTCCCTGCGGGGCGAGGGGGACCACAGACGAGGGTTGTGGCGCGGGGCGGGTTAGGCGCTCGTGGCCATCAATAGCCGGAGCACGCGACGGCGGCTTGAAAGCCGCATGAGACGCCGGCTGCGCCGCGTTTGGGGCATTTATGCCCCCGTACCGTGCGTCGGCCATGATGGCCGCGACCGCCCTCTCTGCGCCGTGCGTCGACCTTCTAAGGCCGCGACCTATCCACCTATCTATCCATCCTGAAAGAGTGTGAGCGAGACAGACTGTGACGACGACAACTACTCTGAGTGAGCTATCGGCGGTGGCGCTGGCCGCCAGCATCGCGCGTGGGGATGTCTCCGCTGTCGAGGCGGTCGAGGCCAGCATCGCGCGCATCGAGGCCGTCAATCCGCGGCTGAACGCAGTGGTCGTATCGCGCTACGATGCGGCGCGAGCCGAGGCGCGGGCGGCGGATGAGCGACAGGCGCGCGGCGAGCCGCTGGGGCCGCTGCACGGCGTGCCGATCACCATCAAAGAGTGCTTCGATCTGGCGGGGACGCCTTCGACCTATGGCCTGCCCTCACGCGCGCAGACGCTGGCCACCAGCGATGATCTCTACGTGGCGCGGCTGCGCGCGGCGGGCGCCATCGTCGTCGGCAAGACCAACCTCTCGCAATTGCTGCTGTATGTGGAGAGCGATAATCCCGTCTATGGCCGCACGAACAACCCCTGGCATCTGGAGCGCACGCCCGGCGGCAGCAGCGGCGGACAGGCCGCCATCATCGCAGCGGGTGGCTCACCGCTGGGGCTGGGCAGCGACATCGGCGGCAGCATTCGTGTTCCGGCGGCCTTCTGCGGCATCGTGGGGATGAAGCCGACAGCCGGGCGGCTGCCCGATGCCGTCAGCTTCGGCGTGTCGCTGGGGCAGCGTGCAGTCGTCAGCCAGGTAGGGCCGCTGGCGCGCACGGTGGAGGATGTGGCGCTGGCGCTGGAGATTCTGAATGGTGGCCGCGCGCCGCAGGTCGAGCCTCCGATGCCGCTGGGCGATCCGGCGGAGGTGGATATCGCGCGGCTGCGTGTGGCGTATTACGCCGATGACGGCACGCTGCCGGTGGCGCAGAGTGTGCGGCGGGCCACGCTGGAGGCGGCGGGGCTGCTGGCAGCGCGCGGCGCGCAGGTGACGGAATGGAAGCCGCCCGCTGTGGAGCAGTCCGTCGAGATCTTCCTCGGCGCGCTCAGTGCGGATGGCGGCGCGACGGCCAAAGCCTTCCTGGGGCGCGATCCGCGCGACCCACGCATCGGGCAGCTCATCGCGCTGGCGGGGGCGCCGCGCTGGCTGCTCGGCGGCGTCGGCGGCGCGCTGCGGCTGCTGGGCCAGCGCAGCCAGGCCGCGACTCTCCGCAGCCTGGGCTACTCCGATACCGCGCACTACTGGCGGCTGATCGAGGCGCAGATGGCCTATCAGCGGCGATTCGCGCAGGCGCTGGACGACGACCCCGGCGGGCCATTCGACCTCATCATCTGCCCGGCGGCGTCGCTGCCCGCCTTCCAGCATGGCGCCAGCCGCGATCTGCTGACGGCAGGCGCCTATGCCACGCTCTACAACGTGCTGGGCTACCCGGCGGGTGTCGTGCCCGTCTCCGTAGTGCGCCCCGGCGAGGAACAGCCGCGCAAGCCGGGCCGCGACGCCGCCCAGCGCGCCGCCAGCCGCGCCGAGGCGGGCAGCGCTGGCCTGCCGCTGACGGCGCAGGTGGTGGCGCGTCCCTGGCGCGAGCATGTGGCGTTGGCGGCGATGCACGCCATCGAGGAGGCCGTCACAGCCAGCGGCGGCCTGCCCCGTCCCAGCGCCGTGTGACGCGCCAGTAGCCCGAAGTAGCTCCCCTCTCCCGCAAAGCGGGGGAGGGGCTGGGGGTGGGGGCTATCTCGCGGCGCGACCAGGCAGCGTATCGCGCAGGGAGTAGAGCAGCGCGGTGAGCGCGCCGATGTAGCAGCCCACCAGCGTGAGCAGATGCAGCGCCTGATCGGGCGCGCCGCACTGGAGGCCGCCCGGCCCGACGTTCAGGCCCGGCTGGAAGAGGCAGGGATCAGGCGAGATGGCCAGCGCCAGCAGCGCGCAGAACGAGAGATAGGCGCTCAGCGTCAGCGGCAGCAGCCAGCGCCAACGGCGACCCTGCGCGGCGTCGGCCAGCGCGAGGATCCAGGCGGCGAACAGCAGGAGCAGCCCCAGCAGCCAGACGATCACGCTGGTGAGGTTCGACGGCCCGGCTAGAAGCCCATAGCCGCCGTTGAGGAAGGTGAAGTAGACCGAAAGGGCGATCACCGCCGCGCCGCTGGCGACCGTAATGGCCCCATTCGGTAGCAGCCTGCCGATGAGGATGATAGGGACGACTACCAGTGGCAGCAAGGCATACAGTGCGGCGGATGTCCACGTCGGGAACATGACCTGCCCTCTTTCATCCAATCATGCGCTGCTTGTGCGCGACCAGTATAGCAGACGGCAGGCGATGCGCGGCCAGCGCGGTCAGCTCTCCTCAGTGGTCAGGCGCGTCACTCGCAGCCCATCGGGAAGCGCGCGTGCCTGGCGCTGCGTTCCCGTGCGGAGCGAATAGACCAGCAGGGTGACGGGCGCGATGAAGCTGGACGCCATGAAGATTGCCAGCGTACTCTGGCCGCTCTGGATGCCTTGCGGGCAAAACGCGCCCGGATCGAGGAGGCAGAGGGCGTATGGGGTTGCCTCAAAGAAGACCAGCGTGGCTGCGCTGATGTAGACGGCGACACAGAGCAGCGTCAGCCAGACCCATTGGCGTCTGCGGGCAGCCTGGACGAGCGCGACGGTCCACGCGCAGAGCAGCAGCGGCGCGCCTGCGATCACCGCGAACATGACGATCAGCGTGCTGGGCGAGTAGCCGAAGGGGGCTGTGGGCGTGTAGTAGTCGCGCATGCCGAACCAGAACGCGCCAAACGCCAGCAGCGCGACGACGCTCAGAACCGTGAGCGCCCCGCCGCGCACGAAGCGGCCCAGCCCGACGGCCAGCGGAATCACGATCAGCGGCAGCGGATACAGCAGCACATGCCACCAGGAGATGAACGTCTCGAAGAACATCAGACCTCCCTGGCGTGTATCTGGCGTGTATCTGGCGCGCTAGCTCTGCTTGGCGGTCAGACGCTAGATGGTCAGTCCCTCGGGCTGCTCTGACGCAGGCATAGCAGCCGCGCGTCCCTGAGCCAGCAGCGCATAGGCCAGCGTGGCGATGGGGCCAGCCAGGCTCAACGCGGCGAAGAGCGCGAAGCGCCCCACGTCTGGCGGCGAGCAGTATGTTCCGGATGGCAATTCACCGCAAAACCTGACAGGCTCCAACATGAACCCCAGCATGCCGACAAAGCTGACATAGACCAGCGCGCATTGGACGATCGCCCACACGCGCCGTCGCTCGCGCAGCGCATCGGTGAAGGCCAACGCCAGGGCGCCCAGCAGGAGAATGGCGCCGACAACCAGCAACCCAGCAACCAGCATCAGGGTCTCCACAGTAGAGTAGGGGTAGACGGGATAGTAATCCACCGTGAACGACGACCAGGTCAGCGCCAGATAGATGACCACGCCGAGCGCCGCGCCAGCGCTGAGACTAACCAGCGGTCCTCTTTGCCAATGCTGGCCGATCAGGATGCCGACGGGAATAAGCAACGCCAGCAGCGGAAATAACAGCATCGGCTCCCAGAATAGCATCGGCTCCCGGAATATCGTCATGCGTCATCTCCCCTTCGCTCATCGCCTCATCTCATACGCGCCTCGATTGATTCAACGTGCGAGCAGTATAGCAGATGGCGAACAATTCATCTCCCCCTCTCCTCGTGGGAGAGGGGGCCAGGGGGGCGAGGTTCACGACCGTGCGGGATAGGGCAGGTGGAGCTGGCGGGCGACATACTGCGCCGAGACGACCCCCAGCGGGATCAGCTTGGCGAAGGCCTCGGCGCGCACCGCAAAGTCCTCTGGCTCTTCGAAACCGCCAAAGCTGATGGTGAAGCGGTCGTCCAGCCAGCGCCGCACCTTGCGTGTCAGGTAGGCGGCCACCAGCGTTACGACGGGCGCCACGGCGCGGCGATAGACCACGTTCTCCTGCGATTGCCCCACGCTGCGGTTGCTGTCGCTGGTGAAGCCGAGTTCATCCATCGTCAGGCCAAACGCCGCCACCGTCACATTCAGCAGGAAGCGGTCGAACTCCACCAGCGGATCATCGCCGGAGAGCGCCCGCCAGGTCGCGCCGGGTGGCAGCGCCCGCGCTCGCACGCGCATGCGGTCGGCCCCCGCCAGCAGTCCGTTGAAGGCTCTCTCGAAGGTCTCCAGTTGCTCAGGCGTCCAGGTCAGGTTGTCCGGCGGCTGGATGACGCCCAGCGGCGTGGCGCCATCGGTGAAGCGCGCCAGATCGAAGCTCTGCTTGCGCAGCGCCTGATTCACCCGCAGGATGATACGCTCGATGCGCGAGACGCCATAGGGGCTGTCGGTGCGCGCCGTCTCGCGGATATAGTCCAGCTCGTCGCGGGTGTACCAGCCAGCGGGCGCGCCATACAAGAACTGCTGGTAGGCGGGCGCGGGCGCCAGCGGCGGTCGGCCAGCGCCATCCAGCAGCGGCTTGATGGTCTCCCCATTCACCAGCTCCAGCGCGTAGAGGTCGCCGCCGCGTGTGCGCCGCGCATAGATGACCACGGCGTCGATCTCCAGCAGGTCGCGCACGAAGGCCACCAGCCAGGCGCGCAGATCCTGCGTGCGGTCGGGACTCTCCAGAAACGCCTCGATGCGGCGGGTCGCCTCGCGCCAGCGCGGCGCGGTGGGTCGCTCATCCTCGGCCAGCAGCTCGGCGCGAGGCAGCGCGCGTAGTTCCAGCCGCCCCAGCACATCGAAGTAGGCGCGCTCGCAGAGCTGCGCGCCATCGTAGAGCGCGGCCAGGCTGCGCAACTGCTCGAAGCTGGTGGATTCGGTGGAGCGCGGGAACTGCGCGATGTTGTAGCCAACGGGGAAGGCCCATTGGCGCGGCCCGCCCTCGCCGCCGCTCAGCCCCGGCGTCGGTCGGATCGGCTGGCCCGGAGAAAATGGCTCGTTCGCCAGCGCCACGCCCGACCATCGGGTTGGCGCGGCCGCGCGAGGCGACTCCTGCGTCGCAGGCCCATCGTGGCGCGCGGACGTGCGGCGTGTCGTCGCCGCGCGGCGGCTTTTCCTGGCGGGCCGTGCCTCTCCGCCTGCGATGCTACCTGCCGCGCCGCCCCTGTTCTCGCCTGCGTTCTCGCCTGCGTTCTCGCTGGCATTGCTCATCGTCTCGCCCCCTCCCGCTCGTCCTCGCGCCGCACGCAGCGATGCGGCCCACAGCGGGAGCGCTGCGCCAACCCCGCCTGAGGGGCAGTGTAGAGTGGCGATGCGCCCGCCCGCTACGGACCGCGCCGGACGACGCCCGTCAGCGTGGCGCCTTCGCGGACAGCAGTTCGCAGCCGAGGCCGCAACGATGCCGTGACGATGCCGCGCATAGGGCGCAAGCTGGCTTAGACGGGCGACCCGTAGTCACCATAGTCACCATAGTCGGCCAGCGCGTCGTAGTCGTTTTCGGGGCCGTATTCGTCGGGGCCAAAGACCAGGAAGGCCGGCAGGCCGATGCCGCCGAGCACGATGACGGCGACCAGCCAACCCCACGCGCCCAGGCGAATCAGCAAGATCAGCGCGCCTATCCAGGCGATGAGATCAGACACACCCGCCAGGATCAGCAGCAATCCGGGAATCATGACGGGCGATTGGAGCGATGGTGGCGCCTCGATCTCCTGCAGAGGTATCTGGAGCAGCAGAACGAGACTGATCACGGTGAAGAGCAATCCGCCAACCCAGAAGACCAGAATCGTGGACTTGCGCATGTTCCTACCCCCCCGCACATCTGGCGAGGCTACTCGCCTCGCATACATTCGTCGCGCTGTGATAGGCTGAGGATACAGAGCAGGCTCCATTGGATGTGAGTATACCCTATGGCGTCTGCGGCATTCGACCAGCGCGCCATCAGCGGCCATCACCTGCCATCAACCGACGGGCGCGCCCAAACGTACACCTTGCGACCGCTGATGAGGCCTGGCGCCAGTCCATGACGCCATCCCAGGCGAATTGAACGAATCGAGGGCAGACAGCATGCGTGAGCCAGCGCCACAGCAGTATGATCCGCGAGAGAGCGCGCCAGCGCCGCAGTGGCCAACGCCGAGTCTCACCGCGAGCGCGGGCATGAGCGCTCCGCGTGTTGCGACGGTCGTGCGAGAGCCGGCGCCGCGCCGACCGCAGCGGCGCTCGTTCGTCGGTGATGTCAGCGCGGGGCTGTTCCTCGGTGACTTCGCGCAGGAGCTGAGGCTGCCCGGCGCGGTCACGCAGGTCGCCATCAGCTTCGTGCCGCTGCTCGGCTCGATGTGCGCGGTACGCGACCTGACCGCCGACCTGCGGCGCCATGACCGCGTCGGCGTCTTCCTCAATTTCCTGGCGCTGACCCCCATCTTCGGCGGCTTCTCCAAGACGTTCGAGGTCATCCGCAGCACAGCGCACGTCGGCCATGCCGTCCACAGCGCCCACCAGCAGGCCGAGCGACGCAAGCACACTGCGCCGTAACGGTCGCCCCTCCGCTCGGTGCGGTGTGCCGTGGCGCATGGCGCCCGCCTGTGTGGCACGCCTCTTGCTTTTGCTTCGGTCAACTTCGGACGATGGGGTCACGGAGATTGTCGAGTTCATGCAAGAGGATGGACACCCCATGCGAAATCGCACACTGGCAAGCGGCGCCGTGACAGTCGTCGCATTGGTGGCTGGATCGACGCTGATGTTGACGCCGACAGCCGCCGCCACGCCGCGTGGCAGCCTGACCTTCAGTAACTATCAGGTGAGCGCCACTGTTGGCGAGAGCTGCCCCAGTAGCACAGCGCCGTGCGTCAATCATGCCGCCGAGCCAGCGATTCGCGCTGACGCCGCTGGAAACCTCTACGGCAGCTCAGAGAATGGTCTGGGCGGCGGCACCCAGGCGTGGAAATCGAGCGATGGCGGCGCCCACTTCGTCTCCCTCGTCTCGCCTGACCAGGCGTCGCAGTCCAACACAACGGGATTCGCGCCGGGTGGCGGCGATACTGATCTCACTGTGGCGCCGGTCGCCAATAGCCAGGGCAAATACAACGTCTATGTGGCGAGCCTCTCGCTGGCCAATGTGGATGTCAGCACATCGCGCGATGGCGGCGCGACCTGGAGCCTCAACCCGGCCAGCGCGACCATCTCTGGCGACGACCGCGAATGGATCGCGTCGGATGGCGCGAGCAAAGTGTGCATCAGCTATCACGATGTCGCCACCTTCAACATCGATGTGAATTGCTCGCTCGATGCGGGCGCGACCTTCACGCAGCTTGGCGATGCGATTGACACCGCCCACGCCTACAACATCGACAACAACTCGACCGGTAACCTGATGGTCGATCCAACGAGCCATATCATGTACCAGACCTTCTCTGGCATCGACCAGAGCGACGTGGCTGCCTGTCAGACGACAGGCTGCGGCTACCATGTCGTGTATATGGCTGTCTCCACCGATGGCGGCAAGACGTTCACGGATTATCCCGTTTACGACAATCCGAATACGAGCGTCAGCTATGGCCATCAGTTTGTGAATGTCAGCGTGGATCTCGCGGGCAATGTGTACTCAGTCTACAGCGACAACCACAACCTGTTCTACAGCTTCTCCACCAATCACGGACAGACGTGGAGCATGCCGCAGCAGGTGAACGCCGCCCCGTCCAGCACGGCTATCATGCCGTGGAGTGTCGCGGGCGATGCTGGCAAGCTGGACATCGTCTGGTATGGCACGTCGTATTACGACGGCGTGAATCCTCCGGATAACTATCCGAGCAGCGCGGCGTGGTCGGTCTATCTTGCGCAGAACTTGAGCGCCACGACGGCAGGCTCCGCGTTCACGCAGGTAGCGGCCTCGCCCATCAATCACTACGGCGGCGCCTGCGAGAGCGGCGTCTCGTGTACGGGCAATCGCGATCTGTACGATGACTTCGGCGTGGCGGCGAATCCGCTGACCGGCCTGGCCACGATCATCTATAGCGATGACCAGTACGACGCCAGCCAGCCGACGACCTGCACGCAGAGTCAGAGCGACTCGGCGAGCTGCAATCACACGGAAATCGCCACGCAGACCAGCGGCGCTGGCATCTTCGCCGTCAAGACCCACGGCAAGTAGCGCCAGCCCGCGCATTGAAAGTAAACGCCAGCGTCCCCCACGACCACCTGATCATGGGGGACGCTCGTGTGCGCGTGGCTGGGCGGGCGCGGTGTTTCAACCGCCCGCTAGAAGAGCGAGAGCTGCTGGGGTGGTGGGGTATCGTCGCGCCCGTCGCCCTGCGCGCTGCTCGGCTGGCCGCCCAACTTGCCCTCGCTCGCCAGGCGGCGCGCCTCGGCCAGCGCGGCGGGGACAGCGCGGCGGAAGTCTTCCTCCACCGTCTGGCGCAGGCTGCTCTGATGCAGCGCCGCCGCCGGATGATACATCGCTACGACGATGCGCCCGTCAATCTTCTTGGCCTGGCCGTGGATGGCGCTGATGCGCGCATTGGGGAAGAAGCGCGCCATCGAGAAGCGGCCCAGCGTGACGATCACCTTGGGGTTGAGCGCGGCGATCTGGCGGGTCAGGTACTCGCCACAGGCGGCAATCTCCTCGGGCAGTGGGTCGCGATTCTCTGGTGGGCGATGCTTGACGACATTGGTGATGAAGACGGACGAGCGATCCAGCCCGATGCTGGCCAGCAGCTCGTCGAGGAACTGCCCCGCTGGCCCGACGAACGGCCTGCCCTTCCGATCCTCGTGGAAGCCCGGCCCTTCGCCAATGAACAGCAACTCAGCGGTTGCGCTGCCCTCGCCTGGTACGCCGTTCTTCGTGCCTTTGCACAGGTCACACTTCGTGCAGACCCGCACCTCCGCCGCGATCTCGTCCAGAAGCTCCTGCGCCGTCGCCATCGCCCGTCCTCCTGCGCTGCTGCCGCGCTGTACCCGCGCTCGTCACCTATCGCTCGGTCGCCGCGCCTCCACGGCGCCCTTCCATGATAGCGCATCGGCAGCCTCTCTGCGGGCGCAATGGCGCAGCGGCGGTAAACGGCGTTGGGTGAATGCGTCTGACCTATCCACGTCCCACTTGCGAGAAGGGTTGGCCTGGAACGCCGCGCATGGCCTCTGCTATACTAGGGCCATGACGATTAAGAGATTGGATCATGTCAGCATCGTCGTCGAAGACCTTGCAGCCGCTATCGCTTTTTTCACCGCGCTCGGCATGACGCTCGAAGGCGAGGCGGTGGTGGAGGGCCCGTGGGTGGACCGCGTCAACGGGCTCGAACGTGTCCAGGTCGACATCGCTATGATGCGGACTCCAGATGGGCACGGGCGGCTTGAGCTGACGAAGTTCCGCAATCCAAAACTGGTCGAGATGGAACCGGAGATCGCGCCGCCGAACATGCTAGGCCTCCGAAGTGTCATGTTTGCAGTCGAAAGCCTCGACGACACGGTCGCTCGCCTGCGCGCCAACGGCGCCGAACTCATCGGCGAGGTAGCCCAGTACGAGGACATATACAGACTCTGCTACCTGCGAGGTCCTGCGGGCATCATCGTCGCACTCGCCGAGGAACTCTCCTGAAGCGTTCGCCGCGGTCGGAGAAACCGGTGGCGCCCTGAGCGCTCCTCCGACTCGATCCGCTTGCG
>DATBTW010000096.1:0-37444 GCA_036559055.1 Ktedonobacterales bacterium
CCGCGTGATGATCGAGCCTGCCCAGCAGGAGATTGTGGAGATCAACTGCGCCGTGCTGGGGAACGATGTGGAGGCGCGCGCCTCCACCTGTGAGCGGCCCATCAGCGCAGGCACGCTGAGCTACGAGGAGAAATACCTCAAAGGCGGCAAGTCAGACGGCATGAAAGGCGCGCGGCGTATCATCCCCGCCGACATCTCCGACGAGCTGACCGAGCGCATCCAGCAGAGCGCCGTGCAGGCGTTTCGCGCCATCGGAGCAGCGGGCGTCTCACGGGTGGACTTCCTGGCGCGGCCCGCCGAAAACACGTTCTACGTCAACGAGATCAACACGCTGCCCGGCTCGCTGGCCTTCTACCTGTGGGAGGCGAGCGGACTGCCGTTCCCCGAGCTGCTGACGACGATGATCGGCTACGCGCAGGCGCGCTACCGCGAGAAGCGCCGCAGCACCTTCTCTTTCAGCTCGTCGCTGCTGAGTGGTAATCCGCTTCTGGGCGTGAAATCGTAGGCGTCTCTCCCCCTGTCCCCCTCCCCTGCGGGGCGAGGGGGAACTCAGCCCAGGCGTACAGTGCGCTGGCGCAGGTCGCGCTATCGAGGTGTCTGGCCACGCGCGCGATCTCTGCCAAGGATCCTCCCTCTCCCGGTGGGGGAGGGAGACAGAGGGTGAGGTTCTGGCCACGCGCGATAACCCCTGGCAATGCCCCCGCTCGCTGATGCTGCCTGGGGCGCCGTTGCGCGCGTCTAGTGAGCGGGTGGCGCGCCGGTCATGAGCGCGCGAACGGCGGCCCCGATGATGGCGACAGCGGCGATCAGCATGATGATGACATCGCGGCGCACACGCTTCTGGTCGCTATAGGCGTAGGCCACGGGGATCGCCAGCAGCACGATGCCGCCATAGACGTAGTGCAGCGGCTCGAAAGGCCGCGCGCCCGTCAGGAAGATCAGCCCACCGATGATGGCCTGGAGCGCGCCGAGCGCAGTTGTCACGATCAGCAGCCAGCGGAAGAGCCGCGACAACGTCGGCGACGACTGGCTCAGCGGGATGTTGATGTCGCTGAGTCGGCGGCGCTGTACCAGCAGGATGATCGCCACGATCAGCGTCAGCCCGCCCGCCAGCAGGATGAGCGGCACAAAAAAGGTATGGATGCCGAGCAGCGTGGGTAGGATGGATACCACGGTGTATGTCCTCCAGAGTCGATCTGAGTTGGCGCGGATGAGAGAGCGCCACTGGCGATTGTAACGCAGATGTGGCGCTCGTGGCGCGATGGGCCGCGACGCGGAGGCGCCCGCCCGCGCCCCCGACTATACTCCCCACCACGCTTGCCCGCAAGCGACGCTACCTCTCGCTTGTTATCCCAGTTGCGCGGCGTCGCCTCAGCGCCCATCAGGTCGGACTTCGTGGGCGGCGATGAAGATGCGAAGTAGCAGTCGGCATGCGACTTGCTTTTCCGATCAATGGCCCTTGATTCCTGTTGGGAATCGCTGGATGGGCATTTGGGAGGAGCATTTCGATGTTGTCTCAGCGAAGTAGCCACTACTGGCTGTGGTTTCTGTTGTTTGGTGTCGTGTCGAGCATCGTCGTCTGGACTCAGCATCATGCGCTGGATAGCGAATCGACCTGGCTGCTGGTTACGGGCTTCCTGGGCGTTCTGCTCGGCGGCATGCGCGGGCGACTGGCGCGACCATACGACCTGGTGGTTGGCCTGCTCTTTGTGAGCATTGGTGTTCTCGGCGTGCTGCACAATTTCGGCGTCAACCTCGTCGCCCAGAATGCGACGGCAGCAAGCGCCATCGATCAGTCGTTCATCCTGGGGCTGAGCCTGGCGCTGCCTTTCGCGCTGATTCACCTGCTTCTGGGTCTGACGTCGCTCAACAATGGGCTGCGCACTCGCGCCGCCACCCAGGCGGTCACCGTGCAGACGGCCAACGCCGCCGCGTAGATACGGCGGTAGAGAGGTGAGGCACGCTCGTACCTGCGGGCGCGCCTCTCGTCGTCTCGGCGGCGCAGGGACTTGCCCGGCTGGGTATGGCTGAGGTCTGGCGCCGCGCTCGTGGTACACTGCGCTGGCGACGCGCGGCGGAGCGCGCAGGCGCAGACGACGCGAGAGAGGGCGACCAGCATGGCGAAACGGGCGAAGAAAGCCAGCGCGAAGCAGGAGGAGGCGCCGCAGGATGCGTCGTCGGAGTCCCTGGACGATCTCAGCGACCTGCTGGACATCCTGCCCGATGAGCCTTTCGACGAAGCGCCTGGCGAATTGTCCGATGAGCCGCCTGATGAGCCGCCCGCCGAGGATGATTCATTCGCGTGGCCGAATGACGACCGCCCGCTGGTAGAGCGCGTGGAGGAGGATCTGCGCGCGGGTGGGGCGCTCTCGCGCTCGCTGCCCGACTACGAGGAGCGCGAGTCACAGGTCATCATGGCGCGGCGTGTCGCAGAGGCGCTGGAGCGCAACCAGCATCTCGTGGTGGAGGCCGGAACCGGGACGGGCAAGGGCCTCGCCTACTTGCTGCCCATCGTGCGCGATGGCAAGGTGGCGCTGCTCAGCACGGCCAACAAGGCGCTCCAGGAGCAGCTCTTCTACAAGGATATCCCCTTCACGCAGCGCCATGTGCAGCCTTTCGAGGCGGCGCTGGTCAAGGGGATGGGCAATTATCTCTGCCTGGATCGCTACTACGAGGAGCTGTCGTTCCAGGCGCTCGCGCAGTCACGCGGCTTCGCGACCGTGCAGCGCATGCTGGACGATGACGACTGGAATGGCGACCTCGACCTCATTCCGGAATCGCTGCCCGCCGACGTGCGCGCCAAGGTCGCCGCCGACAGCGACCAATGCGCCTGGCGCGCCTGCCCCTTCTTCAATCAGTGCTATGTCAAGCGCATGCGCGACCGCGCCCGCGAAGCGCAGGTGATCGTCGTCAACCATACCCTGCTGCTGCTGGACGCCGAGATGGGCGGGTTCCTGCTGCCGGAGCGCGATGTGGTGGTCATCGACGAGGCGCACCATCTGGAGGAGGAGGCAACACGCGCCTTCACCATCTCGGTGACGCCGGGGCGTGTCACCAGCCTGCTGAACCAGCGCAAGCTGCGCGAGGTGGCCGACGACCGCAACCAGCAGGAGGTCAACAATGCCAACGCCGACGCCTGGGAGGCGCTGCTGAGGGTGGTCGGCCCGATGGCGCGTGGCCGCCAGCACCTGCGCGAGCCACTGCAACAGGGGTTGCGCCTGGCCGATACGCTGGAGGATCTGGCGCTGAGCCTGCAAAATAATCGCCCGCTCAACATGACTGAGAAGGATGAGCAGCTCTTCGAGCGGCTGGTGAAACGCACGCGCACGCTGACTTCTGACGTGCGCCAGGTCTTTCGCGTCGAACATCCTGACGAGCGCGTCTACTACGTCGAGATGACGCGCGGCGCTGGACGACGCGCGCCACAGCCGGAGGTGTCGGCGGCGCCGCTGGGCGTGGCCGAGCTGCTGCGCGAGAAGCTCTTCGACCGCGTGCAGACCATCGCCACCTCGGCCACGTTGGCCATCGACGGCGATTTCAGCTTCTTCCGCGCGCGGGTCGGGCTGGAAGGCTCGCGCGATGTCACGCTGCCCTACGCCTTCAACTACCCTGAGGTCGCGCGGCTCTACATTCCCCGCCTGCGCTACGAGCCGCTGTATGGCCCCGCCAGCGGCCCCTATCTGGATGAGATGGGCGAGCAGATGCGGTCGCTGGTGGAGGCGTCGGAGGGGCGCGCATTTCTGCTCTTCAGCAGTCAGCGGGCGCTGGAGGAGGTCTATAAGCGCATCGGCGACGGCCTCGAAGCCGATGGCTACACCACGCTGGCGCAGGGGCGCGATTTCGCCCGCATCGAGCTGCTGCGTCAGTTCCGCGAAGGCGAGCGCGCCGTGCTCTTCGGGCTGAAGAGCTTCTGGGAAGGGGTGGATGTGCCGGGCGATGCGCTCTCGCTGGTGGTCATCGACAAGCTGCCCTTTGATCCGCCCGATGATCCCGTGCAGGAGGCGCGCGTCGCCAGGCTGAAGGCGGAGGGAGCCAACTGGTTTGGCAGCTACGTGCTGCCCAACGCCATCCTGCGGCTCAAGCAGGGCGTGGGGCGGCTGATCCGCACGCGCGATGATCGCGGCGTGATGGCCATCCTCGACAAGCGCATCCAGACCAAGAGCTACGGGCGCCAGGTGCTGCTGGCGCTGCCGCCCGCTCGCCGCATCGACAACATCGAAGACGTGCGCGCCTTCCTCACGGTGGCCGAACGCTAGCGCGCACGGGCGCCCATCGCCCGCGATCTGCGCTACGTCGCCGGAGCCAGGCGGCGCGCAGGCGCATAGAGCGCTGCAATGAGGAGCGCGGGTTGGCTGTTCGGGTGTGAGGGAGATGCGATCCTTTGCATCTCACATGAACTGGCCGTGCGCGGCGTCAGGTGAGAGAAGAGGCAAGCGCGCGAGGGCTCGTCGTTGAGGTGGCCTCTGCGCGTGCGCTACAGGGCTTCGCGAAATGGCTGATCGTCAGTGTCGATCTCAAGATCGGCGATACCGTCCTCGGTCAAGGCGTCGTCGGTGTCGTCGTCCTCGGGCGCCAGAGTGCTGATGCGGCCAGACGTGGACCCGTTGCTGTTGGGCGGCGTCGGAAGCCCGCCGCTGCCGCCAGCGCTGCCAGCCGAGAGCGAATAGCCCACGCCTGGCACCGTGCGGATGAAGCGCGGTCGGCTCGGCTCTTTCTCGATCTTCTCGCGCAGGTGGCGAATGTGCGCCTTGATGAGATAGGTGTCGCCATCGTCACTGTAGCCCCAGGCATGCGTGACGATCTGGTTAAGCGTGCAGACGTCGCCAGTGTTGGCCACCAGGATTTGCAAGATGCGGCTCTCGGTGGGTGTTAGGCGTGAGGCGCGACCCTCGACATTTACCTCATTGCGCGAGGCGTCGAAGTGAATCGGCCCAGCCACCATGACAGACGAAGGCTGCCGCTGCAAGGTCGAACGAACGCGCCGACCGAGCGCATGGATGTGCGCAAGCAATTGCTTGGGCAAAAAGGGCTTTGGCAGGAAAGCGTCAGCGCCCGATTCGAGGCACTGGACTTCCATTTGCGTGTCGTGCTCTGTGGTCACAGCGAGAATCAGCGCATCATGCTGGGTACGCAGGTCACGGCACACCGCGAGTGTGTCTACACCGGGCATCGAAACGTCGAGAATGACCAGGTCTGGCTCATGAGCTTCCCAGGAAGAGCGAATGCGATCGGCGGTGAACGCGAAGTTCACCGTGTAGCCCCGTGTCCTCAACCACCCCGTCAACATCTCCACCATGTCACGGTCCGAATCCACAACCAGGATGTTCAAGCTATCCCCCCAAATCCTCTCACATAGCGGCGCGAAGGGCGCGCCGCCGTTGTCTCCCCCACGGATGTTTTCGGGATGCATCTGTGGGGGTGTCCTGAGGCGCGACGTGTTGTACGTGGCCGCACAGCTGTGTCACAGAGATACGCAGGGCGCGTGCGTGACACCCCGATCCTTGGGTGCAGGTGAGGTGTCGCGCGGAGTTTAGAGAAGGGATGACACAGCTATCGCCATTAGCATACACGTTGATAGACGACACACATGTGGTGTGGGCCACATAAACGTGTCGTTCTCGTCAACTTTACATAGTTTTGCGTAGCAGCAGCCACACATCAGCATGCGCTCGCACTCGGAGGTGAGTCGAGCGAGGGTAGCGAGGGTAAGTAGTCAGTTGTGGTGGCCCCCCGAGGTCAGGCGCGAGCTGCGCCTGACCATCTCTTGGGCGCCACATGCTATGACCGGGTTGCGCGCATGTTCACGCCGCCGTTACACACCTCCTCGGCCATTGAGCACAGCGGGAATCGTCAGCAGGATGAGCTTGAGGTCGTATGCAAGTGAGCGATTACGCAGGTAGGCGATGTCCATCTCAACCATTTCGTGGAAGGTGACTTTGTCGCGACCATACACCTGCCACGGGCCGGTCAGACCGGGTTTGCCCTGGAGCCGCTGCATCGCGCGTTTACTGTACAACTCAACCTCGTACGGAATCGGTGGGCGCGGACCAACCAGAGACATCTCACCTGTGACGATGTTCCAGAGCTGTGGAAGCTCGTCCAGGCTGGTCTTGCGGATAAACTTGCCGATCCGCGTGATGCGCGGATCGTCGCCGAGCTTAAAGGGAGAATCTGATGTGCGCGCGGTATTGAGTCGCTCACCCTTCATGTAGCGCGCGATGGCCTTCTTATGAACGCCATTGTCGGCGTTGTGACACATAGAACGGAACTTATACAGATCAAACTCCTGGCCATCCTCACCAACACGACGCTGCTTGTACAGGATTGGCCCAGGCGAGTCCAGCGCGACCAGGACGGCCACCACGACCATGATAGGGAGCGCGACCGCGAACATCGCGAGTCCGAAGACGACATCGAGCATTCGTTTGGAAAAGAAATAGCGCTCCTCAGTCGCACGCACCCGTTCTATTAACGTAGCAGGCGCTGCCATAATCCAACCTCCCACAGTTTCCTCACACGGGTTGAGCGCAATCGCACATGTATCAGGGTACCGGCTCGCGATGATGACTGCGTGCAGATGGATGTAGCGATTTGGGTGGAGAAGTACGTCGTTGGGGTTCAAAAAACATACATGAGTCGCGCGCGCGCAAGGATGCGATGGCGCGGGGTCTCCTGCGCGGTCTGGCAGGCGATGCGCAGATGCGGCGGTGAGTGGATGGCTGAACAACGAGCGGTCGTCGTGGTGTATGATTTCCTGCACTCGGAGCCAGACGCGCCACCTCATTTACACGGGCGCAGGTACAGCCAGCACACGGTTGACTGGTACGCTGGACAACGTTGGGGGCTGCGCGTGGACGCGCGCAGACTGATCGCATTGGTCACGTGCGAGCCGGAACTGGCCGTTCGTGCTGGTAAATGATGAGAGGGTGTACATGAAGGCTATTCCATTACTTGATCTGCATGCTCAATATCAGTCGATTCGTGAGGATGTGCTGGCAGCGGTCGAGCGTGTGCTCGATGGTATGACGCTGTTTCTGGGGCCAGAGCAGACCTTGTTCGAGCAAGAGTTTGCGGTGTATTGCCATGCGGCGCACGGCGTCAGTGTTTCGAACGGCACCGACGCTCTCAACCTGGCGCTGCGGGCCTGTGGTGTTGGTCCTGGTGATGAAGTCATCACCGTCTCCAATACCTTTATGGCCACCGTCGAGGCGATTACGCTGATTGGCGCGACGCCGGTCTTCGTGGATTGTGATCCGCAGACCTACACGATGGATTGCGGCCAGCTCGCCGATGCGCTGACGCCACGCAGCAAGGCCATCATGCCAGTGCATCTGTATGGCCACGCGGCGGATATGGACGCCATTATGGCGTTCGCGCGCCAGCACGGCCTGGTCGTGATCGAGGATGCCTCGCAGGCGCAGGGCGCTACCTATAAGGGCGAGCCGGTGGGCGCGCTCGGCGACATCGGCTGCTTCAGCCTCTACTATAGCAAGAACCTCGGCGCGTATGGCGAAGCGGGCATCTGCGTCACGAACAACGCCGAGTATGCCACGACCATGCGCACCTTCCGCGATCACGGTTCGCGCGTGCGCTACCAGCACGAGATCATCGGCACGAATGCGCGCATGGACGAGATTCAGGCGGCCATCCTGCGCGTGAAACTCCCCCTGCTCGATGGCTGGAACGAGCGCCGCCGCCAGCACGCCGCCGCCTATACCGAGGCGCTGCGTGGGGTGGTCCTGGCGACGCCTCAGGCGCAACCCTGGGCTGGCCACATCTTTTATGTCTATGTCGTGCGCGTCGCCGACCGCGACCGTGTCAAGCACGAGCTGGAGGCCGCTGGCGTGCTGACGGGCGTGCATTATCCGATCCCGTGCCATCTCCAGCCTGCCTGCGAGTCGCTGGGCTATCAGCGCGGAGACTTCCCCGTGACGGAGGAGTACGCAGATCAAATTCTCTCCATTCCGATGTATCCGGAGTTGACCTCCGAGCAGATCGATACCGTCCTCAGCGCGCTGAAGCAGGCATGTTCGGCTGCTGCAGGGAGCCACTAGGCAGCCCCGAGGGGGTGACAACGAGTGTACGTAAGAGGGGATAATATGAACGCTCAGCTTCGGTTTGGATTGATTGGCTGCGGATATTGGGGCCCAAAAATCGCGCGCAACATCAGCAGCATGCGCAATGCCGATCTCACCTTCATCTGTGATATGGATGAAAACCGCATCGCACAGGTCGCGATGGACTTTCCTTTGGCGCAGGTAAGCCGGGATCCAGCGGATCTGTTCGCGGCGGATCTCGATTGCGTGGTCATCGCGACGCCTGTACGCACACATTTCGATCTGGCGCGACAGGCGCTCTTGAGTGGCAAGCATGTGATGGTGGAGAAGCCGCTGACCGCCAGCGTGGCTGAAGCCGAGGAGCTGGTCGAGTTGGCGAAGCGCGCTCAGAAAGTGCTGATGGTGGGCCATACCTTTGAATACAGCCCCGCCGTCAATGCGCTGCGCTCGCTGGTGACTGATGGCCAGATTGGCCGCATCTACTGCATCGAGACCGAGCGGTTGAACCTGGGCCTGTTCCGCAACGACATCGATGTCATCTGGGACCTGGCGCCGCATGATGTGTCGATTCTCAACTACGTGCTGGGCGTCGAGCCAACCACCGTGCGGGTCACGGCGTATGGCCATCTGCGATCCACTATCGCGGACAACGCGCACATCGACCTCGGCTATGCGAATGGGGCGACCGCGCACATCCATGTGAGCTGGATGCACCCCATCAAGGTGCGCCGGGTGACGCTGATCGGCAAAGATCGCATGGCGGTCTACGATGACACCTCAGCCCCACAGGAGATGCTGCGCCTGTTCGATAAAGGCGCCGACATCGGGGCTGACCCGGTCGTTTCCTATCGCAACGGCCCCATCAACATCCCCTATCTGGAGTTTGCCGAGCCACTGCGTCTGGAGTGCGAAGATTTCGCCAACGCGGCGTTGACCGGCGCCACCCCGCGCGCCAGTGGCGCGGTCGGGCTGGCAGTGGTTCGCATCCTGGCCGCCGCGCAGCAGTCGCTGCGTTCGGGGGGGGCGGTGGTCACGATTGCGTCCGAGCTGAAGTCGGACGCCCAGCCAGTGGCAGGCGCGGCGCAGGCGACGAGCCGCACGCGCTAGACGCTTGGCGTCACATCGAATGAGTGGAACTGCTCGCCAGTAGCGGAGCCAGATGCGGGCAGAAGGAGTAGGGCATGATTCTCTTAGCCCCCTATATACACCCGACAGCGGAGATTTCGGCGCAGGCGCAGATCGGCGCCGGAACGCGCATCTGGGCGCAGGCGCAGGTGCGCGAGTTCGCCATCATCGGCGACCGCTGCAACATCGGCAAAGGTGTCTACATCGACACCCATGTCCGCATTGGCTCCAACGTGAAGATACAGAACAATGTCTCGGTGTTCGAGGGCGTCACCATCGAGGATGGCGTCTTCATCGGGCCGCATGTGTGCTTCACCAATGATATGTTTCCCCGCGCCATCAACCTGGATGGCACAGTGAAAGGCCCCCAGGATTGGGAGATCACGGCGACCACCGTCGGGTATGGCGCGTCGCTGGGCGCGGGAACCATCGTGCGGTGCGGCGTGGTGATTGGCCGCTTCGCGCTGGTCGGCGCTGGCTCGGTCGTCACGCGTGATGTCGCTCCACATGCGCTGGTGATGGGCAACCCGGCGCGCCCGCGTGGCTACGTGTGCCAGTGCGCCTATCAGCTGGAGCACGTGCGCGAGGAGAACGGACGCCTGCTCGGCTTCTGCCCCCGATGTAACCGCGACTACGACATCACGCCGTAAACGCGCGCATTTTCGGGCGCATATCGGGCGCGGGCGGCCAACGCGAGATCACGAAGCAGCGCGGAGAGATGGATGGTGGCATGACGAAGCGAGAATCTGGACGTGAACCCGGACGCGAGATGAAGCGCGCCCGGCTAGGCGGAATCGTGCTCGGAGTCGTCTTGTCACTGAGTGTTGCGCTGAGCGCCTGCGCCACCGCCGCGAGCAACGTCCGGCAACCCCAGGCGCCACAGAGCAGCCCCACCGTCCATACTGCGCCGCAGGCCAGCCCGACCACGGCGCCCAAGCCCTACCTGCCGGGGCAGACGTTCTGGAAGAATGGCGTCTCCTCGCTGATCTTCGGCACGAATGATCCCGACGAGTATTATCCGAACAACATCGAGACGCAGCCGCTCTTTCAGCAGCAGATGAAAGCAGCAGGCGTCTCACTCATTCGCACCTTCATTGAGGATCACTCCACCGATGCGCAGATCGATCAGCGCATCGATGCCATCCAGAACATCGGCGCGCAGTGCCTGGTGGTCATCGCCAGCATCCGTGATCTGGCGTACTACGAGCATGCGGTCAGCTACATCGGAGATCGCTGCCTGATGTACGACTTTGGCAATGAGCCGGATTGGAGCAACATCTCCGTCGAGACCTATAGCAAGGCGTGGATCGAGCAGATTCCCGCGCTACGCAAGATCAATCCGCATGCGCTCTTCTTCGGGCCGGTCGTTTCCTATCCGCATACCGATTTTCTGCGGCAGTTCCTCGTCAATGCCAAAGCCGCCAATGTGCTGCCAGACGCCATCAGCGTCCACTGGTATGCCTGCTATGAACAGACAGAATCGGTCTGCCTGCCGCGTGCCAACCTGCTCTACGCCGCCATCCTGGATGTCCGCCATACCATCGAGCAGGCGCTGGGCTACGACCTTCCGATCGGTGTGGACGAATGGAACTTCGATCCCTCCGGCCCCTCGCCCTCCTATGGCAACACGACCGAGTTCGTCGCGCCGTTCTACGCGGCGGTCATCTCGCAATTGGTCAAGGCGCAGGTCGCGTATGCGTGCCAGTTTGACGCCGCCAGCTTCAATGGCTACGGCGACCTCGACATGTTCGACGTGAAGACCAACCAGGCGAAGCCGCAGTTCATCCAGTTCGCCAAGCAGATCGCCATCTATCGGCCTGCGAGCTGAGCGCGTAGCGGGCTTGCCACACCTCGATGTCGTCGGCGTCGTACCAGAGCCGACTGCCAGGTGGCGCGTCGTCCGCGCTTGCCTCGACCAGTCCACACTCCACGACCCACGGTGGCTTGAACCTCGGCGGCATGTCGCTCGCATGGTCGATCCCGTTCACCTGTGTACCGGCGAATCGGCAGGCTACCCGTTGGGTCGTGCTGTCTGGCTTCTGTACCTCGACCCATGTCGGGCGAGCGGAAGGGACACGCAGACAGTCGAGCGTCACATGCCGTTGGTTGGTGGACCTCAGATCGATCAACGGTGGCCGGAGCAGAAACAGCCCACGGTTATGCAGCGGAAAGGCGCTACTGACGGTCAGCAGATGGCGGCGAATGAGGAGGCTACTGCCTTTTCGCTGTGCGGCGGCGTTATGGCCGCCACACGTCGGAGGAGAAGCGGGCGCGCAGACGCGCTCTGGACTTGCTGGTTGCGCTGACCCGCCTCGCCGCGCCCACCGGATCCGACGATGGCGCCTGGGAGTCCGGCAGGTCGAGCGCATCGACCACGCTTCGCCGTTGCGGACGCCTCACCGGATGAGTCAGGCGCGCGGCGCCTGCGCTCGTGCGGCGCATCAGCGATGCCGCCGCCTCAACGGCTTCCTTCTTGTCGATGGCGGGCAGACGTAGCAGCATGCCCATGAGCAGGCCGGTGATGAAGACGTTGCGGTAAAAGTAGATCTGGTAATCGCCATAGGCCAGCGGAATCTCCATGAGAAAGCTGCCGATAGCAAAGAGCGCGAAGAGCTGCAAGTCCGGGTCTCGCAGGCGTTTCATGATGACGCCACCGCGCACGATGGCGGCGCCGAAGAGATACCAGAATGCCAGATAGCCTATCGGGCCGAGGCGCATCCAGATCCAAAGGATGTTGTTGTGCGGGATGTAAAGGTAGTACGGGTCCAGCCCGACGATGTTGGGCAGCGGGCTGGGCTCCAGGAAGGGCTTGCCGAAGCCATAGCCCAGGATGGGACTCTGCGCCTCGGTAAATTTCAGATCGGCATCCTCGAAGGTGCGATAGAGATTCGAGGCGAGGTCGCGTGCGTCGGATTGGTTGGGCTGGATGACCGAGATGATGGACTTCGCAGGCTCCGAGATCGGCGTGTTGATCGAGCCAAAGACCAAGATGTACCCACCCGCCACCGCGCTGGTGATGAGCAGCCAGACGATGAGCTGCTTGCGCCAGGCGACATTGATGCGGATCGCCAGCACCCAAACGGCTGCGGCGCCCAGCACGAATGCCAGGTAGTCCGCGCGGCGGTTGTTCGCCAGTAGCGCGATCACGAGGAAGGGCAGCGAGGCGACGCAGACCCACATCAGCCTGCGCATGCGTTTCATCAGGATGCACAGCAAAATCAGCAGCAAGATCATGATGAAGAAGTACGATTGCTCATGAGCCATGATCTCGTTCGCCGCGCCGTTGATATGACCGTGCAACACCGTGATGACGATAAAGCAGCCTTGCAGCGCCTTGAAGAAGGTACCGAGAACGAGAATCCAGAGAAAACCCATCACATGCCGTTTATCGTTGACGAGGTTGTAGGCGACCAGATAGGTGGTGAAGAGATACCAGAACGGACGGATTTCCAGCACGATGATGCGGAACTGACCACCCGTTGCCAGCCCATGGACGACGCCCACCACAACGCAACCGAGAAAGACAAGGAACGGTAGCAGGAGCGCGCCGCCGCGCAGGATCTCTTTTCGGCGGGTCGCCAGGCCGGTCGCGATGATGAGCAGCAAGATGATGAGGATATAGAAGCCAATCGGGCGCTCGGGCAGTCCTGAAAGGCGCGCTGGCCACGAAAAGACATCGAGCGTGTCGGTGCCAATCGGCGTCGTCAGGGGATCCTGCTCGATGACGACCGCCGCGAAGACGAGCGCGTAGAAGCCAAAGATGGGCGCTCGCACTGTGAGCACGAGCAAGATGGCCGCCACCAGCCCGCCCAGCGCCAGGCCCGCGCCATAGCGCAGGTCGGTATACATCATAAAGGGAGCCAGCGCGACCGCGACCGCCAGCATGACGAGGAAAACAGGCGTGACGCTGCGATGTCGATCCAGTTGGTGGACAGACATCTCCGCAGTGTGTGGCGTCATTGGCGCGAACTGGTCGACGAGACTCATAGTGGGCGCACCTTGTCGTGTTCAATGAGAAGCGAGAGGGCGCAGGCGCAGGTGAGGTCAGGCTACCGCATCAGAACGACGATCATGGCGACCAGCGCCACCAGAATGACGCCTTTGACACGCCACGAGTACTCTTTCGCGACGAACGCGAGCGCGACCAGAGCGACCAGAACGATGCCGATGCTTTTCATGACAGACTCAGACTTTCTCATGCCAGACGTGGTCGCGGCTGGCCATCGCACAGCCTACAGCATGCGCTGAATCCACCGTGGGATGCGCGACTGCGTTGCGTTCAGGATGACCCCTTCGAGTTGCGCATCTTCGAGTTCGTGATGCGCCTCTGCCACGAAGGAATCCCATGTGGTGCGCGCCCGCACCACCAGCGTGATGGCGTCGAGTTCCTGCGCCAACTGCGAGCCATAGGCGGAGGTCAGAACAGAGGGCAGGTCGGCGATCAGAACCTCATTCATGTCGATGAGCAGCGAATCGATACTGTGGGAGGAGAGCTTGCGTGTGATGTTGATGGTGTCACCCAGCGCCATCCCCGCCGGAATCACCGTCAGCATGGGCGCGACCTGGTGACGAATCTCCGAGAGTTCGCACTCGCCGCGCGCCCACTCCGCCAGACCAGGCGCGTCCGGCAGGTTGTAGAGGGTGTGCAGGGATGGGTTTTCCCAATTGCAGTCAACCAGCACCACCGGGCGGTTGGCCTGCTTCGCCAGCGCAGCGGCGGTCGCGCTGGCCAGAAAGGTCTTGCCTTCGCCGGCGATGGCGCTGGTAAAGCCCAGGCTGCGCACCTGCGCCGCCGCGAAGATGGAGAGCGCCATCTTGAGGCACTGGCGCTGGAGCAGCACACTGCGCTGATCGAGCCGCTGGCCCTGGCGCGCGCCCGTCGCGGGCTGGCGTCGCGCATCGCGAGTCCGCGCAACCGCCGTGGACGGGGTGGAGGACGATGGCACGTCCAGGGGCGAATCGTCTACGACGCGGCGCGTACTGAGCGCCAGGAGCCAGTCCACTACGCGCATCGGGTCACCTACTCTCAGGCTGCTACGCCAGTCCATCACGAACCTCTCTCACTATGCGCCTCGTTGTGTCCTTCTAGCGCGAAACTCGTCAAAAGAACCGATTGCCACTGTCCAGACGATCCACCGTCTGCGCGAGGATGCGGGGCGGCATCTGTGGAATCTGAAGCAATACCGGCGCTTCGGTGAGCTTCTGGAGATCCGATACCGAATAGATCGAGCGATCGCGGCGCATCAGGATGACGATGAAGAGAATGGCGGCCAGCAGTCCCACCACCGCGCCAATCGCCGCAGCCTCGATGAGCAGCTTGGAACGCGAGATGGGGTTGGCTCCAGTCGCCGCCTTATCGACCAGCGCAAAGAGGGTATTCGAGCCCGCGCCGATGGTGCCCAGCGTGCTGTTGATGGTGTCGATCTGGCCTTGAATCTGGTTCACCGTCGCGAGCGCGCTGGTGGCATTGTTGGCGAGCACCGTGTATTCGGGATCCTTTGCGATCGTCGCGCTGGGGTGATCTCGCAGATAGGCTGCGGCGGCGTTCGTCGCCTGGCTCGATGCAGTCTGAGCGTGCGCCAGTTGCTGTTCATAGATCAGGATCAGTTGCTTCGACTCGCTGGTGGCGAACTCGGCGGCAGAGATACCGTACTGGTTGATGGTTGCCTGGACGACGGCCCGCGCGGCCACGGCAGATTTGTTGTCATAGGTAATGCTCACCACGTTCACGCCTACCGCCGTCGCGATCACATGCGCCGAGATGTCGTCAAACATGGCGCCATCGAGTTGATCCGCGTTCGAGCGCGCCGATGTGCTGTAGGTCGAGGCGAGATTCGCTTCATGCGCGATGGCAATCGCAAAGGCTTTCGTACGGAGGATTTCGGTGATGGCGGTGGCCTGTGTCTCAGCGGGTGTCGCAGACAGGTCTGACTCAGCGCCAGTGGCCCCGATGACCTCGTAGCGTCGCAGCGCCCAGATGGTCGCGCTCGCTTCGTACTGCCGAGGCTGCGTATACGCATAGCCCAGGGCGATCACTAATGGGACGACGATCAGCACAATGAGCTGGATCCATCGCGAAAAGATGGCTTCTAATACCCGTTGCATAATAGCCCCTGCCTCCTGCGAATTGCGTGGATTTCCCATGTTCGCATGTCGCTCATAATTCTATCGCTCCGGCGTCGTGACTCCGGTATCGTCTCCTGTATACATGCTGTCGCGCTCATTCGGTGGGGACGCATGCGTGGTGTCGAAACCTCTACCCGGGCGCCTGCCGCCTAACCGTGATACATCTAGGGGGCGACGGCGCATCTCGTCAACGAGTCTGCACAGTCTCGCACAGTTATGACGCCATAAATACCAGGCTCAGTATCGAGTCACTACGCCCATTGGGTAGGCTTGTCCCGGAAGTCGCAAACCATTGAAGGTTCGCTGATGCGCTGCATCGTGTGCGTGATCTGGGTGATGAACGACGCAAGTTTGCCGCGAGCACAATGGGCTGGCGCTCTCGCGTCCAGATATGCCGCTGCATCCTGGCGCACGCTCATTCCCTCTTACCAACGTTCACCATGCGTGGAAGGTTTCGAGCATCGCCGACTGGGGACTGTACCCATGCGCTGCGTGGGCGAGCGGCGTCCAGAGGTAGCGGCAGCGCGCCTTTTAGCACTGCGGCGGCGTCTCTATTCTGTAACAGCGCCGACGCATTCGGATCGTCGTAGGCTCATTAGGCTCAGAGAGTACGTCTGGGAGGTGGTATGGCGGCCAGCATGGACACTCACACGCAGCGGCTCCCAGGCCAACCGCCGACCGGGCGCCGCAGCGCCCGTGCTTCCGCGCGCGATGTGCTACGGCAGACGGTGAAGCATCTCACTAATGGCGTTGTCCAGCATGTTCCGTCGTATACGCTGCGTCACTGGTGGTACCGGCGCTTGCTAGGCTGGGATCTCCACCCGACCGCCTCGATTCTTATGGGGCAGCAGGTACAACTGGGTGGGCTACGCACAAGCGGATCGCGTGTCTCCATCGGCGAGGGAACCGTCATCAATCACGGTTGCCTGCTGTATACCACTGGCGGCCTGCGCATTGGCAAGCAGGTGAGTGTCTCGGCGGGTGTTTGGCTGGTGACGGGCACGCACGATCTGAACGCTCCCCGTTTTCCGGCGCGCTTCCTGCCCATCACTATCGGCGACTACGCCTGGATCGGATCACGCGCCACGATTCTGGCGGGCGTCACCGTCGGGGAGGGCGCGGTGGTGATGGCTGGCGCGGTGGTGACACGCGACGTGCCGCCGTATGCCATCGTGGGTGGTGTGCCCGCTCGACAGGTAGGTATGCGGACGTTACGCGAGCCATCGTATGATCTGTCATTCCGTCCACTGTTCGAGTAGTTGCGCTCAGGCAGATCGCCTTCCCGTCTGGCATGCTCTCTTCGTCCAGACGCACGGTTGAAGCGACGCTCGCGCTTCGACCGTGTGGGGAACGTGTGTGGCGGCAGTTGCAAGGATAAGGATATTGACTTGATGAATCTCGTGTCGTATTCGCTCAGAACAAAAGGTGTGGTCGCTTTCTCGCGTCGACTTGGTACGGTATTCACTCGTTTTGGTATTTCGGAGGGGCGTACCAGACGGTCGCTGGAATCCATGATGGCGGCCTTGCAGCCATACCACGCGGCGCCGACCTTCTTCATCCCAGCCAGTGTGCTTGAGCGCAGCCCCAGCCTCATTCGGCGCATTCAGCGCGTGGGGGCCGAAATCGGCATCCACGGCTATGTCCACAACGACTACCGGACGCTGACGCAAGACGCGCAGGCCAACCAGACCCGCCAGGCGATCACCGTCTTCAACCGTGAGCATGTCACGTTCGAGGGCTTCCGCAATCCGTATCTGGGCTGGGATGAAGCCTCGCTGGAGGTCTTTCGCGCCTGCGGATTCCGGTACGATAGCAATGAAGCGGTCATTCACGATGTCGTTCCGGTGAACGAGCTGGCCCCTGCGCTGGCGGATAGCTTCGCGCGCTCGCTCAAGCTCTTTCAGGCCATCCCCTGCACGGAATACAATCTGCGCCCGCATACGGAAGATGGTCTGGCGCGCATACCCCTCAGCATCCCGGATGACGAAATGCTGTATGATCGCTTGCAGATCACTGACTCGCAGCGACTCGGCGATGTGTGGCGCGCGGTGATGCGCCGCGTCTACGATCTGGGCGGCATCTACGTGCTGAATCTGCATCCTGAGCGTGGCCTGCTGGCGCGGGGGGCGCTCGATCTGCTGTTGCGGCAGGCGGATGAGCTGGCGCTGCCGGTCTGGGTGACCCGCCTGCGTGATGTCAGCGATTGGTGGTGCGAACGCGCGGCGACCACGTTGCGCGTGACCGCCGTGGGTGATGGCCACTGGCGCATCGCGCTGACTGGCTCGCCCCGCGCGACGCTGCTGACACGCCATCTCACCGTGGAGGATGCGGCGACGACGCCGTGGCCCGACGGCGATAGCGCGGTCGCTGGCCAGGTGTGCACGGTCGCGGCGGCGGCCTTCCCGGGCGTGGCGCTCTCGCAGCGCTCCACCGGAGAGGTCGAGCGGATGCTTCGGGAGCAGGGCTATCCCGTCATGCGGGTCGCTTCGGAGGCGCAGGTGAGCGGAAGTGTCTACGTCGATCGCCCGGACGGCCTGGGCGCCACGCGCGCGGAGCGCCAGCAGACGGCCAGCGCGCTCGTGCGGCAGATCGAGCAAGGCGTGGCGCCATTGGCGCGCATCGGCCTCTGGCCCGATGGGCGACGGGCGGCGCTCTCGATCACCGGAGACATCGATTCGGTGACCATCCAGGATTTCTTCCTGCGCATCCTGGAGGTGCGCAGATACGCGGCGGCGTGACGCGCGGCTCAGCCACATACACAGCGACCGATGATACAGAACCCATGCGATATGGGACAGATACTATCAGGGGATGGGCATGTCGATTATGGTGGCCGAAGCGGAAGCGCTGAAGACGTTTATCGCGCAGCGCACAGACGAGCCATTTTACTATCAACCCGCCTGGCACGACCTGCTCTCGCGGCTCTATGGCTATCCTGTGCGGCTGCTACGCACATGCGACGCCAGCGGCGAGTTGACAGGATTCCTGCCAGTGATGGCCGTGCGCAGCCCACTGACGGGGCGGCGTGTCGTGGCGCTGCCGTTCTCCGATGCGTGCGCGCCGCTGGCCGCCGATGACACTGCGCTGCTGGCGCTGGTGGATCAGGCGCTGGCGCTGGCGCGCGATGAGCGGGCGCGCTATCTGGAGTTGCGCTCTGGCGCGCTGCCTGCCCTGGAGTCGCGCGCCGACCTGACGCGCAACGATCTCTATGGGCGCTGGGTCGTGCCGCTGGAGCGCGATACCCAGGCGATGTGGAAGCGCGTCAAATCCTCGTCGCAGGGGCCGGTCAAGAAAGCGCGCAAGGAGCAGGTGACAGTGCGTGTGGGCGAGAGCCTTGCCGATGTGGACGCCTACTATCGTCTTCACCTGCTGACGCGCTCGCGCAAGCATGGCATGCCTGCGCAGTCTGCTCGCTACTTCCGCGACCTCTGGCAGACCTTCCATGCGGGCGATCCGCAGGTGGGGGCGACGAGGCTGCTCCTGGCGGAGTACCAGGGCGCGGCGGTGGCCGGGATGATCCTGCTGACGTCCGGCTCGACCGTGCGCTACGCCTACAGCGCCTCCGATCAGGACTATCTGCGCCTGGGGCCGAACAACGCGCTGATGTGGGAGGCCATTTCGTGGGCGGGCGAACAGGGGTTCGCGCGCTTCGACATGGGCCGCACCGCGCGCGACAATAGCGGGCTGGTCAGCTTCAAGAAGAGCTGGGGCGCAGTGGAGGAGCCACTGCCGTACTACTATCATCCGCAGATCGCCGGGCTGGCCTCCACCTCTGAGTCAAGCTGGAAATATCGGTTGCTGACGGGCGCATGGCGGCGGCTGCCGCTGCCGGTGGCGGGCGCGCTGGGCGGCGCGCTCTATCGCCATCTCGGATGACCCGCGCCGCATCACAACTGCGTGATCTGCTCCAGCAGGATGGGATAGGTGTAGTCGCATTGCTGCTCCACCTGCTCGGGGTCGATGACATCGTGGATCAGCTTGCGCGCCGGGTCGAAGGTGTAGAGGCTGGCGTGCGCCCTCTGTCGCTGCCAGCGCTGGAGCACCGTGCGCGGCAGTGAACCGTTGACGGCGGGATCCGCCGGGTTCAGCATCAGCAAGATGGAGCCAGCGGCGGGGCGCTGTGTCCGCGCGGCGCGATAGACCTGGCGCCCTATCTCCATGACGCGCGCGAGTCCGTGGGTGGCGAAGCCGCGATAGCTCTGCGGCGGGCCGCCCTTGAAGGGCGACATGCGCTGGGTCATGATGTTGGGCGTAAGCGCCAGCAGGCGAGTGATGGCAAAGTTGGCCGGGTCGTTTAGGATGGGCAAATCGGGCAAGAGGCCAAAGAGGGGAGCGATGAGAACGGCGGCGTCCACATCGCTGCGCGTCTGCGCAAGCCAGGCCACCAGCGTGCCGCCAGCCGAGATGCCCGCGACGGTGACGTGCGCGCCCAGTCCCCGCGCGATATCCACCACTCCATTCCCAAACCGCTGCAACTCGGCGGTAGTGAGCCGCGCCAGCGCTGTGGTGTTGCGGTCGAGCAGGCCATTGGCGGGCATGCGTGGGATCAGCACATTGTAGCCGCGCTCGAAGAAGAGCGGCGCGAGTTGGCGATACTGGCGTGGGCAGTTGGTCATGCCGTGGACGAGGACGATGGCGCGCTCGGTCGTGTGGCCATGGGTCAACGCCTGCGTGCCACACTGCGGGTTAACCTCCGCCGTGTCAAGCGCCTGCAACGCCGCCAGTTGCGCCATCGCTTCGGCATAATCGGCCGCCGGATGGGCCATACGTACCGCTGTCTGAACTCGCTTCATGACTGGCTTCCTTTTTCGCGCTGCTCCGTGGCGCCCCGCCTGCGGTCAGTATGGCAGACGAGGCGAGACGCTTCAACCATTCCTCGCTATGGTGTAACGAATCCGCTCGCCAGAATGCCTGAGCATTCACGCCGAGGCGCCAGAAAGACGGCGATTCGGGGTATGCTGCGCGCGGAGGGATCGCGCAGTGTGACACAGCAGGGAAACGAGGCAGAGCATCCATGACGCAGTCAGAAGAGAGTGACTATATCGCCGCCGTCAATCAATATCGCGCCCGCAAGGACGAGACATTCGGCTCCAGCCCGGATTCACCGATTCCTGAGGAGGAACGCGACGCGGGGTTCGGCGGCTTGCGGTACTTCGCGCCCGATCCGACGTACCGCGTGGTGGCCAGCGTCGTCCCATTCGCGCAGCAGGAGATCGTGCAGCTTGGCTCGACCAAAGGCGACATCCGCCCGCAGGTGCGCTTCGCAGAACTGCGCTTCTCGCTGGGCGGGCAGGATGTGCGGCTGACAGGTTTCCAGGACACGCAGGCGGAGCATGGCGACGAGCTGTTCGTGCCATTCCGTGACGGTACGACGGGCAAGGAGAGCTACGGGGCCGGCCGCTATCTGGAGGTCGAGGTGGAGCAGGCGCCAGACGGCAAGTTCTACACCACACTCGACTTCAATCTGGCCTATAACCCGTGGTGCGCGTACAATCCGGCCTATAGCTGCACGCTCCCGCCGATCGAGAATACGCTGGACGCGGCGGTCAAGGCAGGCGAGCGCACGTATGCCGCGCATGGCTGAGCTTCGCGGGCCTGCAGCGTGCCAGTGATCCGTAACCCAAGCAGGCGAGACGGCGTACACTGTGGTGGGCGCGCTTGCGGCGCTATATGGGTGATTGGCGTGGCTGCGCGGCGCCAGCCGGCGCGGCGCACGCGTTGAGGATCGAAGGTATCGTATGGAACGTCAACGCAACCCCGCGGTCAAGTGGGGCCTGATCTTCGGTGGACTTCTCATCCTGCTGGAACTGATCAATCTGGGCATCGAATATGCGACGGGGACGTTGCAGGCCGCGACCACGACGGCTAGCCCCTCATCGCTCGCTTCGATGAATCTCGGCGCCTCGCTCGTGCAGGGCTGCGTCGTCTTTCTGATCGAGGCGGCGCTGTTCTTCGTGGCGGGGCTACTGACGGCGCGTGAGAATGGTCGCGTAGGCAGTGGCGCGGTGGCCGGTGTCATCGCGGGCGCTCTGGAGGGCGTCGTGGGCGCGATCATCGCGGTTATCACGTTGTCGCTGCGCCCGTTTCCGGCGCTGCCAGCCAATGCGCGTATGACACCTGAGACGTTCCATACCGTCACGATTGTCATCAGTATCATCGGGGCCGTGCTCGGGCTGGGCTTTGCGATTGGCATCGGCGCGGGTATCGCGGCGCTGGGCGGCCTGGTAGGGCGCAGCCAGTTCGCGACGTCGCATCAGGCGCCGCTCATGACGGAATCGTTTTACACGCCTATGGCGCCTGCGCCCGGCTATCCGGTTCACCCGCAGGGGGCGTTCCCGCCCGCACCTGGACCTGTGCCGCCAGCGGAGAATCCGGCGGGCTATCCGCCGCAATATCCACCAGCGTACCCGCCGCAGTACCCGCCGCAGTATCCGCCCATGCCGGGGCAGTATCCGCCTCCGCCGTCTGAGGGCGCGCCACCACCGTATCCCCCGCAGAATCCGCAGCAGTAGCGCACGACCTCAACCTCTGTCTCCCTCTCCCGCGGTGAGAGGGAGGGCCTGGGGCAGAATCGCAGCGCGTAGCCAGACGTTTCGATGAGCGAAACCTGCGCTTGAGCATGAATCGCCTGGGCTGGATTCCCCCTCCCCTTGCAGAGGAGGGGTCAGAGAGAGAGAGGTCCCGCGCCAGTTTGCCCGCGATCAGCGCGTCGGCGAGCGATGGCGCGGGGCGAGGCTGGCTACGCCGGGCAGATGAGCGCGAAGGGACAACTGGCGCACTTCTGGGCGTCAGGGCGTGGGGGATAGGCGGCGCGGGCCATGCCATCCAGCGCGTCGCGCACCTCGCGCTCGATCCCTTCGCGCACGCGGGCAGAGACGGCCAGCGTGCGAGTGTCGCCGCTTGCCAGGCTGAGCCTCACGGCATCGGTAGCGTGGCCCTGGTCGCGCATCTCTTCTGCCGCCAGCGTGTGAAAGAGGTCGCGCAGTGTTGCCGTGCGCGTGACGGAGCCAGTTTGCAGGCGCACGACACGCTGTCCCTCGGCGCTCTGCTCCACGCGGTCGAGCGCGCCAGAGATGGTCGCCCCCGCGAGGCTGACGGAGACGGGCGGCGGGGCGCCGACATGCGACGGGCCGCGTGGGGTCACGGTGGTGGGCGCCTCCCCATCGCGCAGCGCCTGCCACAGCCGCCGGATGACGCGCTCGCCATGCGCGCGATAAACAGCAGCCATCGTCTCATCGCCCTCTGGCTGGTCGCTGGCCGTCTCCTGATGCAGCGCGGCGGCGCGGGCAGCGCTCCAGCGAGCGCGGAAGTCGTTCAGCGCTTCCTCCAGCGTGGCGGGATCATCGGCGGCGAACCGCTGGCTGAGCGTAGCGCTCGACTCTTGCAGCGCCGCCCGCAACGAGACATACGGCGCGCGGGCGGGCTGCAATCCGTAGACGTATTGATAAGCGTACTGCTGTGGGCAGCGCATGTACGCCTCCACCTCGCTCAGCGGGACGTTTAGCGGTGGCGCGGCGTCGGACTGCGGCGCGGCGTCGGACTGCGGCGCGGCGGTGGAACGCGGCGCGCCGTCTGGCTCGGCGGCGTCGGGGCTGACTGGCTCGGCGGATGGCGCGCCCTTCCACTGCAAGCGTTGCAGATCGTCGCCCAGCGCCCTCTCAATTGGCTCCAGAAACGTCGATGGCTTGTAATTTTTCTTCCCATAGCGCTGAGCGTAGCTGAGCATGAGTGTATCGCGGGCGCGCGTCAGCGCGACATAGAAGGTGTTGGCGTCCTCGCCGACGCCCGCCGCGCCGCGACCAGCGTCGCGCAGCAAGCCCGGCGGCGGGGTAATGGCATCATTGTGGAAGCCGCCAGGGAAGCGACCGGCGGCCAGTTGGGGCAGGTAGACCACCGGAAACTCCAGCCCCTTTGCGCCATGCGCCGTCAGCACGAGCGCGGCGTCTTCGTCGCTGGTGATGTCGATGGCGCCGGGGTCCTGGCTCAACTCACGCAGCGCGCTGATGTAGTCGGCGAGGCCCGCCCAGTCCGCCATCAGCGGGGCGTCGGCAGGAGGCGCAGACCCCAGTGCGCCAGACGCCCGCTGCGCGTCGAAGGCGCCGCAAATCTCCAGCAGCCGCGCCACCTGCGCCGCTTCGAGCCGCGCTCCGGGGTCGAGCAGGCGTTGCCCCAGCGCGGTCAGCGAGAAGATATAGCGCCCCATGCCCGTCGCGGTGGAGGGCGCGGCTCGCAACTCGGAGATGACGCGCGCGAGCCGCTGAAGTCCGGCGGCGCCGGTGGCGCTCAGGGCATCCGGCGATTCCTCCTGGCGGGCGATGTCCAGCGGCGAGCGATGTTGCTCGTGGGCCAGGCGCAGCGCGGCGCGGGCGTCCTCATCGCTGAAGGGGTGGTCGGGCGAATCTCCCGCGCGCAGCAGGCCGCTCGCCAGCGGATCGACCGTCAGGCTGACCGTCGCCAGCAGCGTCTTGATGAGCGGCTGATCGAGCAGCGGCGCTGCGAGTTGGGCTGGCACACCGCGCGCCCGCAGCCCCTCGCACACCTGCCGCACATAGTCGCGTGTGCGCAGCAGCACGGCTTGCTCGCGCAGCGGGACGCCAGCGGCGAGGCGCTCGCGCATCGCCCGCGCCAGGCCATCCAGCTCGGCCTGGCTGGTCGGCGCGATGGCCAGGCTCACGGCTGGCCCATCTCCCGTGTCGCGGCGGGTAGATTCCAGCGCGACGCGCTGCTCGCCTGGCAGGTACGTCTCGGCGAAGGCGCTGGCGGCCTGGAGGATCTGCGGGCGTGAGCGATAGTTGCGCCCCAGCTGGATGACCTGCGCGTCGTCGAAATCCTGAGTGAAGCGCAGCAGATTGGCGGGCGAGGCGCCACGGAACCGATAGATGGCTTGATCCACATCGCCGACCGCCCAGATGGCGCCGCGCCTGCCAGCCAGTTCACGTAGCAGCGCGCCCATTGCGTAGTTGATGTCCTGGAATTCATCGACCAGCAGATGCTCGTAGCGCCCGCGCAGGTCGTCGGCGCCCTCCGGAAACTCACGCAAGAACCGCACTGTGGCGCTGATGAGATCGGCGTAGTCGGCGTCGCCGCGCTCGGCCAGCGTCGCCTGGTAAGCGGAGTAGACCGCCGCGACCTCCAGCGCGCGCTCGGCGGCCACGATCTGCTCCGGGTCGATGGCCGACTCCGCCATGCGCTCGGCGGCGGCGCGGTACTCCTCCGGGCCGATCAGGTCATCTTTCGCGCGCGAGATGGCGCTGAGCAGATCGCGGAAGTGCCGTTTGGGGGCGCTCAGCGGCGTATAGTGAACGAGCGGCGACTGATTGACGATGCGCCGCAGGATGAAATAGCCCTCTACCGTGGTGATGAGCCGATAGTCCGAGCGCAGCCCGACCTGCGGCCCATAGCGCCGCAGAAGGTCGCCACAGAAGGCATGGATGGTGCTGACACGCGGGGCAATCGCCTGCTCGCCCAGCAACCGTGTCAGGCGTTCGCTCAACTCGCCCGCCGCCTTGCGCGAGAACGTCAGCGCCAGCACGCGCTCCGGCGAAGTCGCACGCTCCTGGATGAGGTAGGCGATGCGGGCCAGCAGCGCGCTGGTCTTGCCCGACCCCGGCCCCGCCACGATCAGCGCTGGTGTACGCGCGTGTGCGGCGCGGCGCTGGTGGGCGTCCAGCTTGGCGGCTGTAGGCGCTGCGGACGCCGCTAGCGGCTCGCTCGCGTCATCCGCTGGCTCGCGGAGCAGCGCGGTGAGCCGCCGCAACGCCACCTCCTCGGAGACGACGAATCGCTGGGCCAGCGCCGCCACCGGGCGCTCCGCATGCTGCTCGCAGAGCGCCGCATAGGCTGCGCGCGTGGCGCCGACGGGCAGCAGCAATTCAGCGGCGAAGGCATTTGCTTCTCCCTCGCGCTGCGCACGCACGCTGTAAGCCTGACCGGGCCGAAGCGTCTCATCACTATCGGCGGCAAGCGCCTGCAAGTCGCTCTCGACACAGCTGACCTCGTCGGTGTCGTCTGACGCGGCCCAGACGGGCGCGCCGCGCTGGGCGATCTCGGCAGCGAGGCCGTCGCGCCGGTGCAGCGCGGCGTGGCCCAGTTCGTGCGCCAGCGTGAAGCGTCGCACCGGCTCAGGCAGGCCCGCGCGCAGGAAGATGAGGTCTTCGCCCGGCTCCAGGAATCCGAGCGCGCCCGGATAGAGCGCCGGATCGAAGCTCTGGATCACCAGGCCGAGGTCGTCAGCCAGCGTCTCCAGTGGCGTGGGCGCATCTACGGCCCACGAGCGGCGCTCGCGCAGCCAGCCGAGCAGGTTGTTGGCGGCGGATTCGGGGGAGTGTCTGCCAGGCACGTCATCCTCCTGCCGACGCCGTGGAAGCGTCGCGCGTGTGACCCGTTTCGACCTCCATTGTAGCACGTCGCAGAGGGTCTCCGCGCCGAATAATTCTAGTGCGAGGCGTGCATGAGCCACGCCAGTGGTGGTATACTCTGCGTGAGCGTCGCGGGCGTTAGCGGGGAGATGCGATGACCTGCTGGCGCCCGAAGCGAGCCACAGGGAGCCATTGGGAGGAACACGAGATGGACGCTGAAGCCATCCTCGATCAGGCGCGCTCTGGCCATGCGCCAAGCGAGTGGAATGTCTGGCCGCTGCGCCGTGGCTATGTGCGCACAAGCGCGCTGAAGTGGGGCTTGCTGGCTATCATCGGCTTCGCCTTGCTCATCCCGGTGGCGCTCATCACGATTCCAGCCGATTTCGTGGGCCAGCCTGCCGCTGTGCAGATCGTGGCGCTGGTGATCCTGATTATGCTGGGCGCGCTGGCCTTTGGCAGCCTGGGTATTGTGGCCAATGACATCTGGCGGCTCGCGCGTGCGGGCGACTTCTGGCTCATCATCACGCCAGAGATGTTCGTGATGTCGCGGCCTGGGCGTATCATCGGCACGCCGCTGGAAGATGTCTCGAATGTGACGCTCAAGGGCGTGCGGCTGCCCGAAGAGGGCGGCAATTCCGAGTCTGGTACACCGATGCAGCAGTTCCTGGTCGCCGGCCGCATCGCCAATTTCGCCAATATGGCTGGCGTGCGGGGCGTCTCGCGCAAGCGCACACGCGGTAACGCTTCGCTGGCCTATCAGGATAAGCGCGACCAGAAGGTGGTGACGGTCTGCACCGATGACACCTTCGACCAGATGGCCGCCATCTATCAGCTCCTGCGCGACCGCGCCGCCGTCCGCGAGGAGAAAGTCTGGCGGGCGTCACTGCCCCCACTGCGCTAGGACATGCCAGCCATGCATGAGCCAGATGCGCTGGAGGCGCTGACGCGCGATGTCATCCTGCGGGCGTTGGCCTCGCTGCGCGAGCGCAATACGCTGCCATCGGTCGATCTGCCGCCCGTGACGCTCATCCCGCTAGCGGCGGAGCGTGGCTATCGAACGCGCGTCGCCATCGAGATCGCGCAGGCGGCGGACGCGGCGGAGATCGAGCATCGGCCCGTCGAGACGCTGGCCAGTATCATCGCCAGCTATCTCGCCGAGACGGTCGATCTCGTGCCAGCCTACAGCGCCATCGCGCGGGTCGAACCTGCGGCCGATGGCGAGATAGCGCTCTATCTGCGCGACGAGTGAGGTCGCGCCAGGCGTATAGCGTGGGGCAAGGGAGTCGCGGCCATGAATGGCCGACGCACGGGACGATTAGGGCATAAATGCCCCTGAGTGCGCCGCCTGCGGTGGATCTCTTCTGCGGCCTTTCGAGGCCGCCGTTGGCGTACTCCGGCCTTTCAGGGCCGAGAGCGCGTCAGTTGGGCGGGTGGGGGCGCTCCCAGCTACTTCACCTGGATCGTCACCGTCTTGATGATGTCGTCCGGGCTAATCTTCGCTGCGACATCGAGGCCAGAAGTGACATGGCCGAAGATGGTGTACGTGCTCGCAATCGCGTTGTCGCCTGTGCAGATGAAGAACTGTGTGCTACCTGTATTCGGCTTGCCGGTATTCGCCATCGCCACGGCGCCAGCAGTGTAGCCCCCAATCACCTTCTCATCTTTGATGGTGTAGCCCGGCACGTTGGCAGGATCACTGCCGGTCTTTGTCACTGCGCCACCCTGGATGAGATTGAGGGTCGATGCGCCACCCAGCGGGCTGGTCAGACCAGGCGCCTCGACACGCCAGAAGTAGGTGTTGTCATAGAAATGCTGCTGCGCCAGGAAGACGAAGTTGTTGACGGTGATGGGCGTGTTCTTGGCGTCGAGCTGGATGACAATATTCCCCTTGGCCGTCTCGATGGTGGCGACGTAGCTCTTGGCGGGGTTGATCGTTATGATCGGCGCCTTGTCGCAGACATGCGTCTTGAGATCGCACTTCGCCTGCGCGATGGGCTTGGGCGGCGCTGGCGTCCAGGGGCCGAGCTTATTCTGCTGGAGGTAGAGCGCGCCCAGCCCCAGCACGATCAGCACGCCCAGCACGGTCGCGACGGGGTAGCGCTCGAAGAAGCCGCGCTGCTTGCCACGCTGGCCCGGCCTGCGCTGTGAGGGCGACGCATAGCGCGTGGCTGGTCGCGTGGTGGTGGGGGCTGTGGTTGGCCCGGCGTGGGCGCGCTGCACTCGGGATTGACGCCGCGCCTGTGCGCGCTTTTCCGCTGTGTTGGGCATCGAACTCGCTCTCCCTGTGGCTCCCGCCGACCGCTCCACGATCAAGCAGGAGGAACTGCGTCGCCCGTCGATTGAATCTGACCCGGCCATGACGAGCCTGAGCGTATAATACTCTTGCGCAGCGCGTCGGTCAATTCAGGTGTGCTCTCGACGCTGCTCTCGGCCTTGAAAGGCCGGAGCACGCCACGGCGGCTTGAAAGCCGCACATGCGTCTGCTTGCAGCGAAGTAGAGCAGGGGCATTTATGCCCCTACGTACCGTGCGTCGGCCTTTCAAGGCCGCGATTGATCGCGCTCGCAGAGGATTCATTACCAGGCGAGGAACTATGCCCGACATCTCCGACAAGCTGCAGTCTATCCTGCAATCACTGCCGCATCGGCCTGGCATCTATCTGCACAAGGACGCCGAGGGTATCGTGCTGTATGTCGGCAAGGCGACCGACCTGCATCAGCGCGTGCGCTCCTACTTCGTCGATCCGCAGGAGCTGAGTCCGAAGAATCGCGCGCTCGTCTCCCACATCAGCGACATCGAATTCATCGTCGTGGGCAGCGAGATCGAGGCGCTGATCCTCGAAAACGAGTACATCAAGCGCTACCAGCCGAAGTACAACGTGCGCCTGCGCGACGACAAGAACTATCCCTACATCAAAGTCTCGCTGAATGAGGACTTCCCGCGCGTCTATCGCGTGCGCAACTTCCGACGTGATGGCGCGCGCTACTTCGGCCCCTACACCAGCTCCGGCGCGGTAGACGCCACACTCGACCTGATGAACAAGATCTTCCCCTATCGCACCTGCCGCTTCGATGCCAGCGCCTGGGCGCCGCCGCGCGGGCAAGAGGTCGACCCGCCCGCCGACTGGAAGCTGAAGCTGCTGCCGCGCCCCTGCACGCAGTTCTACATCCACCGCTGCAACGCGCCGTGCGTGGGCAAGGCCAGCCGCGAAGAGTACGATGAGGTGATTGGCCAGGTGACGCTCTTTCTGGAGGGCAAGCACGACGAGGTGCTGGTCAACCTGCGCCGCGAGATGGATGAAGCCGCCGAGCATCTGGAGTTCGAGCGGGCGGCCTCGCTGCGTGACCGCGTGCGCGCGGTGGAGCAGGTGCTGGAGAAGCAGAAGATCATCAACACGACCGGCGCCGATGACCAGGATGTCATCGCGCTGGCGGGCGAGGGCGACGAGACGTGCGCGCAGGTCTTCTTCTTTCGCGGTGGCAGGCTCACCGGGCGCGAATTCTTCATCTTGCAGGGCACGCGCGACACGTCTGAGAGCGAGATCATGCAGATGTTCATCCAGCAGTTCTACGATCAGGCGCCACATGTGCCGGGCGAGTTGATTCTGGCTGGAGAGCCAGAGAACACCGAGGCGCTGCGGGCGTGGCTGCGCCAGAAGCGCGGCGCGGCGGTGACGCTGACCATCCCGCAGCGCGGCGACAAGCTACGGCTGGTGGCGATGGTGGCGCAGAACGCGCGCGAGGCGCTCGAGCAGCAGCGCATCAAGTGGCTCTCGGATAGCCAGAAGACCGCACTGGCCTTGGATGAGCTGCGCGACATGCTGAATCTGCCCGCCCCGCCGCGCCGCATCGAGTGCTACGACATCTCCAATACGCAAGGCTCGAATAGCGTCGGCTCGATGGTCGTGCTGGAGAATGGCCGACCGAAGTCGAGTGACTATCGCCGCTTCAAGATCAAGACCATCGAGGGCGCCAACGACGTCGGCAGCCTGCAAGAGGTGCTGGGACGCCGCTTCAAGCGCATGGCGGCGGCTGAGGATGGCCAGCCGAACGAGGCGCCTTCAGAGGTTGAAGCTGAGGCCGAGTCTGAGGTCGAGCAGGTCCAGCGGGAGGCGCGGGATGGCGACGCGCCGACCAACGAGGAGGGCGTCAGCCCGGATATGCTGGGCGACCCGTGGGCGCAGATTCCCGATCTGGTGATCGTGGATGGCGGGCGCCCGCAACTCAACGCTGCCGTGGAGACGCTGGCCGCGCTGGATGTGCGCGTGCCGGTGATCGGCATCGCAAAGGAGAACCACGGCAGCATCAGCACCTATGAAGAGATCTATCTGATGGATCAGCCGGAGCCAGTGGTGCTGCCGCGCGCTTCGCAGGGTCTCTATCTCTTGCAGCGCGTGCGTGATGAGGCCCACCGCTTCGCCATCACCTACCACCGCAACCTGCGCAGCGCGCGCACGTTCCGCTCCGTGCTGGATGATATACCGGGCATCGGGCCGAAGCGCAAGAAGGCGCTGGTGCGGCGCTTCGGCTCAGCGCGCGCCATCGCCGCCGCCAGCGTCGAGGACATCGCCGCCGTAGATGGCATGAACCGCGACCTGGCCGAGCGTGTCAAGGAGTTCATCGGCAGCGGTCGCGCCATCAGCCCCGAAGATCAGGCTTGAGGGGCGGCGCAAGGGCTGGGCGCTCTCGGTGGCGGGACAGCTCTCGGCCATAAATGGCCGGAGCACGCGGACGCGGCTTGAAAGCCGCAGGGGACGCGCCCGCCTGCGGCAGCGCGCAATAGAGCATTTATGCCCTCGTCCCGTGCGTCGGCCATTCATGGCCGCGGCCCGGCGTATCCGCTACCGCCGCAGCTTGCTCAGCGTGGCGGTGAGGCGGCGCGAGGAGGCGACCACTTCGGGCGGCGCGTCCGAGGCGCTGTCGCCGTAGCGCGCGTCGTCGTAGGTCGCGGTCAGCGCGGCCAGCCCCGGCTCATCGGGTGGCGCGTCGCGCTCCTGCATCGCTTGCGCCAGACGTCGGCTGTATTCGTCGGCGGTCTCGCCCGGGCGCCGCGCGATGCCCGCGCTGGCCCCCGCGCGCAACGCCTCGCGGTAGAGCCAGCGGGCGCTGCCGTGCATCAGCGGGTCCCGCTCGGCGCCAGAGCTGCGTCGCAGCCCCGCCAGCAGCTCCTGCGCCTGCCGTCGCAGCAGCCCGCGTGCGTCCAGCGACTCGCGGTCCTCGTCCAGCTCTGGATCGGGAGCGGGCTTGAGCGAGCGCAGGATGGCGCGCACGCCCTCATACAGGATGAAGCCGAGGATGATGAGGACGATCAGCCCGACGATGAACCCCGCCGCGACCAGGAATCCCAGCGGTGGCGGCTGCAGCGCGGCGTGTTGGTGAACCGGGCCCGCCACGCTCGGCGCCTTGGGCGGCGAGACGTAGAAGGCGGTGTGCTGGAACAGCCATGCGCCGATGGTTCTGACGAAGGCGATCCAGAGCAGATAGGCCAGGCCATTGACGAGCCAGGCCAGCGCGCGATTCACCAACTCGCCGACTGGCCCCAGCGCGCGCAGCAGGAAGAGAAAGAGATTCAGGTTGAGCGCCAGGCCAACCACGAAGGAGACCAGAATCACCAGCGCCGCCGCCGCCAGCGCCGACAGCAGCCAGCGCGCCATCTCCGCGCCCGATTCGACCTGGCCCTCCTCGCGTCCCGCGCCGCGCCGCGCCAGCGCCGCCGCCGCCAGCCCGGCGAAGACATCGAGCGCCAGCAGCCCCAGCAGCGCGCCCGTCAGCCCCACCTGCAAGGGAGCGGGCGCGGTGGCTGCGCCCAGGCAGGCGGCCATCACCACGGCCAGGCTGATGGTGAAGCGCCGCAACGTTGGCTCGATGCGCGGTGGTGGCGCGCCCAGCGTCAGCCCGCGCCAGCCCAGATAGATCACCATCGGGAAGATGAAGAACAGCCCGTTGAAGCGCTGGGTATCGAGCGTGGCGTCGAGAACGAGTTGATTGATCCAGTTCGGTGAGAGAGGACCGCCGGGGATAGCGCCATACGCGGTCGGCGAGAGGACGACGAATCCCGCTGCCGCGATCAGGGCGACCACCAGCGAGACGAGCGCGATCCACGCCGGATGCAGGCCGCCCAGCCGCCAGCGAATCAGGGCGAAGGCCAGCAGCGCCGCGGCGATCAGCCAGAGCGGCCCGAACGTGTCGGCCAGCGAGAACTGCGTGACGCCCGCATAGGTCAGCAGCAGCGCCTGCACAGGGATTAGCTCCAGCAGGGCCAGCAAGCCGACCGAGAAGGCGACGCTCAGCCGCTCAGGGGAGAGCCAGCGCGGGGTCGCGAGGCGACTCTGACTGGTCGTCATCGCCGTCGTCGCCCTGGCGCTGCTGTGGTTCCGCATGGCTATCCTCATTCCCGGCGGCGCCTGCGCGCTGGCGCCAATCGTTGCGCGCGGTGCGCTGCTCCAGGATCATTCTGCGCTCGATGGCCAGATGTTCCGAATTTACGACTTCTGTCGCACTGCGTGCGGGCAGGTCGCCAAGCTGCTCCGCCAGCAGCGCGCGCCAGCGGGAGCGCCCGCCGACATGGTGAATCGCCAGGCCAGCGGCGTGCAGATCGTGCGCTCCGCCCTCATCGGCGAACGGATCGTCGTCCTCGCGGTTGGTCAGCGCCAGCATGACGCTGTGCCCGCTCGACTGGATGCGCCGTAGCGCGATCAGCGTGGCGACATCCACCAGCGATTCCAGCCCCACGTAGACCACCGTGGCCCCAGTGGGGGCAGAGCGCATCGCTTCGCCGAGCATCGGCCCCAGCGGCACACCGCCAAAGAGCGAGACGCGGGCCAGGCTGTCGAGAATCGCCGTGAGTTGCTCGGGGCGAGCCGACGCCGCCAGCATCACATGCGGCAGCGTCAGCGATGTGGCTCCCGCCCATGCGCGTGTGTCCTGGCGGCCATCCGTCTGGATGTCAACGCTGGAGACGATGCCGTTGGCGATCAGCCCCACCGCATAGCCGCGTTCGGTCGCCCACGCCGCCACCGAAGCCGCCACTGCGATACCCAGTTCCGCCAACTCAGGATCGTACCCCAACTGCGCATGCTGAAAGGTGCGCACGTCGAGCGCGATCAACACGGTGCGCTGGGTGGATGGGTCGAGCAGTTTGCTTTGCAGCGCTCCCATGCGCGCGGTCGCCTTCCAGTGGACACGGCGCGGATCATCGCCGGGCGCGTACTGGCGGATGCCCGCGACGCGCAGGGGGTCTTCGAGTAGATGGAGGCGTGAGGCGGAGTCACCGAAGATGGCGCGCGGCGAGAGGTTGAAGCGGTCGAGCGGTGCGATCAGCGGATGCACCAGCAGTGCGCGGCGAGTGTCCACGATCTCCTCGCGCGTGAGGATGCCGAAGGGGTCGGTCACGCTCACCTGTGTCGGGCCGATGACGAAGGCCCCGCGCTGGATGGCGCGCACGTAGTAGCGCCGCCGCACGCGCTGATACGTCCACAGCCGCAGCGCGCGTGTCAGCAGCGCCGCGCCGGGTCGGCTGGAGAGATTGAGCCGTGCGCCCAGCACAGGCAGCGCCTCCGGAAACTCGTCAACCGTCTCCACCATCGGCAGCGGGAGCAGCTTGCGATTCTCCACCGAGAGCGGAATCATCACGACCTGTCCGAAGCTGGCATGGCCGCTCTTCATCTCGCGCGTGACGGTCAGCCCGCGCAGTCCGAAGCGATACCACAGCTCCGGCGTGATGGCGATGCCCAGCAACAGCAGCCCGCAGATGAAGATCAGCGCGAACTGGGTCAGCGCCCCAGCCAGCATCAACAGCGCGGCGATGATGTAGAGTGGTCGGCGGCGGACCAGGTTGGGATCGGCTGCCCCGCCTCGCCGTATAAGATCGCTGATGCGCATCATCTGGCGCATGCTCAGCCGACCAACGTAGTCATGCCCCATGACGCTATTGGTGACGGATGAGGTATAAGCGGAAGGCGCCGCGCTGCGGTCTGGTTCGCCGCCCATGACGTATCGCTCCCTCGCTGTCTGCCTGGCTCAGACGCGCTCGACCGGTGTCGGTACCGACTCAACGATCTCTTGCAGCAGGCGCTCGCTATCCTGGGTCTGGTATGTCATCTGGGTGGGGCTGAGCAGCAGCCGGTGCGCCAACGTCGGGATGGCCAGCCGCTTGATGTCATCGGGCTTGACGTAGTCGCGACCGTGCATGGCGGCATACGCCTGCGCCGCGCGGAAGAGCGCCAGCGACGCGCGCGGGCTGGCCCCCAGCCGCATGGTGGGATAATCGCGCGTGGCGTGGATGATCGCCAGCAGGTAGCGCGCCACCGGCTCATTCACGCGCACGGCGCGCACCACAGGCAGCAGCGCCGCCAGCTCGTCGCCCGTGATGATCGGCTGCAGCGAGTCGAGTGGCTGTGTCTCTTTGAAGCGGTAGAGCATCGACAGCTCGTCGTCCAGCGCGGGGTAGTTGACGCGCAGGCGCAGCAGGAAGCGGTCGAGCTGCGCTTCTGGCAGCGGGAATGTTCCCTCCAGCTCGATGGGATTCTGCGTCGCGATGACCAGGAACGGCGCGCCCAGCGGCATCGTCTCGCCGTCCACCGTCACCTGGCGCTCCTGCATGGCCTCCAGCAGCGCCGATTGCGTACGCGGGGTCGCGCGGTTGATCTCATCGACCAGGGCCACATTCGAGAAGATAGGGCCGCGCCGAAACTCGAACTCGCTCAACCGCTGATTGTAGTAGCTGACGCCGATGATGTCGGATGGCAGCAGGTCGGGCGTTCCCTGCACGCGCGCGAATGACGCCGCCAGCGAGCGAGCGAGGGCGCGCGCCATGATCGTCTTGCCCATGCCGGGCACGTCTTCGATCAGCACATGCCCTTCGCTCAGGATGGCGACGATGAGCAGGTCGATGACATCCTGTTTGCCAACGATGACGCGCCCGACGTTGGCGCGCACCCGCCGGGCCATCTCGCTGACCCGCGCCATGGCCGTCGCGACATCCGTGTTGACGGGCGCGCTGTGTCCGTCGCTGCTCTCCATAGGGCCGCGCTCCATTTCTGGCTGGTCTTCTGGCTGATCACCTGACTCCGTAGCGACGTCGCGCAACGGCGCCCACCACGGAGGGGCGCTCAAGAATTGTACCCAGCGTATCACATGGCCTGACCGCGCGCCGTGAGGGAGCCGCGTGTCGCTCGACCGCCATTTGGATAGCCCGTTTGGGCGACTGCGGCGCCAGAGTGGCTGTACAGCATGACGTTCGCCGTCTCGCTCGTTTAACAAGCAAATACGGGCGCATGCTTCGGCGAGCGATCCGTGTGGCCAGGCGCCGGTCGGGCGGCTGGTGAGACTGTCTCAACGCTGAGAGATGAACGCATGCTGTATCAGGTGCTGACGCGCGCGAGCGCCCAGGCGACGTGGGAGCCGTTTCAGGGGATGACGCGCGATCCGCTCCAGGCGATTGCGCTGCTGCGGCAGGCCGCAGGCGCATTTGCAGAGGTGAGTGTCATTCAGGCCGAGTCGGCGGCGCTGCTGCGCGAGCAGGCGCGGCGGTTGCGCGCCAACGAGCCGACGGGCTACGAGCGCTGCCCGCTGCCCTCGCTGACCGCCACGCCGCGCATCTCGCTGGCGCCCCTCAGCGCCGAGAGCCAGCGCTGGGCCATCGAGCAGGGGCCGGGGGGCGACCACGATCTGCCCTATCGCTTCGTAACGCCGATCTCCGATCAGACGCTGGCGCGCTGGGCGCAACTGATGAACGCCGCGCGCCTGCGCCACGATGAGGCCAGCGAAGACCTGGCGGAGCTGGCGGCGTTCGCCGATGAGCCGCGCGCGCAGCCAGAGCCGAACGGCGAATCAGCACCCATCGACTCCACGATACGACCCTCTGAGCGCATCGGGTAGCGGCCAGCCAAAATACGACTGATTGTCCAGTTTTGCGCGCAGGTGCTATGATGCTGGCGTCGTTCGCTCCCGCGCCCGCTGAGGGCGGCATGTGCGGCGCCGTCCCGCCGACGGTCGCGCGCCATGGCGGGGCGAGCGCTGCGCGCGGCGGAGATTCAGGAGGACGACATAGTGGGCCAGCTCGACGGCAAAACCGCCTTGATCTTTGGTGTGGCCAATCATAACAGCATCGCGTGGGCCATCGCTCAGAAGCTCGCAGCGGAGGGCGCGCGCCTCGCCTTCACCTATCAGGAGCGCATGCAGCAGAACGTGCGCAAACTGACCGCTGGCATGGATGGCGCGCTGGTGATGCCATGCGACGTGCAGAGCGATAGTGACCTCGACACCGCCTTCGCGAAGGTCGGGCAGGAGTTCGGTGGGCTGGATATACTCATCCACTGTGTCGCCTTCGCGCCGACCGAAGACCTCAAGGGCCGCGTCTCGCGTGTCTCGCGCGCGGGCTTCCTCACCGCTCTGGACATCAGCGCGTATTCGCTGATGGCGATGGCCGGGCGCGTGGAGCCGCTGATGCAGCAACGCGGCGGCGGCAGCATCGTCTCGCTGACCTATCTGGGGAGCGAGCGCGTCGTGCCGGGCTACAACCTGATGGGCATGGCGAAAGCCTCGCTGGAAGCAGCGATACGCTATCTGGCCTGGGACCTTGGCCCGTCGAACATCCGCGTCAATGGCATCTCGGCTGGCCCCCTGCGCACGCTCTCAGCGCGCGGCGTGGGCAACATCAATGATATGTTCGGGCTGGTGGAGCAGGTCGCGCCGCTGCGTCGCAACATCGAGCAGGGCGACGTGGGCGATGTCGCCGCCTACCTCTGCTCGCCCGCCGCGAAGTCGCTAACCGGCGACATTCTCTATGTGGACAACGGGTTCCACGTCATGGGCCTGGGAACCATGTGACTCGGCGCCTGTGCGTGGTTTGGGGGCGAGCATGCGACGCAAACCCCCGAACCGCCAGGCCATCTATCCGCGCCGCACGCCAGACGCCGTCCCAGAGGACACGACTTCGTCAATAACCCCACGCCTAAAGGCGGGGGCTTGCATCTACTCCGCGAGGGGTGACGCCATAGGCTGATTGACGGCAGCCCGATAGGGTTCTTTTCGGCTGATGTTGATGGCGGCGTTGTAGTCCGCGTTCACGGTGAAGCCACATCGTTGGCAAAGGAACTCCGCTTGGGAACGACGATTGGCCTTCTCACAATGGCCACAGGTCGAGCAGGTACGACTCGTGTTTCTGGGGTCGACCAGATGCAGCGAGACACCGGCCCATGCAGCCTTGTAGGTGATAAGTTCGCGGAGTTGAGAGAAGGCCCAGGAATGCCGCTCATAGCGATGTTCGTGTCGAACCGTGACTCGTGCTCGGATGCCTGTCAGGTCTTCGAGCGCGAGTGCCTTGCACGAGACGGCGGCTTTCTTCACCAGGGTCTTCGAGATGCAGTGATTCACGTCGCGCTGAAAGCGGCGTTCCTTGCCCGCATTCTTTCTGAGGCGGCGTTTGGCGTTCTTGGTTCCAACCTTTTGCAGTCGTTGGCGGCGCCGATGGTAGCGAGCGCGGACGGTGTGCACCATCGTGCCACTGAACACCTGTCCATCGCTATCCGTCGCCAGATTGACGATGCCCAGATCAACACCCAGCGTGCCGCCGTCTGGCTCTTGGCGTTCTGGCGTTTCACGGCTTTGTGTCACATGCAGATAATAGACGCCGCGTCGCCAGACCAGATCAGCGCCGCCTACCTGCCAGTTGGGGTCAACGAGCATCGCATGCTGACGAGCGCCCAAGAGCAGACGGCAGATGACACGCCCATCCAGGGTATTGAGCGAGATGCGATCCAGACTCATCAGGCGATAGG
>DATBTW010000097.1:0-27898 GCA_036559055.1 Ktedonobacterales bacterium
CCGGCGTTCGAGGCCATCGCGCCGACGCTGCTCTACGACGCGCTGTGCGTGGAAAATCCCATGGATGGCAAGTCGCTGCCGCCTGCGCTGGTCGCGCAGTTGGGCGCGCTGAAGACGCCCGCGCTCGTGCTGGGCGGCGGCGACAGTCCGGAATGGATGCTCAATACGCAGCGCGCCATCGTCGAGGCCATCCCCGGCGCGCAGTCTCGCACGCTGGCCGGACAGACCCATCAGGTCGCAGGCGCGGCGGTGGCGCCCGTCATCGCGGAGTTCTTCGCGGGCTGAGCGCCTGAGCAGGAAGGGAGAAGATCACTTGCGCAAGGTGATCCTGAATATGCGGATGACACTCGATGGCTTCCTCTGCGGCCCCAACGGCGAGCTGGACTGGATGTTCAGCACGCCGACCTCGCCCGACCAGGTGGAGGAGCTGACCGCCTTCGAGCGCGCGGTGGATACGACGCTGCTAGGCCGCGTGGCCTATCTCCAGCAAGTGCAGTACTGGCCCAGTCAGACAGGCGAGCTGGCCGACATGGTCAACGGCCACGAGAAGATCGTGTTCTCCAAAACGCTGGAGAAGGTCGAGTGGAACAACGCGCGGCTGGCGACAGGCGACCCCGCCGAAGAGGTCGCGCGGCTGAAGGCGGCGCCGGGCAAGAGCATCTATGTGTCGGGCGGCGCGATGCTGGCGCAATCGCTGGCGCGCGCCGGGCTGATCGACGAATATCAGATGGTCATCTATCCGCTGGCGCTGGGGGCGGGCAAGCCGCTCTTCCAGGGGCTCGCCAGCGAGATGGCGCTGAAGCTGGTCAGCACGACCCCCTACCAATCTGGCGCTGTCCAGCTCATCTATGAGCGGGGATGAGGGCCTCTCCCCCTGTCCCCCTCGCCCTGCGGGGCGAGGGGGAACCATCGGCAGGGGTGGCGCGCGGCGATTGAGCAGCGCAGTCATATGCTCCGCAGCATGAGCAGAGGGTCGAGTTCGATGGTGGCTAGTAGGGGAGACTAACGGCCAGTGTACAGAAGATGACCACAAGGCCAAGCGCAAGCGGGGTGAGTACGACCACAGTAGCCTTGCCTACTGTCAAGTGGTGCGCAGCCGCCATTGCAAAAATGGTCAGCACGACTTGAGCGATCCCCAGAACGACGTAGGCGACCAGCCCCAGAACAGGGATGAGGCCAAGCAGCGCAGCGGCAGCGTTGATCGGCGTCGTGATGAGAGCGAAGAGCCATGTGCTTTGCAAGAAGGTTCCCTGCCCACCGAGCAGCTTCGCGATGAGCCAGTAGAGGCCTGAGGCGAGGATGAAGTACACCACGGTCGTCAGGAGATTGCCATGAAGGCCGCTGAGGAACGCCATTGCGTTAAAGGCAGCTTGCCACCTCGTTGGCAGTTGGCCGAAGCCAGGGACATTTCCCAGACTTGAGCCAGAGACCTGGGTTTCGATGGCAGTGACCACCGATTCGAGAATCCCAAGCCCAAGCACAAGCCAAATGATCGTGCTCCACTTTGCCCCACGCAGATGGGCGATGTAGTGGGGGACACTCGTCGGGTGGGTGAGGATGTCTGCCATGCGACCGGTGACAGGCTCATTGGGCGGAATGTCTGGAATCTCTGGCAGGGCCGGAAAGGGAGCCTGAACGCCCACCGGTGGCGCTGGATAGGCGCTCGCCGAGGAAGACGTCCCATCTGGCTCCCGACGCATGCCACTCTCGTGCGAATCCATGATCATCTCTCCTGCTCGCCAGTGGGAGCTACCAAGCTACTTAAGGAAGGTAAATGACGTGAGCATGGGGGCAAAATAGGTTGACTGATCGGTAGTCGCCGACGAGGAAGGCGCGAAGGTCAAGATGATGACAGTGTGACCGCTGTGTACGATGCCATACAGGTGCGCCGTCATGGGGATGCTTGCCAACGTTGCCGTCCCGCTTGCTACTGTCCAGGCGCCGGACGGATAGGATGCCGTACTAGTGGTTATATCCACCGTGGCGTTTTGGGAATCTGCGGGTTTGCTCAATCCATCCTTCAATATAGCTGGATAGTTGGGAACTAACTGCACAGTCAATGGCTCTATCAGGAATTGCTCGCCGTCTGCGCCATTGGAGAACACCACGAGTCCAGAGGTCTTTTGCTCCGCTATTACCTTGACCGTCCATCTACTGGGGTACTGTAGCGTGAACTGGCCATCGGAGCTTGTATAGGTGGTCGTCGCTGGTGTCGCCGTGGCGGCTGGCGTCGCCGTCGTCGCTGGTCGTGAGGCGCTTGCTTTGGCGGAACCGCAGCCTGAGAGCAGGCTAACACCTGACAGCAGTGTAAACAGGCAGATAAGGCTAGCGAGATGGCGCTTCATCGTGACGCTCCCTGGTTCACGGGCCATGCATACGCCCCTGGAAGAAACTAAGCAATACTACCTATTCATATGACGATTCGACGATAGCTTGGTAACGCGGCTCTTCTCTGTGCATCAATCGCAATGAGCGCAGTGAAACACATCGCTGCACATTGTAGATTCTGCCGTGGCTCTCGACGGCTGGCGATGTGTATTGGCGCGCCTGAGCGGATGAGATGGAGCTGTTGACAGAGCACGATGCAGCGCTCGAATTTGGCGTCTTCGAGAGCCCCCAATTTATTCGCCCGCGCCACCCTTCGCCGTCAACTCCAGTCCAGCGACGCGACGCAGCAGCGCGGGAATCGCGGCGGGGTCGCAGCGCAGGCGGCGCGCGGCGATGTGGCGGTCGGGGCGCATGAGGTAGAGCGTCCCGTCGCCTGCGCCATAGGCCGCCGCCAGCTTGCCTGCGCCGTCGAGCAGATGAGCGACGCCATCGGGCGCGGGCGCTGTGGCTGGGGTGGACGCGACGATGTACAGCCGGGTCGGCAGATCGGCGGGCAGCGTGGGTAGGACGCTGGCCAGTGCGGCGGCGCCCGCATCGGGGTCGGCGCAGAACCAGAAGATGACGAAACTCTCGCCGAAGAGATCGAGCAGCGAGCGGTCGCCGCCAGCCTCGCCCGCGGCGGCCAGCGTCAGCTCCGAAGCCAGCGAGCCTGCCATCGGGCCGCGCTGGAAGCGGGAGCCCGCGTCGGCCACTGCGTCAGCGGCGATGATGGGCGAGCGCGCGTAGGTGTAGGGATTCGACATGTGGCCGGCGTTGACACGCTTGCGCATGGCGGCGAAGGGCAGGCTCAGTCGCAGGATGGCGTCGCGTCGCCAGCGCGCCGGGCCAGGGCTGGGAACCAGGAAGCGCATCGTATCCGCCGTCAGCCGCAGATTCTCGCGCGCGGCAGGCTGCCGCTCGTCGTCGTAGGTATCCAGCAGGGCATCGGGGGCGGCTCCAGCGCGCACCAGCGCCAGCTTCCAGACCAGATTCCAGGCATCCTGGATGCCAGAATTCAGGCCGCGCCCGCCGAAGGGCGACATGAGATGCGCCGCGTCGCCCAGGAAGAAGACGCGCCCATGCCGGAAGCGCTCCAGCGCGCGCTGTTGGTAGGTGTAAACGCTCTTCCAGACGACCTCATAGGGACGCTGGCCGACGGTGGCCACCACGCGCTGATGGATGGCCTCGGGCGTCTGCACGGCGGCGAAGTCGTCATCCGCCGCGAGCTGATAGTCGATGCGATAGATGCTCTCGGGCTGCGGATGCAGCAACGCGGTGCGGCCGGGATTGAAGGGCGGGTCGAACCAGAACCAGCGCTCGCGCGGCGTCTCCAACTGCATCCGCACATCCAGGATCAGGAAGTGGCGCTCGCGTGACTCACCGGGGAACGGCAGATGCAGCAGATGGCGCGTCGCGCTGCGTGGCCCGTCACAGGCCAGCGCATACGGCGCCTGGATGCGCTGCGGGCCGTCGGGACTCTCCACCTCGACGGTGACGCCCGCATCATCCTGCGTGAGGCCCGTCACCTTGTGCCGCCAGCGCACATCCACCAGCGGCAGGTCGCAGAGCGCCGCATATTGCAGTCGCTCCAGCGTGTTCTGGGGGAAGTTGACGAAGCGCGGGTAGCGGATGTCGGGGTCGGGCGGCGCCGAGAAGGTCTTGTACAGCTCGGTCGAGCGGAAGAAGACGCGCCCGGCCAGCAGCGTCATACCCTGCTCGGCCATCTGGCGCCCGACGGGACTCCACGCGCCCAGAATCTCCATCGAGTGGCGCTCCATGAAGATGGCGCGCGAGCCTTCGATGGCGGTTCCAGCGTCCTCATCCAGCATGAGCGAGGGGATGCCGTAGTGCGCCAGACCCAGCGCGGCGCTCATCCCCACCGGCCCGGCGCCGATGATGAGGATGGGGTCGCGCCAGGCAGGAGAGGGCCGCAGATCGGCGAGCGTGGGCGCAGTCATGTCACGCGCCTCCATAGGCTCCGTTGACGAGTCCGCTTCGAGACGGCTACCAGCTCACTTCGCGACAAGCGTCCTCCAGAGGGCGGCGTCGCGGCTCTCCGTCCAGATACGCGGGCGCACACCGGCGACATCGTCATACATGCGCTGGACATTGAAGGGCAGACAATGCTTGAAGATGGCCCACTCGCCGAAGTGTGGCGTCAGCGCCGCCTCCGCCGCGTGGTAGGCCGCCGCGACATCCTGCTCGCGCTCCACCGCAGCGCGCACCGTATCGCGCAGAGTGGTCAGGTACGCCTGCGTCTCCTCGATGGCTGTGCTGGCCGCCGCGCCGCGCACGGCTGGCCCGCGCCCCGGCACGATGGTCTCGGCGCCGAGCGCGCGGACTTGGCCGAGCGTCGCGGGCCAATCCAGGATGTAGGCGTCGCCGCAGTAAGGCGCGGCGCTGGCCTCGACCAGATCGCCCGCGAAGAGCACGCGGTCGCCTGGCAGCCAGACCGCCGTGTCGCCCTCGGTGTGGGCGCGGCCCAGCCAGCGCAACTCCACCTCGCGCCCGCCCAGGTCGAGCGTTAGCGCGTCAGCATAGCTGATGTCAGGGTGCGTCAGGCCGGGGATGGAGGCGATGTCGATGAAAAGGCGCGGGAAGCGGCGCGCCTCGGACTCGAAGTCGGCCTGCCCGCGCTCGCGGATCAGGTCGCGCGTGCCGCGATGGGCGACGATGTGCGCCGCGCCGATGCCCGACGCGCCCAGCGCGCGCACGGCGTGGTAGTGCGTGAGAACGAGATATTCGATCGGCTTCTCGGTGACGGCGCGCACCGCCGCGACCGTCTCGCGGGCCAGCGCGGGCGTGGCGCGGGCGTCCACCACCAGCACAGCGCGCTCACCGACGATGAAGCCGGTATTGGGGTCGCCGCCCGTGATGAGCGCATAGACGCCATCGGCCAGCGGCTCTACCGTCGCGGGCGTCGGCGGGGTGACGGGGGTATCGGGATGTTCCAGCCCAGAGTCGGCCATCGCGTGATCTCCTTCGATCTCCAAAGGCCTCTTGTGGCAGCGCGAGCGGACGCCAGCGTCCGCACTTCCCAGTATAGCGTAAGATTCACCCTCATCATGGCTCCCGCTCGGCGTTCGCCCGATCTGGCGAATGTCATGTACAATGCCACCTGTGAGGTGGTCGCGATGAACCTCCTCACCGCCAGCCAGCAGATGGACGCCGTCTAGGGGCTGCCATGCGCATAGCCGTCGCAGGGCCAGACTGCGCTCTGGTCCTGCTACTGGAGGGGGCCGCGATGGATACCGAATCCAGCCCACTGACTCCCGACCTGGACGCTCAGATTCGCGAACAACTGGCCCGCTGGGCGACGCCGGGCGCCACCGTTGGCGTGCTGCGCGATGGCGCGCGTGCGACCCGCGCCTATGGCGTCGCCAGCCTCGAGACGAGCTACCCCGTCCGCCCCGACACCCTCTTCCCAATCGGCTCCATCTCCAAGGTATACACCGCCACGCTCGTCATGACGCTGGTAGATGAGGGCCTGCTCGATCTCGACACGCCCGTCCGCGCCTACTTGCCCAACCTCAGGCTGGCCGATGAGCGCGCCCGCGACGCCATCACCCTCCGCCAGCTCCTGAGTCACCGGAGCGGCATCTTCGGCGACTACTACGAGGACTTCGGCATGGGCGATGACGCCCTCGCGCGCTGCGTCGCCAGCTTTCCCACGCTCGACCAGCTCGCTCCTCCCGGCGAGCTATGGCTCTACTGCAGCAGCGGCTTCATGCTCGCCGGTCGCGTCATCGAAGTTGTGACGGGCCAACCCTTCGAGACCGCCATGCGCGAGCGGATCCTCAAGCCGCTGGGCCTCGATCACACCTTCTTCTTCGCTCACGAGGCCATCGCCTACCCTAGCGCCACTGGTCATACCATCAAGGCATCTAGCGGCGTCGAGCATGAGGTCACACGCGAATATCTGCTCCCGCGCAGTGTCGCCCCTGCTGGCGGCGCCATCTCGACAGCCGACGACCTCCTCACCTTCGCCGCGTTCTCGATGGCTGATGGCGCGTGGAATGGTAGACGCATCCTCAGCCCGGCAGCCATCGAGGCGATGCGAACTCCGCAGACGCGGGCCGCCAACTTCCTCGCCGCTGGCTTCACCGAGTGGGGTGGCCTCGGTTGGGCCATCCGCGTTCTCGACGGCGTGAAGGTCATCGAACATGGCGGCGCGCTCAACGGCTTCCAAGTCAAACTCAAGGTCGTCCCAGCGGAGCGCTATGCCATCGCCGTTCTGACCAACAGCGACCGTGGCTGCGTCATGGGTGACCGCGTGGCTGCGTGGGCGCTCGACCACGTTCTCGGCCTGCGCGCGCCTACTCCTAGACTCATCTCGCTCCCCGCCGCCGCGCTCGCGCGCTGCGCGGGGCGATATCGCGCCATCGATGAGGAGGTTGTCATCACCGCCGAGGGTGATGGGCTGCGCCGCGTCGTGACAGGCGCCGACCCTATCACCGGCGCGCAGACCTTCCCGCCGAATCGGCTGCGCCCTATCTCCGAACGAGAGTTCGTCGTCGTGACCCAGGATGAAAACGAGGGCGCGGTGATAGACTTCATCGCGGGAGACAATGGCGCCATCTGTTTCCTGCGCATGGATGGCCGCCTTTACAATCGGGCGCCTGACGCGGCCAACGAGGCGGACGCCTGACGTCGAATGGGCGCGCAGCAGAATCGCGCCCAACAAAGGAGTCTTGTTCGTGCGGTATATTGCGCTGTTGCGGGGCGTCAATGTCGGCGGGCATCAGGTGAGGATGGAGCGGCTGCGGGCGCTCTTCGCTGAGCTGGGGCTGACGGGTGTGCGCAGCTACATTCAGACAGGCAATGTCTTCTTTGAGTCCGACGGCGCCGACCGCGAGGAGCTGACCGCCGCTATCGAGGGCCATCTGCTGGAGGCGCTGGGGTTCGCCGTCCCCACCTACCTGCGCACCGTCGAAGAGCTGGAACGCACGCTGGCGCGCGACCCCTTCGGAGACGAGACGATCACCGACGACATGCGACTGAGCATCGCCTTCGCCGCCCGTCCCATCCCACCGTCGCTGGCGCTGCCGCTGTGGTCGCCCAAACGCGACATGGAGATCCGCGCGACGACCGAGATGGAAGCCTTCATCGTCTGGTATCTGAAGGACGGGCGCCCACCCGCCGCCTCATCCGACGCCTTCATCGCCAGGGCGCTTGGCTCCGCCGTCACCGCGCGCTTCCTCCACACCACAGCCAAGATTCTGGAGGCAGCCAAGGCGGGGTGATCGGCTATTGCACGATGCGCGGGTAGAGGCGCGCGGCCAGCAGGATCAGCGCGGTGGTGACGAGGATGGTCACGCCGTAGTCCACGCCGAGGCCATTCACACTCGCCTCGCCTGTCACCATCAGCGCGCGCAGGGCGTCCACCTGGTAGCTCAGCGGATTCAGCCGCGCGATGACTTGCAGCCAGCCCGGCATGATGTCGATGGGGTAGATGGCGTTGCTGGCGAAGAAGAGCGGCATCGTCAGCACCTGGCCGATGCCCATCACGCGGTCGCGCGTCTTCAGCAGGCAGGCGATGACCAGCGAGAAGGTCGAGAAGCACGCCGCCGCCAGCATCACCATCACGATCACGCCGAGCAGCGCCAGCGGATTCCAGTTCATCTGCACACCCAGCAGCAGCGCCAGGATGTAGATGATGACGCCCTGCGGCAGCGCACGCGCGCCCGCCGAGAGCGCCTTGCCCAGCACGATGGCGGCGCGTGGAGTCGGGCTGGCGAGGAACTTGTGGACGATCCCCATATCACGATCCCAGATGATCTGGATGCCGTAGAAGATGGAGAGGAAGAGGATGCTCTGCGCCAGGATGCCCGGCGACATGAATTGCAGATAGCTCTCTTTGCCCGTATTGATGGCGTGGATGTGCGAGAAGGTCTCGCCAAAGACCAGCAACCACAGCGCAGGCTGCACCGTCCGCATGAAGATGTCGGTCGGGTCGTGACGCAGCTTGCGCACCTCCAGCTCGGCGATGGTCAGCGCCTTGCGCAGAAACGCGACCGGCCCCGCGCTGCGCAGCCCGCCCGGCTGGCGTCTGTGGGCGCCGGGGGTGAAGAGTGGCGCGGAGGCCAGGCCGCTAGCTGAGGCGAGCGGCTGTGCGACGGGCTCGGGAAGTGTCACGGTAGCTGCCTCCAGTTTCCAGTTGATCGCCAGTGAAATGCGCGAAGACGTCGTCGAGGGTCACGCCGGGGCGACCCAGCGCGGCCTTCAGTTCACCGGGCGTTCCAATCGCGCTGATGTCGCCATGGTTCATGATCGCCACGCGCTGACAGAGGCTATCGGCCTCCTCCATGTAGTGCGTGGTCAGGAAGATCGTCATGCCGGTCTGCGCGCGGATGTCGCTGAGGCGCTGCCAGACGGCCTTGCGCGCCACGGGGTCCAGCCCGACGGTCGGCTCATCCAGAAAGAGGACGCGCGGCTCGTGCAGCAGCGCCTGCGCAACCTCCAGCCGGCGGATCATGCCACCGGAGTAGGTGCGGGCGAGCTTGTCGGCGGCCTCCGCCAGCCCCATGAAGTCCAGCGCCTGTCGTGCCCGCCGGGCGGCCTCGCGGCGTGGCAGGTCGTAAAGCCGGGCGAAGATCAGCAGATTCTCATAGCCCGTCAGCGCGCCATCGGCGGAGAGCGCCTGTGGCACGTAGCCAATCACGCGCCGCGCCTGCGCCGGACGCCGCTGCACGTCGTAGCCCGCGATGGTGGCCGTCCCCGCTGTCGGCTGGAGCAGCGTCGTCAGCATTTTGATGGTGGTGGACTTGCCCGCGCCATTGGGGCCGAGCAGCCCAAAAACCTCGCCCGGCGCCACGTCGAGCGTGATGGCGTTGACGGCGGTGAAGTCGCCGAAGCGGCGTGTCAGATGATCCAGAGCAACGAGCGCGGTCATATGAATTGGGTGATCCTTTCACAGCGCTTGCCACGGCGCGTGGCAACGCAGGCCAGCCAGGCTCAGGCGTCCTCGGACGCGGATGGGTCGGCGGGCGACTCGGCGAAGGCCTGCCGCAGCGGCTCCAGCGCCTGCGCGATGGCAGCGCGCTGGGCGGGATCGAGCGGCGCCAGGCGTGCGGCCAGGCTCTTCAGCGCCGCGCTGCGCGCCTCCGCCTGTATGCGCTCGCCCTCGGCGGAGAGGCGCAGCGTCACGAAGCGGCGGTCGCTGGCGGAGGTTGCGCGCAGCGTCAGGCCCGCCACCACCAGCGCATCCACCAGACGCGAGGTCGCGGGGACCGAGAGGCCGAGGTGGTCGGCTACCTCCGTCAGCGAGCAGTCGGGATGGCGCCGCACGTAGCCCAGCGCGCGAAACTGTGGCACGGAGAGGCATGCGCCACGACTCTGACGCATGCGCGTGCGAATCTCGCGCATGACCAGTGGCGCCACCTCCATCAGAGCGGCGGCCAGCGGCGTGGAATCCTCGTCGGAGGGTTCGGTAGGTGCATTGTGCATCTGTTGCATAGTGCAAGTATAGCGCACACCCGCGCCCGATGGCAAGGCCGCGTAGGCGCACGCAAAAGCCCCCAGCGCTCGGCTGGGGGCCGGTTGCTCGGAGCGTCAGCGATTCCACATTACCCCACGCTGGCGGTATTGGGCTGCGGCTGCTGGCCGTCAGCGCCGGAGGATTTGGACGCGCCGAGCTGCGCTGGCTCCTCGCGGAAGCTCTTGGAGAGCGGCACATCCTTCAGGAAGCAGGCCACCACCAGCGCAATCAGCCCGATGATGAAGGCCGCTACGAAGCCATGCTGGATGCCCACCGCCATCGAGTGCCTGAGCGCGGCGAAGATCTGGTCGAGCAATTGCACGGTTTGCGCCTGCGCCTGCTGCGTGATGGCCGCCACCACAGAGTCGTGCGCGGGGCCGCTGGGAATCTTGCCCGCCGCCTGCGCCTGGGCCACGGCGGCGCGCGCCGCGTACTGCTTGGCGGTGGCGATCACGGTATCGTGATAGGTTGGGTTCACCAGCGCCTGCGGATTGGTCGCCGCCGCCAGCCCGGCAGAGGTCAGCCGCTGCGCGCCCACGGGCAGCCGCCCCACGATGTCGCCGGCGATGGCGTTGTTGACCACCGTGCCGATGATCGCCACGCCCAGCGTGTTGCCCGCCTGCTGCATGTAGCGCACCGCCGACGTGCCCACCCCCATGCGCGTGCGCGGGATGGCGTTCTGCACCGCGAGCGTCAGGATGGCAAAGTAGAGGCCTAGCCCGATGCCCGCCACGATCATGAAGCCGCCAGCTTGCACGAGCGACGTGGATTCATCCATGCGCGTGAAGAGATACGCGCCCACGCAGATCAACACGGCGCCGCTGATGGCGATCCATTGATAGCGGCCGGTTCTGGCGACCAGCAGCCCGCCGGCCATCGAGCCAATCACCAGGCTGACCGTCATCGGCGTGATGACCTCGCCAGAGTTGGTGGCCGAAGCGCCAAGCACGCCTTGCAGGTACAGCGGCAGGTAGTAGACCAGGCCCAGCAGCACCGCGCCCGTCAGCAGCGAGAGCAGCCCCGCCGAGGCGAAAACCCGATTCTTGAAGAGGTCGAGCGGCAGCACTGGCTCCGCCGCAAAGCGCTCCACGATCAGGAAGACGATGAACCCCACACCCGCGCCCACCAGCGCGCCGATCACCTGCCACGATTGCCACGGGTACGTCTGGCCGCCCCAGGTGAGGCCCAGCAGCAGCAGGATGGTCGCCGCCGAGGCCAGCGCCGCGCCAGGGAAGTCGATGCGGCGGATGGCGGGCCAGCCACGCAACTGCGAGGTACGGCTGGAGATATTGGTGGGCAGGTAGATCAGCAGCGCCACCAGCGCAATGATGCCAATCGGCAAGTTGACGTAGAAGACCCAGCGCCAGCGCGAGGCGTCGGTGATGAAGCCGCCCACCAGCGGACCGTGATCGGTCAGCCAGCCGCCCAGCGTGGGGCCAAACACGCTGGAGATGCCATACACCGCGCCAAAGATGCCCTGCCAGCGTGCGCGCTCGGCGGGCGGGAAGATGTCTCCGACAACGGTGAAGACCAGCGAGATGCCAATGCCCGCGCCCAGCCCTTGCAGCGCGCGGAAGGCGATCAACTGCTGGATGGTCTGGGCCGCGCCGCAGGCCGCTGAGCCGGTCAGGAAGATAAGCACGCCAGTGATGAAGAACCACTTGCGCCCAAACTGATCCGAGAGCTTGCCGACGATGGGGATGACAGTGGCCGAGGCGAGTAGATAGGCGGTGGCCACCCAGGTGTAGAGGCTGAAGCCATTCAGCTCGCCGATGATCTTGGGCAGCGCCGTGCCGACGACGGTCTGGTCGAGCGCTTCGAGCAGCAGCGTCAGCATGAGCGCTACCAGCACCGTCACGAGCGCCGCGCCGTGCAGCGAGCGACCGCCGCCACTCTGTCCCCAGGAGTTATTCCCGTCCTGCGCCCCCTGCGAGGCTATAGCCGATGGGGTCTCCATATTTCTCCCTCCTCGATCTCTCCAATGCGTCGGTGTTCTGGGATTATCGCGGGTTAGCGCGTCTGGCGTGTTGTGCGCCGTGAGCCATGACCGCGCTGACCGTGTCCAGCGGCGCCTGCTTCTGCGCCTGCTACGGGGCTGGCCGCATCCTCCTGCGCGCCCGTCTGCTCGGCTGTGGCGACGATGCGCGCGCGCCAGCGTTGCGCGCTGTCGAGTTCGTCGCGCCATAACCGCAACACATGCTCCATCGCAAACACCGTCGCCCCATCGTGTGGCGGGGGCGCTTCGAAGACCTGGGTGGCCTTCGGGATGTCGGCGATCTCGGCGGTGTAGTGGAAGATGTGCGCCTGGCAATAGGTGATGTAGTGATCCAGCAGATAGAGTTGCTCGCTCAGGCTGAGCAAATAGAGGTCGGGAACCTTGTACCAGAAGAAACGTTGATAATCGCCCTGGTTCGAGGTCGTATCCATCATCAGCTCGTGAAAGCGCTTCCGGCCAGCCTCGGTCAGGGCATAGACGCGCTGGCGGCGCCCGTTGACGCTGCGGCTCGACTCGTCGGGGACCTCGATCAGCCCGGCGGCCTCCAGCTTGGCCAGCAGCGGATAGAGTCGGCCATTGCTCAGGCGCGCGTAGGGGCCGAGCATGTCGTTGGTGATCTTGGCGATCAGGTAGCCGTGCAGCGGCCAGCGCGCCAGTAGCGTCAGGATGATCAGCTCATACATACGTCCGCGCTCCCCAGCAGCCAGACAGATCACAGTGACATATCATCGTGACGTGTCACTGTGATGCGTCACTGTGACATGGTAGCGGAGCCGGGCGACGCCAGTCAAGGGGGAGTGGAGAAGCGAGGGAAACGCAGTGGCGGGTGAACCCGCAGCTATGGGCCCGCGGCCGCAAAGCCTGCCTGTGCAGGCTTTGCGTTGGCATCATCCGACCTTGGGCGCGGCGTTAGCCGCCAGTCGACACGCCACCCCCTCTCCTTGTGGGAGAGGGATTGGAGTGAGGTTCCGGCTCGCTACCGCGCGCGGCTGGTGGCCACCACCACGCGCACCTTCGCCTCGGCGACCGTCGGCCCATTCGCGGCCATGCGGATCAGGCCGACGCTGACCTGCGCGCCGTGGGGCAGGCGCTCCAGCACGCGGCGCAGGTCGTCCACCGAGCCAACGGGCTTGCCTTCGATCTTGAAGATGACGTCGCCCGCGTGGATGCCCGCCTGTGCGGCGGGGCCATTGGGCGCCACCGACATCACCTCGACGGCGCTGGGCGTGTCGATGTGCAGCCCGCGCCGCGCCGACTGCGTGAGCATGCCCGCCTGCCCCGCGATGCCGAGCACCGCGCGGCGCACCTCGCCATCGCGCATCAGCATGGAGGCGACCCAGTTGACGGTATTGATGGGGATGGCGAACGAGAGGCCCTGCGTCGCCTGTAAAACCGCCACGTTGATGCCAATCACCTCGCCAGCTGAGTTGACCAGCGGCCCGCCGGAGTTGCCGGGGTTGACGGCGGCGTCGGTCTGGACGATGTCCTCGATCAGCCGCCCGCCATAGCCGGGCAGCGTGCGATGCAGCGCGCTGATGATGCCCGCCGTCACGGTGCTCTGCAACCCCGCCGGGCTGCCAATCGCCACGACGAGCTGCCCCACATGCAGATGATTGGAATCGCCCAGCTTGGCGGTGGGCAGCCGCTGGCCATCGGGCGGGGTGATACGCACCACCGCGACATCCGTCTCCGGATCATTGCCCACGACCTGCGCCGGGATGTCGCGCCCATCGGCCAGCGTCACCTGGATCCGCAGCGCGCCATCCACCACATGGCTGTTCGTCAGGATGTAGCCATCGGGCGCGAAGATGACGCCGGAGCCAGCGCCTTCCACCACGCGCGAGGTGACGCCAAAGGGGGAGCCTCCGGACGCGGTCTTGGCGACGCCTACCTGTACGACCGCCGGGCCAACCTTCTCCACCACCCCGACGATGGCGCGTGAATAGGCGTCCATGGCCGCCAGTTCACCGGAGGTAGAATGCGCCTGCTGGTCGCTCTTCGTATTCCCAAACCACGACATACTTCGTACACCTTCCCAAGTCCGCCAGAATCTCGCCAGAGTCTCGCCAGAGTCTCGCCAGAGAGGTTTGCCGGGCCAGTGATATGATGAGTCTTTGACAGAGAGCGGGTACTGAACCTCTCAGCGCCGCACGCCCCATCCTCTGTATAATGGTCTACGCGCGCCAACGCTGCAAGGTTGAAGTGGCAAGCGTGCGACCTCACCCCCAGCCCTTCTCCCACAAGGAGAGGGGAGTCTGGATTCCCCTTCTCCTGTGGGAGAGGGGGTTGGGGGGGGTGAGGTTCCCAGGCGCGACACAACGATAGCGATTCGCGTACCAGAAGACAGCAAGACAACAGCAGGACAACGGCAGGACAACGGCAGGAGGAGGCCGATGCTACGACGCTTCAGCAACGCGCGCTCCTATACCTGGCTTTCCATCGCCGCCGCGCTGGTGACGATGGCGCTGAAATTCTTCGCCTATCATTTGACTGGCTCGGTGGGGCTGCTCTCAGACGCGGTCGAGTCGGTCGTCAATCTGATCGCGGCGCTGGTGGCGCTGTGGGCGCTATGGCTGGCCGGGCGGCCCGCCGATGACGAGCATCGCTATGGCCACTCCAAGGCCGAGTACTTCTCCAGCGGGCTGGAGGGCGCGCTGATTCTGGTGGCGGCTGGCAGCATCGCCGTCGCCGCAGTTCCGCGCCTGCTGCATCCGCAGCCGCTGGAGAGCGTCGGGCTGGGGCTGGGGATCGCGGTGATCGGCGCGGCGGTCAATGGCGGTGTCGCCTGGGCGCTGTGGCAGGGTGGCAAGCGGCATCGCTCGGTCACGCTTACCGCCGATGCGCGCCACCTGCTCGCCGATGTCTGGACGACGGTGGGCGTCGTCGTCGCGGTGGCGCTGGTCCACCTGACGGGCTGGCTGATCCTCGATCCCATCATCGCGCTGCTCGTGGCGGTCAACGTGCTCTGGACGGGGCTGCGCCTGCTGCGCGAGAGCGGCTATGGCCTGCTCGACACAGCGCTGCCGCAGGCCGATCAGGAGACCATCCAGCAGGTACTGGCGCCCTATCGCGCCGAGGGCATCGAGTTCCACGCGCTGCGCACGCGCGGCTCTGGCTCGCGGCGCTTCGTCTCACTGCATGTGCTCGTACCTGGTTCGTGGACGGTGCAGCAGGGCCACGACCTGTGCGAGCGTATCGAGCTGGCGCTGCGCCGCGCGATGACCGAGACGACCGTCTTCACCCACCTGGAACCGCGCGAAGACCCCGCCGCCTGGGAAGATCAGGGACTCGACCGCCAACTCGAAGATACCCCTACGCAGCGAACGAACTGATGAATAGACGAATTGACACGCATTTGCGCGCATGTTACAGTGTAGACAATCGATTGTTCATGGGGCCTCGTGGCGCTCTAGAGAGGTGTGAGCATGCCCATCACACTCAAACAGTTGAGCCTGCTCGCTGGCGCTCACCCCTCCACCGTCGCGCGCGTGCTGCACGCCGATCCGCGTCAGCGTGTCAGCGCCGAGTTGCGTGAGCGCATCCTGATGCTGGCGCGCGAGTATGACTATCGACCCAACAGTGTCGCGCGGTCGCTGCGCACCAAGCGCACCGCCGTCTTTGGCGTGCTGATCCCCGACATCGCCAATCCCTTCTTCGCCAGTGTGCTACGCGGCATGGAAGACGCCGTCGCCGAGCGCGAATATAGCCTCATCCTCACCAATACCGACGACCAGCCCACCCGCGAGGCGCACGGCATGGCCATGCTGCGCGACCGCCAGGTAGATGGTCTGCTGCTGGCGACCGCGCGGCTGCATGACCCGGTCATCGAGCAACTCACCAATGAGCGCACACCTTTCGTGATGGTCAACCGCCATACCGATCCCATCACGTCAAACGCTGTCGTGCCAGATGACTACGCGGGCAGCGTCGCGGCCATCGAGCATCTGCTGGAGTTGGGGCATCGGCGTATCGCGCATATCGCCGGCGCCGACGACGCCTCCACGGGCTATCTGCGCCGCCAGGCCTACCGCGACACGCTGCGCCGGCATCACGCCGATACGTTCGAAGACCAGGCGGCGCTGCTGGCGACAGGCTCATTCCGCGAGGAGGGCGGCTATCGCGCCATGCGCGAGCTGCTGGCGCTGAATCCGCCGCCCACCGCCGTTTTCGCGGTCAACGATCTGGCGGCGCTCGGCGCGATGCATGCGATTGCCGAGGCAGGGCTGCGCGTGCCTGATGACATCTCGGTGGTGGGGTTCAATGACCTCTTCCATGCCTCGCATATGACGCCCAGCCTGACGACGATGCAGGTGCCGCATCGCGCGATGGGCGCCGCCGCCGCCGAGCGGCTGCTGGCGATGGTGGTCGAGGGCATCGTCCCGGAACGCCCGCTGCTGCTGCCCGTCACGCTGATCGCGCGGCAAAGCACCGGCCCGGCGCCGAAGCATCAGCCCGGCGGACGTCACCGACGTGCGACGTCCGGCGGCTAGCGCGCGCGATTGCCCCGGTGGCCCCGATTGATCCCCTGCGTGATGTGTGAAATTGAGGTGACAGCCCGGTGCGTTGGATACCCCGTCTACTCGCTGGCCGCCGAACGCCTGCGCATGCGGCTCAGCCGGAGCAGCCAGCGGATGAGCAAGCGCCCGCGAATCCGCCGGGCGAGCCAGCGGCGCGCAGCGATGAGCAGCCAATCACTACAGAGGAGAGCGCGACGATGCCAACAGTCGGATTCGTGGGCCTGGGCGCGATGGGCAGTCGCGTCGCCAAGCGCCTGCTCGACGTCGGATACACCGTCACGGGGTACAACCGCACGCCCGCCAAAGCGCAGTGGCTCGTAGACGCGGGCATGCGCCTGGTCGGCAGTCCGCGTGAGGTCGTCGCCGCCTCCGACATCACCTTCTCGATGGTGACGAATACCCAGGCGCTCCAGGCGATCATCGACGGGCCAGATGGCATCATGCAGGCGCTCGGCCCCGGCAAGGTCTACATCGACATGAGCACCGTCAGCCCTGCTGTCTCGCGGCGCATCGCGGCCCAGGTGGAGGAGCGCGGCGCGCAGATGCTCGACGCGCCGGTCTCGGGCAGCGTGGTGACGCTGGAGCAGGGCAAGCTCTCGATGATGATCGGCGGCCAGCGCGAGGTCTACGAGCAGACGCTGCCCACGCTGCGCGCCATCGCGCCGAAGGTGCAATACGTCGGCTCGCACGGCCAGGCAGTGCTGATGAAGATCGCCATCAATCTGAACCTGCAAGCGCAGATTCTGGCCTTCAGCGAGAGCCTGCTGCTGGCGGAGAAGGGCGGGATCGCACGCGAGGACGCCATGCAGGCGCTGCTCGACAGCGTCATTGCCTCGCCGTCGCTCCAGTATCGCGCGCCATTCATCCTGCACGCGCCCGACGAGGTCTGGTTCAACGTCAACATGATGCAGAAGGATATGCTGCTGGCGCTGGAGTTGGGGCGCGAGCTGAATGTGCCGCTGCCGATGGTCTCGGTGAGCAACGAATATTTGACGGCGGCCCGCGCGCAGGGGCTGGACGCCCATGACTTCTACATCGTCTTCCAGGTGCTGGCGAAGATGGCTGGCATCGAGCGCGATGTGGACGCCCTTACCCCACCGAAAGACCACTGAGAGGGCGCGCGAGACCGGGAGGCGTCGATGGAAACCCCAGCGAGCGCGGCGACGACGCTGCGCGTGCGCAGCTTTCGCGGCTTGCAGAACCTGCCCATCGTGGCGGCGCAGCGGCTTGGCCTCTTCGCGCGGGCGGGGCTGGAGGTCGCGCTGACCTTCACCAACAGCTCCGCCGAGCAGTTGAGCATGCTGGCGCGCGGGGAGGTCGATCTGATCCATACCGCGCCCGATAATGTCATCCACTTCGACACACAGCCAGCCGCTTTTGGCGTTTATCCCACGGCGGCGCCGCGTCTGGCGCTGCTGCTGGGCGGCAGCAATGGCCCGCTCAGTGTCTATGCCGGACGCGGCGTAGACGAACTCGCCACGCTGCGTGGGCGCGCGGTGGGGGTGGATAATCCTGGCTCTGGCTTCGCGCTCGTACTGCGCGATCTGCTGGAGCGCGGCGGACTGGCACTGGAGCGCGACTATCACTTCACCGTGGCGGGCGGCACGGGCGCGCGTGCGGCGGCGCTGGCCGAGGGCGCGCTGGCGGCCACACTGGTCTACCCGCCGTTCGATCTGCTGCTGGCAAGCAAAGGATGCCATCGGCTCAGCGACTCCACTAGCGTCTATCTCGCTTATGCCTCGCAGGCGCTGGCGGGCGAGCGCGGCTGGGTCACGGCGCACGGCCAGCAGGTGACCGCCTATATCGCGGCGCTGCTGGCGGCGCTCGACTGGCTCTACACGCCCGCCAACCGCGCGGCGGTGGAAGACCTGCTGGCCACCGAGGCGGAGCTGGGGGCGGCGGAGGTCGCGTCCTCGCTGACCTACGCGGCGTTCACCGATCCGCAGGTGGGGTTTGGGCGCCTGGCCGCGCTGAGCGAGGCCGGGCTGGCGCAGGTGATCGCGCTACGCGCCCGCTTCGGCGACCTGCCCGCCGACACGCTGGGCCAGCCAGCGGACTACTGCGACCTGCGCTGGTACGAGCGCGCCATCGCGGCGAGGGCATGAGGCACGAAACCTCACCCCCTGAACCCCTCCCCTGCGAGGGGAGGGGGAACCTGTGGCAGACGCCATCAGCAGATCAGGCGCTCCACCAACCAGGTGCTTTGCCACGCGCGGAATGCCTGGCCTGAGTTCTCCCTCTCCCTGTGGGAGAGGGAGACAGAGGGTGAGGTTCGCGCCACGCGCTGTGACGCTGCTGCAGCTTCCCCTCTCCCTGACTGAAAGGCGCGCAGTAGGCGCGGAATCGCGCGCCTATTGCGCGCTGGCGGGCTGCTGCTCGTCCGCCGCCTGACTCCCCTCTCCCGCCGCAGCGGGGGAGGGGCCGGGGGTGGGGGGCGCGACGCTGCCGCCGAGGTAGAGCGCGCTGATCTCTGGATTATTCAGCACGCTCTCGCTGGGGCCATCCAGCCGCACGCGGCCACTCTCCATCACCACGCCGTGGTCGGCCAGACGCAGTCCGGCGCGCGCATTCTGCTCCACCAGCAAGATCGTGCGGCCCGCATCTTTCATCGTCGTGATCGTCTTGAGAACCTCTTTGAGGGTGCGCGGGTCCAGCCCCATCGATGGCTCATCCAGCAGCACCAGCGCCGGATCCAGCATCAGGCAGCGGGCGAACTCCACCAGCCGCTGCTGGCCGCCAGAGAGGCTGCCGGCCAGCTCGCGGGCGCGCTCTCCCACGATGGGGAACAGCTCCTGTGCCTCGGCGTAGCGCCGTCGTACGATGGACTGGTCGCTCACCATATAGGCGCCCAGCTCCACGTTCTCGCGCACAGTCATGCCGGGGAAGAGGCTGTGGTTCTGCGGTACCTGCACCAGCCCGCGTGTCAGAATCTGGCGCGGCGACAGACCGATGAGGTCTTGCCCGTTGAAGCGTATCTGTCCCTTGCGCGGTCGGATGATGCCGCTGATGGCCGTGAAGACGGTGGACTTGCCCGCGCCATTGGGGCCGACGAGGCAGGTGATCGTCCCCTGCTCCACGAAGAGGTTGACGCCGCGCAAGACATCGCCGCCGCCGTAGCCCGCGACCACATCGATCAGTTCAAGCAACATCCATCAGTCTCCCAGGTACGCTTCGAGAACGGAGGGATTTGAGCGCACGACCTCTGGCGCGCCCTCGGCCAGCTTGGCGCCACGGTGCATCACCATGACCCGATTGCACAAACCCATGATGAACTCCATGTTATGCTCGACGATCAGGAAGGTGACACCCTGGCGATTCAGCTCGCGAATGCGCTCGCCAAGCTGGTCGATCAAGGTCGGGTTGATGCCGCCCGCCGGTTCATCCAGCAGCACCATCTGCGGCTCCGCGATCAGGATGAAGGCCAGCTCGAGCAGCTTGCGCTGCCCATATGAGAGACTGCCCGCCGGAGCGTCTTTCAGGTGCGTCAGGCCGACGAAATCCAGCAGTTGCAGCGCTCGCGCATGCTCGCTCGATGCGCTCCAGCGGCCCAGCAGCGAGGCCAGCCCCTTGCGCTGGATGGCGACATGCATGTTCTCGGTGACGGTCAGCCGTGGGAAGATGCGCGTCAACTGGAAGGTGCGCCCGACGCCCATGCCAAAGATGCGGTTGGGCGTGTAGCGGCTGATGTCCAGCCCATTGAACTCCACTTTGCCGGTGTCGGAGCGCTCATAGCCGGTGATGACGTTGAAGAGCGTCGTCTTGCCAGAGCCATTCGGCCCGATCAACCCGGTGATCGAGCCTTTCTCCACCGAGATGGAGCAACTGTCGAGCGCCTGGATGCCGCCAAACGCTTTGCGGATATCTGTCGCTTGCAGCAAGGCCATCGGTGTCTCCCTCGATGTCTCAGCGGTCGCAGATGGGATGTGGGACAGGTTTCACAGGTTTCACAGGGATGGGCTAGCGGTTGAAGCCGCTCAGTCGCGTCGTCAGCGCTCGGCCATCACCGAGCCGGGGTCAGTCGTGGGCGACTGCGCCTCGGTCGAGCCAGGCGCCCCGGCTGGCCCGGCTGGCCCCGGCGCGACGGGGGTCGCACTGCGCGCTGCGGACCGCCCGAAGAGGCGATTGCTGACCGCTGGCACGATGCCCTCTGGCAGCAAGAGGATGACGGCCAGGAACACCAGGCCCTCCACCACCAGATTGAGGCCATTCTGGCCGACGGCAATGGTCAGGTATTGCTGCGCTGGCTCCAGCAGCAGCGCGCCGAGCAGCGGGCCAGAGATCGTGCCCAGCCCACCCAGGAACGCCATCAGCGCGATCAGCACATCGAAGAGCGCATCGAAGGCGAACGGCGGGAAGACCGACTCCACATAGTAGGCCCAGACGGCGCCACACATGCCCACGAAGAAGGCCGAGAGCACGAACGCGCTCAGCTTCACGCGCGTCGTATGCACGCCCAGCCCCAGCGCGCGCCCCTCATCATCGCGAATGGCCAGCAGCTCCAGCCCATACTTCGAGTGGCGCACAAACCAGGAGGTTCCCACCGCCAGCAGCAGGATGACCAGGATCACATAGTAGAACGGCAGGTTGTAGACGTAGCCGCTCCACGGTGGGATCGGCAACTCCGCGCCAGTCATGCCATTGGTCAGCCCGAAGATGTTGTTCTCGGCGAGCAACTGGAAGATGAAGAAAATCGCGATGGTGATCACCACGAAGGTGTGGCGGCGGGTGCGCAGCGCCACGAGGCCCACCGGCACGGCGACCACCGCCGCGATCAGCCCCGCCAGCGGCACGAACTCGAACGGCGCCCAGCCGCCCGCGATGTGCCAGCGCGCGCAGATGATCGTCAGCGCATAGCAGCCCGTTCCGAAGAAGACCGCGTGCCCCAGCGCAATGTAGCCGGTGTAGCCGCAGAAGATGTTCCACGCGCTGCCAGCCGCCGCGAAGACCAATGTGAAGAAGGCCACCGTGGTGATCGCGGGATCAGAGATGACCAGCGGGAACGCGATCACCGCAGCCAGGCAGACCAGCCAGAAAGCGATCTGATAGGGTCGCCATCGTTGGGCGCGTGGCGCGCCACGCGCCGCTGTGGGGGCCTGGGATTGTGCCGTTGTCGCCATACGTGGAGGCTGCTCTTTCTGCTCGTGACGCGCGCTCGCGTCAGGACGTCGGGAACTGCGCTGCGTCGTTTGCGGGCGCCCATCACTCACTGGGAGCGGGCGTCCGCCTTGCCGAACAACCCCTGCGGGCGCACGATCAGGATGAAGACGAGCAGTACATAGAACACGGTGCTAGCCCATGTGGGCGACAAGAGCAGCGTTGTGAGGTTTTCGATGACCAGCATCCCAACCGAAGCGATCAGCGCACCGCCCAGGCTGCCCATGCCCGCGAAGATGATGATGACCAGCAGGCGCGAGATGAGGTCGTAGTGGCTGTTGGGGTTGAAGGCGGTCGTCGCGCCGTAGGCCATGCCGCCAGCCGCCGTCAGCGCCACCCCCACGCCAAAGGTGAGCGCCGCCACACGCTCGACATCGATGCCAATCAGCAGCGCCGCCGCGCGATTCTGCATCATCGCGCGGACACTGCGCCCGAACTTGGTGCGGTAGAGCAACAGGTAGAGCGCCCCCAGCAGCAGCGCGCTCAGGCCAAACGCCATCAGATAGATGTCGGGCAGGTAGAAGGAGAAGACGTGTACCGACTGCGTCGTATACCAGGCGAAGAGCTTAATGGTATCGGCGCTGAAGAAGAAGTACAACAGCCCCTCAGTGATAATGGCGATAGCGTAGGTCACGAGAATCGAGAGCTGGGTGCGGTCGCGCTTGAGCGGGCGAATCAGCGTCCACTCCAGGATGACGCCCAGCACGAACATGACCGGAATGGTGATGAACAGGCCAAGGAACAGATCGACGTGAAAGTGGGTCGCGAGCGCGTAGCTGAGGTAGGCGCCCAGGATGACAAACGCGCCCTGGGCGATATTGATGATGTCCATCACGCCGAAGACCAGGGTCAGGCCAGCCGCCATCAGGGCGTAGACGCCACCTGTCAGAATGCCTGTCACGATGCCCTGTAGGACGAGCGACATGATCTGTCTCCTTGCCAGCGAATCGAGCGATGCAGGTCGAATCAGGTCGAATCAGGTCGGGTGGTGGGTCGGAGAGGTCTGGCGAGGGGGACAATCCTCGCCAGACGCGCGAGGCGCATACGCGGTACTGTACTACGGAATGACGCTACACCGCGATGTCGGTACCTCACCCCAGCCCCTCTCCCGCGAGGAGAGGGGAGTTTCCGGATTCCCCCTCTCCTGTGGGAGAGGGGGTTAGGGGGTCAGGTCTAGCTTGGCCAGTTGTTCTTCGGGAACTGCACGGGAGACGATGCCACGCTGGCCGGATACACCGGAATGAACTGGCCACTCTGCCACTGGAACAGATAGGCCTGCAACTTCGTGTTCTGGCCAGTGTTGTCGAACTGCACCGGCCCCTGCACGCTGGTGAATGTGCCAGCGTGCAACGTCGCGATCAACTTGGATTGATCGAGGCTCTTGTTCGTCGTCACCGCCTGCGCGACCACCTGGCCGACCGAGTAGGCTTCGGCCACGTCAGAGCTGATGCCCGACTTGTCGCCGCCATACTTGGCGATGTACTCAGAGACCATCTGCGCATTGCCTGGGGCGTTCAGGTCGGGCCACCACGGATTCGGCACCATGATGCCTTCGGCCACCGTCGCGCCGCCGATGGACTGGAGGAACTGCGTCCCCTGATCCGGGCCAGCCGTCGCGATGATCGCCTGGGGGTTGTAGTGCTGCTGGTGGAACGCCTGGATGAACGCCGAGACATCGGGCAGCAGCGTGCCAGTCACCACCACCTGGGCTTTCGAGTTGATGATGCCTGCGGCGATGGGGGTGAAGTCGGTCGTCTCGGCTGGATAGACCTTGTAATAGGCGGTCGTCAGGCCAGCGGCCTCCAGCGCCTTGCGCGCGTTATCAACCTGCGGCTGGGTAAAAGGATCGTCCTCAGTGGCGTAGGCCACTGTGGTCGGGCGCTGGCCAGCAGGCAGACTGGAGATGTAGGTCGCGAAACTGTTCAGGTTGTTGGCGACAGGCAGCGACACGTCGAAGACGTTAGTCAGCCCCTGGGTGAAGACCGATGGGCCGCCACCCGCGCCCTCGACCATCGCATAGCCATAGCGATTGGCGATCACCGAGGCAGGCTTGGTCAGCAGGGTCGAGAACGGGCCAAACAGCAGATCGACCTTGTTCTGGGTGATGAGTGTCTGGTAGTTGGTGGTCACCTGCTGCGGGCTGCTGGCGTCATTGAGGTAGACCATCTTGACCTGGCGCCCCAGCAGGCCACCCTTGGCGTTCACATCGTGGGCCCACAGGTCGTAGCCCTGCTGGAAGTATTTGCCATCCGTCGAGAAGTCGCCCGTGAGCGAGAGGGAGACGCCAATGGTGATCGGCCCAGACGCCGAGCTGCTGCCGCCGCCCGTGCTACAGCCGACCAGCATCATAGCCAGGCACGCGAAGACACTGAGAAAGCCCAATACCCGATAACTGCGCGAGGAGGTTCGTCCAGTCATGGCACTGCTCCCTGAGCTACATCGCTGTAGCCCGTCCGTCACAAAACAGTATGAGGTCTAGCGGGTCGTTGGCGATGATCCCATGCTCCGGAACACTGCGCCAGGGTATGTCGGGATACATCGGGCGCCGACCCGCTCCGACACAGACATCAGCCGCCTGTGCCGTGCTGGCGCCTGGGGTGACGCAACCCCGGCGAGAGCGTGCGCTACTACGCTCCATTCGCTCCGTTGGCGGCGAGTAACTGTCGCCGCATCCAGTCCGCCATCTGCGGGCGATGTTTGTACGGGATGTTGTTACAGACGTGATTGCCGTCATCGAACATCCACAGGTCTACGGGGCCGCCAAGCTCACGCGCGACACGCTCCGCATCCGCTGGAGGTATTACGCGATCTAGACGCCCCATGATCGCAAGCGTAGGCGCCGTCACACGCTGGAGGACCCCCTCCAGGGTGAATGACCGCAAGCGCTCCAGCGCCTCGGCGCGCGAGGCGCTGCCACAGCGATGGATGAACGCCTCCTGCGTGAGGCCAGGCATCTGGTCGAACGCGTCGGGAACCGCATATGGCCCGGCAAGGGCGATCACCGCGCGAATGCGCGGCTCGAATGCGGCTGCGCGTGGGGCATAATAGCCGCCCAGGCTCACCCCCAGCGCGCCTACACGCTGCGCATCGAGATCATCGCGCTGCGAGAGCGCGTCTATTGCGGCCCGCGCAACGACTTCGTAATCACTGCGCATGGGTCGCTCGAACTCCATCTCACCCTGGCCAGGCCCATCAATCGCCAGGGTCGCCAGGCCGCGACGCAAAAATTCGTCGCTGTAGCTGTGCAACTCCTCTTTGACGGAATCGAGGCCGGGGATGAGCAGCACGACCGGGGGTCGGCCCGCGCCGAGTGCGCGTAGCGGCTTTCGCAACACGCCCCACAGCGTCAGCCCATCTTCGAATGGGATGGCCACACGCTCGCCGGGAACATCGAACCAGGGCAACGCCCGCGCATAGCAGGAGACCGCCAGTTCGTGCGCCGCGCGCAACTGCGTGGGAGTATCGACGGCCAGGAACTTGCCGAAGTGGTAGGCCATGGCGGCGTGGTAGAGATGGGCAGCCATGGACTCGTGCTGGCCGTTGCGCTCAGCCTCCTCTCCCATGCGCTGGTGCATGGCGCCGCAGTCGGTCCACTCGCGGAGCCAGCTTGCCCAGTCGCCGATGCGCGCAGTCACGCGCTGGAAGTCGTTCGGATCGATGCCATTGGCGAGGAAGCGGGGCGCCCAATTGGTCACCGCCGTCTGCACGCGCGCATCACCTGCCATGGCCGTGTACTCCTTGTCGGGAGTGATCCGCCGATGCTCTCACTTCGCCGCCACCGGCCGGTTCACTGGAGGCGTCCGCGAAACGTGCGCAATCGTTTGTCTAACGCAGAACAATCGATTGACGCAACAATAGCACCGCAGCCAAACCTGTGTCAATATGACACGTTTTTCGCCGGTCGCGGCCTGGGTGCGGTCGCGGCCTTAAAAGGCCGACGCACGGTACGAGGGGCATACATGCCCTGTTGCGCGTGGCCGCAGGCAGGCGCTCGTCAGCGGCTTTCAAGCCGCCGTCGCGTGCTCTCGTCTTTCAAGGCCGAGAGCGAACTGGTCGCTCCTTTCCGTGCCGCTACCTGAGCAGGGCCAGCGGCTCTTCGAGCAGGTCGGCCAGCGCGCCGAGGAACTCCGCCCCGCGCGCGCCATCGATGACGCGATGGTCGCAGGAGAGGCTGAGCGCCAGCATCGGCTGCACCGCTGGGACGCCGTGCAGCGGCACGACGCGCTCGACGATGCGTCCCACGGCCAGAATCGCGGCCTGCGGGGCAGGCACGATGGCATTGAAAGCGTCCACCCCATACATGCCGAGATTGCTGATGGTGAAGGTCGCTCCGGCCAGATCAGCGGGCCGCTGCTTGCCGCTCTGGGCGCGCTGCACCAGCTCGGCGCGTCGCGCGGCGATGGCCTCCAGGTTCAGCGTATCGGCTCGCTGGATGACGGGCGTGACGAGTCCGTAGTCGGCGGCGACCGCCAGCGCGATGTTGACCTCGGGATGCCGCGTGATGCCGCCCTCGCGCCACGAGGCGTTGACCCCTGGGTGCGCACGCAGCGTATGCGCGGTCGCCATCACCAGCAGATCGGTATAGGTGACGTTGCTGGCGCTCTGGCGGCGCGCCTGCTCGCGCCAGGCGATCAGGCGGCTGGCGTTGATCTCGCGCAGCAGGAAGAAGTGCGGGATCGTCTGCCAACTCTGCGTGGTGCGCTCCGCCATGATACGCCAGACCGGATGCAGCGTCGATGCCGACGCTGGCGCTGGCTCGGCGACCGCGCTGGCCACGGCGGTAGCGGCGGTAGCGGCGACGGAGCGCGCGGCGAAGGTCAGCACATCAGCCGCCACCACCGCCGAGCCGGGCGCGCTGCCCATCACCTGCGCCAGCTCCACGCCGCGCTCGCTGGCCAACCGCCGCGCTTTGGGCGAGGCGGGCGCCAGCCGCGCGGGCCGCCCATCTGGCGTCGTGGTGGGCAACGTGGCGCGGTCGGCCAGGTAGGCCAGCACATCCGACTTCTGCACGCGCCGCCCATTCGTCGGGATGGCCGACGGATCGACGCCGCGCTGCTCGGCGATGCGGCGCGCCAGCGGGCTGACTCCGCCCATGGCAGGCGTAGCGCCATTGGCGGCGGGCGCGCTGGCGGCGGGCGACGGCGCTGGAGTTGCGGGCGATGCGGACTGCTCGCCGGGCGCCAGGATCAGCGCGATCACCTGACCGACGGGGATATCCTCGCCCTCGCGCGCGCGGATGTCCGCCAGCGTGCCACTGGCGCGCGCCTCTAATTCCACCGTCGCCTTGTCGGTCTGGATCTCAGCCAGCGCGTCGCCCTCCTGCACGGAGTCGCCCGCGGCCCTGAGCCAGCGCACCAGCGTTCCCGTCTCCTGGGCCATCCCCAGCGCGGGCATGAACACCTGTGTGGACATCCGAATCGCTTTCCTCTTGTGCGCCCTCTCGTGGGATAGCTAGCGCGACTTACCTGCGTGCGCCTTCGCGCCATGCGAGTTGGAGTGCGCAGTCGATGCCGGCGCGCGGCGGCCAGCCTCCGTGTTGCGGTGCGATTGCGTGTCGCGCACGGTCGGGAGCGGGCCGGTCGCGGTGTAGTAGCGGATGCCCGCCACCATCAGATCCTCGGCGGGGAAGCGCGTGATAACCTCGCAGCCCGTCGCCGTGACGATCAGTTGCTCCTCGATGCGCGCGGCGGACCAGCCATCGGAGGCTGGCCAGAACGTCTCCAGCGCGAAGACCATGCCCTCCTTGATCTCCTCGGGATGATCGAGCGAGACGAGGCGGCTGAAGATGGGCTTCTCCCAGATGGAGAGGCCGACGCCGTGACCATATTGCAGCGCGAAGGCCGCCTCCTCATCCTGAAAGCCAAACTCTGGCGCCTTCGGGAAGGTGGCGACGACCTCGCCGGTCGTCACGCCGGGGCGAATCATGGCGATGGCCGTATCCAGAATCTCGCGGCACTTCTTGTAGGCGTCCACCTGCGCCTGCGAGGCGCTGCCGACGGCGAAGGTGCGATAGTAGCAGGTGCGGTAGCCATTGAAGCTGTGCAGAATGTCGAAATAGGCCGGATCACCGGGGCGCAGCGCACGGTCGCTGAAGACGTGCGGATGCGGGCTGCAGCGCTCGCCGGAGATGGCGTTGACGCCTTCCACATGCTCGGAGCCGAGGTCGTAGAGCGCCTTGCTGACCAGGCCGACGCACTCGTTCTCGCGGACGCCGGGGCGCATGGAGCGGTACAGCTCGTCGTAGGCAGCATCCACCATCATGCAGGCGCTATTGAGCAGGGTGATCTCGTCGCGTGTCTTGATGAGGCGGGCCTGCTGCATCAGCTGCTGGCCGTCCACCACCTTGATGCCCTCGGCCTGGAGCGCGAAGAGCACGGGCAACTCGAT
>DATBTW010000098.1:0-10899 GCA_036559055.1 Ktedonobacterales bacterium
GGCGCAGAAGGTCTACGTCTGCAACCTGATGACCAATCGCGGCGAGACGGATGGCTACCGCGCTTCCGACTTCGTGCGCGAGATTCATCGCTACCTGGGCGACCGCGTGGATCGGGTGGTGGCGCACGATGGTGGCTTCCCCGCGCGCCTGCTGGAGCGCTATGCGTCGGATGGCCAGCAGCCAGTCATCCCCGATCTGGAACAACTGCGCGAGCTGGCGCCGGAGGTAGTGATCGATTCGCTGCTGGCGGTGTATCAGGGCGCGCTGCTGCGCCACGACGCCGAGCGGTTGCTGCGTGCCATCTTCACCCCCGCCGAGTATCTGACGTAGCGCGATGGAGGGTTGAGCGACGATGGGCGACGAGCGTGAGCGCGCGCGCGAGCTGCAGAGTGTGCTGCATCATGAGATACCACTGAGCCAGCAGATCGGCCTCGTCGTGGAGGAATATGATGGCGAGCGGCTCGCGCTGCGCGCTCCGCTGGCGCCTAACATCAACCACAAATCCACAGCGTTCGCGGGCAGCCTGAACGCCGTGGCGACGCTGGCGGGCTGGGGGTTGACGTGGCTGCTGCTGCGCGAGCATGATCTGCATGGCGTCATCGTCATTCACGAGAGCGCGGCGCGCTATGAGCTGCCCGTCGCCGGCGACTTCGTGGCGACGTGTCGCCGACCCGCCGCACACACCATCGAGCGATTTCTGGTGGCGCTGCGTCGTCGCGGCAAGGCGCGGCTGGCGCTGACGGTGGAGATTCTGGACGCCCAGGGGCGCGCCGCCGTCATCTTTTCCGGCAGCTATGTGGCCTTCATCGAGCACTATGGTGGGAGGCAAGGATGAGCGCAGAACCAGATTTCGAACACATGAGCGTGCGCAACAACGAAGACGAAGAGCGCTATGAGGCGCCGATCGGCGACGAGGTCGCGACGCTCTACTATGGCCGCGACGGCCAGCGCCTCACGCTGATCCATACGGAGGTTCCGCCCGCGCTGGAGGGGCACGGCATCGCGGGCAAGCTTGCCCGCTTTGCCCTGGACGATGCGCGAGCGCGCGGGCTGGAGGTCATCCCCGTCTGTACGTATGTGGCGAGCTACCTGCGGCGGCATCCCGACGACCTCGACCTCGTCCCAGCGTCGGCGCGCCATCTCGTCACCCGCGATGAGCAGCGGTAGAGGGCGCGCAATCCGCCGTCAGCCAGCTCCCTCAGGCGCCCCACAGGCAGACTTTGGCGTCGTCGCCACCGGAGGCCAGCCGCAGATCGTCCGGCGACCAGGCCAGCGCCCAACTTGCGGTATCGTGCGCTTGCCGCGCGACAAGCTGGCGTCCTTCGGCGACGCTGTAGACCTGGATCAGCCCCGTCGCGCGGGTCATGCCAATCAGCGAGCCATCGGGCGACCAGGCCAGCGCGAAGCTCCAGCCCGCCTCGGGATGGTCGAGCATGCTGGCGATGCGCTTACCGCTCCCCGCGTTCCAGATCTGGAGCTTGCCCTGGTCATCGCTGCTGGCGAACATATCACCAGTGGGCGCCCAGGCGATGCGGTTGGGCTGGTAGTCGGTCTTCGGGATGTACGTGGCGGCGCCGGTCTCGACGGTGAAGAGCTGGATGAGGTCGTCGTAGCGGGTCGCGGCGACCGTGCGGCCATCCGCCGACCACGACACGCCCCAGTTAGCGAAGGGATAGCGCCCGCCATCGCCACGCCCTACCATCGGCGGGCCATCCCAGCGCTGGAGCCGCGCGCCGCTCGTTGCGTCGAAGGTCAGCGTGGCGCCGTCGTAGGTTCCGCAGGCCAGACGCGCGCTGTCAGGCGACCAGGCGACGCTGAGCGGCGTAGCGCCGTCGGGATCCGTGAGCATCAGGACAGACTGCGCCCGACCCATCTCCCACAGCCGCATCGCGCCATCCTGGCTGGCCGAGGCGAGGCGCTTGCCATCGGGCGACCAGGCCAGATCGACGATCTGCCCGCGGTGGCCATGCCACGCGACGCGAGACCCGGGATCACGCATATCCCACAGCATGATCGTCTCGTCGCAGCCAGCGGCCAGCAACCGACCATCGCGCGACCACGCCACGCCGCGCGCCTGGCCAGCGTCCGGCGAGAATGCGCCCAACTGCCGCAGGGCCTGCGCATTGGCCGCCGTGATGGGGCCATGCGGCGCGCTGGACGCAGGCGGGCGGGCGGCCAGGGGCGTCGCGCTGGATGCGCCGTTCCCCAGCGAGGCGGGAGCACAGCCCGCCAGCGCCGCCGTCGCCGCCAACCCGATGAATGCGCGCCGCGAGAGCCGCGCGCTCATGAGAGTCGCCCTGATGGCGGGGTGAACATCTCTATCGGCTGAATGTTCCATCATGCCCATACCCTTTTGAGAGCTCGCGGCCTTTTGTGGCCGCAACTCGCCAGCTACGACACCTGATCTGCTACCATGTACCCTATATCAATAGTGATATAGACGCCGCGCCAGCGTCCGATTTACGGTTGTGATCGTAGGGAGAGCAGGCGAGAGGAGCCGCGCCATGATTCCGCTGAGCTATGCGCTGCTGGGGCTGCTGGCCCGCGCGCCCCGGTCAGGCTACGATCTGCTGCAATTGCTGGAAGAGCCGCTGGGCTTCTTCTGGAGCGCGCGCCGCAGCCAGATCTATCCGGAACTGGCGCGGCTAGAGGCGGCGGGGCTGGCGCGCCATGTGGTCGTCCCGCAGCGCGACCGACCCTCCAAGAAGCGCTATGAGACGACCGAGGTCGGGCTGGCGGCCCTGCGCGCCTGGGTGGAGACCCCGCAGAATCCCGCGCCGGAGCGCGACATCTTCCTGTTGCAGGTCTATTCGCTGTGGCTGGCGACGCCGGAACGCGCGCTGGAGCTGGTGCGCGCCTGCGAGCGACGCCACGCCGCGCGGCTGGAGCGCTACGAGGCGATCCGCGAGCGCCAGCGACAGGAGGATGGTGACCCAGCGGCGCTTCGCCTGGACTCGCCCCGCTTCGCCTCGTGGGCCACGCTGCAACGCGGCCTGGAATACGAGCGCGGCTACCTCGCCTGGCTGCGCTGGCTGGCCGAGATCATCGAGGCACAGAGCCAGCCAGCGACAGATGCGCGACTCAGCGCAGGCGATGCGCTGGACTGATAGCCAACGTGTGGCCACGCGATCGCTTCTCCGCAATCGCACGTATACGGCGTCGGCACAATAGCGCTTGAATCGAAGCAGCCCATTGGGTACTACATGCTCATGGAGCCGGATGGCTTCGGTCTGAGAGGGGAGACAGTCAACATGGCGAAGGTGATGACGGTGCTGGAGGCGCGCGTCGCCGAGGAGCGATGGGCCGATCTGGAGCGCGCGTTCGCGAGTATGGGCGCCCAGCGTCCAGCGCCGCTGGAGACCAGCTACCTTGTCCAGGCGGTGGATGAACCGACGATCTGGCGTCTCGTGGGGCTATGGCGCGGCCGCGAGGAACTGGAGCAATATCGTCAGTCGGTCGAGGCGCCGGGCGGCGTGCTGCTTTTCCGATCCTTTGGCGTCGAGCCAACCATGAGCATGTTCGAGGTCAAAGGCTCGTAGCGCGTCGAGATGTGGGCAGATGCCGCACCGTAGGTTCCCCCTCTCCTCGCGGGAGAGGGGGTCAGGGGGTGAGGTTCTCGTCCTAGCGCTTGACGGTCGCTGACGCTGGCTCTTTCTCCGTCGGAGTCGGGGATGAGACGACCGGCGCTGTCCACTTGACCACGGCGGCGGCCCAGGTCAGCCCCGCGCCGAAGGCCACCATGCCGATGTGCTGGCCTTGCTGCACACGCCCTTGCTCGACGGCCTCGCACAGCGCGATTGGCACAGCGGCGGCGGAGGTGTTGCCGTAGCGTTCGATGTTCACGAAGACCTTCTCGGTCGGCACGCCCAGCCGCTTCGACGCCGACTCGATGATGCGCAGATTGGCCTGGTGCGGGATGAAGAGATCCATGTCGTCGGATGACATGCCCGCGTTGGCCAGCGCCTCCTCCATTGCCGTCCCCATGATGCGCGTGGCGAATTTGAAGACCTCGCCGCCCTGCATATGCACCCACTGCCTGCCCTCGCGCATCCCCTCCTCGGTCAGCGGCTCCTTCGAGCCGCCGGCGGGGATGTAGAGCAGCTCGGGCCTGGCGCCATCGCTGCCAAGGGTGAAGCCGAGCAGCCCGCCCGGCTCATCGCTGGCGCTCAGCACCACCGCACCCGCACCATCGCCGAAGAGGATGCACGTGCCGCGGTCGCTGTAGTTCATCACACGCGAGAGGACTTCGCAGCCGATCACCAGCGCGTGCTTGACTGCGCCAGTGGCGATGAACTGGTGCGCCACGCTGAGCGCATAGAGAAAGCCGGAGCAGGCCGCCTGCATGTCGAACGCGCCGCACTGCGCGCCAACCGCATGCTGCACGAGGTTCGCGGTGGAGGGAAACTTGTAGTCCTGCGAGACGGTGGCGACGATGATGAGTCCGAGATCGCTACCCTGGAGGTCGGCGCGCTCCAGCGCCTCGCGGGCAGCGGCGATGCAGAGGGTGGAGGCGGATTCGTCTGGCCTGGCGATGCGTCGCTCTTTGATCCCCGTTCTGGAGGTGATCCACTCGTCGGATGTTTCGACCATGCGCTCCAGATCGGCGTTGGTCAGTCGCTGTGCGGGCACATATTTGCCCCACCCCGTGATCGCGCTGTAGCGGCTCATACTACTCCTCGCTGAATACCTGCGTCTTCGGCGCGCAGATCCCGGCGACAAACACCGTTCGCCCATCTGCTCGCAGTGCGGGAGGACGCCTTGGGGCCTATTCTAACATAACTCCCTGCCTACCCGGTGTCTGGCTAACAACCGGGCCATTCAACCAGCCTGCGACGGGTGGTTGACCGTGGCGACTCGCGCGCGATAGAGTGAGATGGAAGATTGCTACCTCACCTGATGGTAGACGCCCATCTTACATTCGCTGCTCAGCGATCCTCACACACGACCGCGGACAGGCCTGGACGTCTGCGGCCACCCGAAAGACAAAGGAGTCCGTATGCGTTTCTGTGGCTATGGCGACCTCGCCCGACTGCTGCGCGAGGCCGGATTTGACGCGGGATATGCCGCCCAGCTAGCCAATGCGCCCAGCTTCGCGCTGCCCGGCGATCAGCCGCGCTACGCCCCAGATCGTCCGGTGGATGTGCGGCATGTGGATATCGCCGTGCGTCTCGACTTCGAGCGCCAGCAGGTCCACGGCGTCGTCACGCACAGCTTCGCAGCGCTCTTCGAGAGCGTGCGCGTGGTCACGCTCGACGCTGCCGAACTGCACATCGAGCAGATCACGCTGAGCAACGGCGGGCAACCGCTGGAGTGGTGGAGCGAAGGCGAAAAGCTGAGCATCCAGCTCGACCGCGAGTACCACTATGGCGAGCAGTTCGGCGTGCGCGTCGCCTACTGGGCCCAGCCGCGCACCGGCCTGGTCTTCGTCGCGCCCGACGCCGGGAATCCTGACCTGCCGACGCAGGCGTGGACGCAGGGCGAGACCGAATATCACCACTTCTGGTTCCCCTGCCACGACTTTCCCAATGATCGCGCCACCACCAGCCTGGCCGCCACCGTGCCAGCCGCCTTCTTCGCGCTCTCCAATGGCAAGCTGGAGTCTGCCACCGAGAACGGCGACGGCACGAAGACGTACCAGTGGCGGCAGGATGTGCCGTTCCCGGCGTACCTCATCACCCTGGTGGCGGGCGAATTCGTCGAGATACAGGATCACTGGCGCGACACGCCGGTCAACTATTACGTGCGGGCCGGGCGCGAGGAGGACGCGCGGCGCATGCTGGGCCGCACCCCCGCGATGATGGAGTTCTTCTCGCAGCGCTTCGGCGTGGATTATCCCTTCGTGAAGTACGGCCAGATCGTGCCGGAGAAGTTCCTCGGCGCGATGGAGAATGTCAGCGCGACGACGCACAGCTATCGCCTGCTGCCCGATCCGCGCGCCAGCATCGATTTCAAGCCGGATAGCGTGGTGGCGCACGAGCTGGTTCATCAGTGGTTCGGCGATCTGCTGGCAGTGCGCGACTGGTCGCATACCTGGCTGAAGGAGAGCTTCGCCACCTACTTCGAGTCGGTCTGGATGGGCGAGGAGGATGGCGAGGATCAACTGCGCATCGACATGCGCGACAACCTCGACTTCTACCTCGCCGCCGATAAGCGCGGCCGCCGCCCAATCGTCTACAACGTCTATCGCAAGAACGGCAACGAGCTGTTCGACCGGCACAACTACGAGAAGGGTTCGCGCGTGCTGCACATGCTGCGGCAAATCGAGGGCGACGCGGCGTTCTGGCGCGGCATGCAGCTCTACGCGCAGCGCAATCGCGAGCGCGAGGTGATCACCGCCGACTTCGAGCGCGCGCACGAGGAGGCCAGCGGCCGCAGCCTGGCGCAGTTCTTCGAGCAGTGGGTCTACAAGGCCGGGCATCCGGAGTTCAAGGTCAGCTATAGCTGGGATGACGAGCGCAAGCTGGCCAAAGTCAGCGTGCGCCAGGCGCAGGAGATCACCGAGCAGACGCCCGTCTTCGTGACGCCGCTCGATCTGGCCTTCTTCGTTCCCGCCAGCGACGATGAGCAGCCCGACGGCGAGGGCTTCATGCAGCCGCAGGTGATGCGCGTGCAGGTGGAGCAGGCCGAGCAGACCTATTACATCCCGCTGGCGCGGCGGCCCTTCGGCGTACGCTTCGACTACGGCGGCTGGCTCATCAAGACGCTGGAGATCGATCTGCCCGCCGAGATGCTGCGCTTCCAGCTACGGCGCGATCCCGACATCAACGGGCGCATCGAGGCGGCGACGGCGCTGGGCGAGAAGGGTGATCCGGAGTCGCAGGCGGCGCTGGAGCAGGCGCTGCTGAGCGAGCCATTCTGGGGTGTGCGGCAGGCCATCGCGGCTGCCACAGCCAGCCGCCGCAGCGAGCGCGCGCTGGGCGCGCTGCTGCGCGCGCTGGACGCTATCGAGGAGCCGAAGGCGCGGCGCGGCGTGGTGGCCGGGCTGGGCGAGTTCCGCGCGCCAGAGCAGGCGGCGCTGGCCGAGCGCGCGGCGGTGGCGCTGACGGCGCTGCTGGCCAAGGGCGAGCCGAGCTATTATGTGACGGCGGCGGCGCTGGTGGCGCTGGGCAAGACCCGCGCGCCGGGCGCCTTCGAGACGCTGCTCTCACACAGCGACACGCCATCGTGGAACGAGATCATTCGCGGCGGGGTCTTCGCTGGGCTGGGCGAGCTGGGCGACGCGCGCTCTGTGGAGCCGCTGGCAAGCTGGGCGACCGACCGCACGATGCCGATGGATGCGCGGGCGGCGGCCTGCGGCGGGCTGCGCATTCTGGCGGGGACGAAGCGCGTCGATCAGCCAGAAGCGCGCACGCGGGCGGTGGAGGCGCTCAGCGTGGCGCTGACCGATCCGTGGGAGATGGCGCTGCTCTCGGCGTGCGGCGCGGCGGCGGCGTGGGGCGATGCGCGCGCGCTGCCCGCGCTGCAGCGCGTGGTGGCGGAATCGCCGGATGAGCGGGCGGTACGCACCGCGCGCGAAGCCATCGCGGCCATCCAGCGCGGCGACGCTCCGCGCGACGAGGCCCGCCAACTGCGCGCCGACCTGGACACGCTGCGTGAGGACAACCGCAAGCTGCGCGAGCGCCTCGACGCGCTGGAGGCGCAATCCAAAGCCAGCGCCAACGGCAAGGCGCAATCCGCCGAGTAGCCATCGGACGCGAGACACCGCCACATCGCAAGCAAGTGATGTGGCGGTGTCGGCATGCGCTGGGTGGGGCTGCTACCCAGCGTTGTCGTAGGCGAGCGGCGCGCCGGTCGGGCTGGAGTCGGCACAGGTCGTGGCGCTACTCGCCGCGCGGCAGGTCATCTCCCCGCCGCATCGTAGCTCGCCGTCCAGGCCGTGCCCACGACGGTGGCGGCGTCGGCATGGTTCGTAATCTGGAATACTCAGTGCGTCGCATAGACCAGATCTAGTAGTGTCATCTCGGAAGGCGAGACGGCCTCTGGAATAGTGTGCCAGTCGAGCCACAGTCGGTACGGTTCCATGTCCTCGAGATCGAGAGAAAACAACGAGGTCTGCCAGTCCGCCACCTCGATCAACTGCGCCTGCCAGCTAGTCAGAAACGCGCGCAATTCCGCTGGCGCCGCTGTCGTCACAAACCCGAACGGCGCGCGTCTCCAGAGACAGGCAGCGGGTCGCTCCTCGGCGTCTTTGAGAAATGCCCACGCTTCATCGTTTGTCCATCGTCTGAAGACTCGGAGCTGGGCAGTCTGACAAGCTACCTCTAAATCTCGTTCCAAGTCTCCAGACACATATGCGGCAACCCACTGCTGGCGGTCCGAGAGGGCAGTCTGCATGCTCGCTGTGAGATCTGTGATCATGGTACCTCGTTGGGCCAGCCACGTACGAAGTTGGTGTGTGAGCGGCTGACGGTGATGCCACTCACGAGTTGGCCACTCGCGCCATCCACGCCCGTCGGCCCATTAGTGACGGGTACGTCTGCTTGTCCAGTTTCGGCGTTCCACAGCGCTTGATTGTCTGCATACATGGCTGCATCGAGAACCGCTTTATGCGCGTCGATGTCGCTGAGGAAGACGCTCTTCAACAACCCATTCTCTGGATCTACCTGGCGCGCGGCTTCGGTAAATGGCAGGTGTGGCTGCATGCCCGACTCATCCACCGTATACGCGCCGTTGGTGAGTTGCCCATGGCGATTGTACCAGACCGCGCCACTTGGAGTGGCATCCTGAGGTTCGCCGTCACTGACGGGCGGCGCCGAGGAAGCGGGATCGGTGCGCGCCGCGCGATTGCCTGCGAGACCAAGTTCGGCATCTAGCTCTACATCGGAAGCTTCAGCCCCAGCGACGGTGGGCGCAATACCATACCCGGCGTACACGGCGGCGGCTCCCGCGCCAGCGGACGCTGCTGCTCCTGCCGATCCGCCTGCCGCGAACACTCCAGCGGCGGCCGTCGCGCCTGCGCCCATGGTGGCGCCAATAAACGCGCCCGCCAGCGCGCCCATGGCGACGGCGCCCCAATCGATGTTATCGCCCCATGGGTTCGATGCGCCGTTCTGGTAGTTGTTATAGACCTGGACGCCATAGACGATCCCAGCGCCAACAACTGCGCCGATGATCGCGCCCGCAATACACCACGGGCAGTGTCCCGTCGGGTCAGTCGCTGTCTCCGGATTCCCCGCCACGTAGGCATACCGGTTCAGCCCACCCGCCAGCGTCGTATCGGCGCTGGTGAGCTGCCCGGCCACTGGATCGTAATACCGTGCGCCGTAATAGTCCAGCCCGCTCGTCGCGCTGTCCGCGCGCTGCCCCGTGAAGCCTTTGCTGGTCGGCAGCGTCCCTGAGGCGTAGCGCACCCCGCCGTAGGGGCCGTAGAGCTGGGTAGCGCTCGCGGCGCCACTGGTGGTGACGCTCTCCGAGACGCTGCCCAGCCCGTCGCTGAGCAGGTAGCTGAGCGTGCCGTTGACGCTCTCCGCCAGCCCGCCATAGTACGCCGTGGTGGTGGTCGTCCCACCGGTGGTGGCCACTTCCTCCAGGCTGCCGACATAGCTCGTGGTGGTCGTCGTGCCGCTGCTGGTGGCCACCTGCTCGACGCGCTGCCCCGCGCCATCATAGCCCAGCGCCGCCCCCGCAATTGGGCGTAGGCGCTGGCGTTGGCGGCGACGGCGGGCGTATCATGCCTCGCAGGCCTCGGACGCGACGTTCGGCCAAGGTGGGGAGGGGAGGCACAGACATGAACACACCGCAGCAGCGCGATACAGACAGCGCAGACCTCGTGCGCGGGCTGGATGATCCCCGGCTGCTGGATGGGCTGGAGGCCAACACCTACGCGGCCTATGCGGGCTATGCGGTGGATTCTGGCGGCGAGCAGCGCGCTACTCCCGACCGCCTGACCTACATCGCGGGCATACCCTTCGAGCTGTTCAATGGCGTGGCGCGGGCGCGGTTGGCCGCTGGCGACATGGATGCGCAGATCGCGGCGGCGCTCCAGCCCTTCCGGGAGCGCGACTACCCGATGTTCTGGTGGGTCGGGCCATCCAGCACGCCTGCCGACCTCGGCGCGCGCCTGCTAGAGCGCGGGCTGGAGGATGATGGCGCGATGCCAGGGATGGCCGTCGCACTGAACGAGCTACGCCAGACGCACGACGCGCCTGCGTCGCTCGTCATCGAGCAGGTCACCAGCCCACAGCAGATCGAAGATTTCACCACGGCGCTGCGGGCGGGCTACGGCGTGCCAGAGGTGATGCAGGAGCCGCTGGTGGCGCTGGGCAGGCGTCAGCTCGCGCACCCCGACGGAACCTGGCAGTATTTCCTCGGGCGGCTGGATGGCGAGCCAGTCTCGACCGCACAGCTCTTCCTGCATGCGGGCGTAGCCGGCGTGTATGCGGTGGCTACAGCGCCATCCGCGCGCCGCCGAGGCATCGGCGAGGCGCTGACCAGGGCGGCGCTGCTGGCGGCTAAAGCGCGCGGCTATCACGTCGGCATCCTGCAAGCCTCGGCGATGGGGCAGCCGATCTACGAGCGGCAGGGGTTCCGCTCGCTCACCAGCTTCCATCTCTATCTCTGGCGGCCCGATGCAGCGCCGCCGCGCGGCTAGCTCGCGTCCTCGGCGATGCGGCAGCGCAGGACGCCCGGCGCGCAGGCCAGCGTGAGGCGGTCGCCATCCCGGCGCCAGGGCGTAGCCAGCGCGGCGTCGGGATCGTAGCCCAGCAGCTCACGCAGGCGGAAACGCGCGCCATCGGCGGCCACCAGCGTGATGGGCTGCTCGCGCCCGCTGACCCCGCAGGCGAAGGCGTAGGCGCGGCGGGCTGACCAATCCGCAGCGGGGATGAGGTAATCATCTGGCTCTGGCCACGGATGCGCGGTCGCCCGCGCGGCGTCCTGCGGCGTGGGGGTCAGCGCGC
>DATBTW010000099.1:0-16480 GCA_036559055.1 Ktedonobacterales bacterium
GCCTCGTCCTCTTCGATGATGCTGGTGGCGGCGGGATCCTCGCTCACCGCGATGGCGCCCTCGGCGATCTCATCTGGCGCGTCGACGACTGCGGTTCGCTCTGGCCTAACCAGTGAGGCGAGGGCCGCGAGGACGCTGAGCGCCGCCGAGACATAGAACACGACGCGCAGGCCATCCATGAAGGGCGCCGCGATCAGGTTCGGGAAGAACTGCTGACTCAGCAGATGCGTCTGCGAGGCGGCGGGCAGCCCGTGCAGCACGGGCGCTGGCAGCAGCGTTCCCATCGGGTTGTAGCCTAAAAACGCCGCGAAGAGCGCCGCCGTTGGTGGCAGATGCGCGATCTTGTCGATCAGCGCGGCGGGGAGGCCGGTCGGCGATAGCCCTGCCGTCAGCGCCAGTGGCAGCGCGCTGGCCAGCCCCGCCGTGACGATGCTGAAGAACACGCCGATGCTCAGCAGCGCCGCGCCATTCTGGAAGGTCGAGCGCATGCCCGAACCGACGCCGCGATGCTCGCGCGGCAGGCTGTTCATCACCACGGTGGTGTTGGGCGCGGCGAAGAGTCCCTGGCCGATGCCCAGCAGCAGCAGCAGGAGGAAGAACCACTTGTAGTCGAAGTTGGCGGGTAGCAGTGTCAGCCCGATGAATCCCACCGCGTTGATCATCATGCCGAAGAACATGAACGCGCGCGCGCCGACGCGATCCGAGAGCCAGCCGCTGAGCGGCCCGAACACCACGAAGCCTGCCAGCAGCGGCGTCATGTAGATGCCCGCCCACAGCGGCGTATCCTCGAACTTATAGCCGTGCAGCGGCAGCCAGATGCCTTGCAGCCAGATCACCAGCATGAACTGCAATCCGCCGCGCTGTAACGCCGACATGAAGCCCGCCATATTGCCCCAGGTGAAGACGCGCCGCTTGAAAAGTTCCAGGCGGAACATCGGGTCGGCGACTTTTAGCTCGATGAGGACGAAGACGCCCAGCATCACCACGCCGCCCACCAGCGCGGCGATCACCCAGGGATTGCCCCAGCCCATCGGCGACGAGCCATACGGCTCGATGCCATAGGTGACGCCCAGCAGCAGCGTGGTCAGCCCGATGGCGAAGGTGACGTTGCCCGCCCAGTCGAGCTTCTGGTTGCCGCGGATGGTCGCCGTCTCGCGCAGCTTCAGATAGGCCCAGATCGTGCCGAAGATGCCGAATGGCACGCTGACGAGGAAGACCATCCGCCAATTGATGATGGCCAGCACGCCGCCCAGAATCAGCCCGAGGAACGAGCCGATGATGGCAGCCATCTGGTTGATGCCCATCGCCATGCCACGCTGGTGCGCCGGGAAGGCGTCCGTCAGGATGGCCGCGCTATTGGCGAAGAGAAAGCCGCCGCCGACGCCCTGAATCAGCCGGAAGATAATCATCTCCAGCGCGGCGGTATTACCAGAGCCAGGGGTGATGAAGAGCAGGATACTGCCGACGGTGAAGACCGCAAAGCCGAGATTGTAGAGCTTGACACGGCCAAACATGTCGGAGATACGCCCGAAGGTGACGAGCAGAGTCGCCGTCACGACCATGTAGCCGAGCAGCATCCAGAGGAAATAGTTCGTCTCGCCGGGGGCGAGGGGATTGATGCCGATGCCGGTAAAAATGGCGGGCATCGAGATGAGAATGATGCTGGAGTTGATCGTCGCCATCAGCACGCCGAGCGTGGTGTTAGAGAGCGCGATCCACTTGTAGCCGTCACTGACCGGAGCCGTCTGCGTTGACGTGGTCGAATGCTTCGCTGACCTGCCACTCAGAGCGACTGGCCGTGCGCTACCCATAGGGGAAACCTACTTTCCATCCAAAACTGGGGCGCCCCCTGTGCCACATAACCGCTGTGGCAGAGAGGCGCCACCTTCAGTGTACCATATCCTTCACGCGCACGGTAAGGTTTCACGGGCGCCACCTTCACGCCGGGCGCGCGCCTGCGCTGGTTTGTTGCTGTGGTGTACACTACCAATGAGTGCGGCTGAGTGCCCCTGCCTTGAGGCATGGGGTGAAAGCCGCGTCGCCCGCAGGCGACAGGGTATCTGGCACTTGCTGTTCCCATGCTCTATGAGATACAATTAGGATGTGAGAACGTTTGAGTATCGTCTGTATCCCAACCGCGCACAGCGCCAGCAGTTGATGGCTTGCCTCATCGAGTCGCGGGCCATCTATAACGAGATGCTGGCGACGCTGAAAGCGCAGTATGAAGTGGATAGCACGTTCCCCTCGAAGTACGACCTGACGGCGCGCTTCAAGGGGCGTGGTGGTGAGCAGGTGCCTGCCACCACGGTGCAGACGTTGGCCGACCGACTCAGCAAGGCGCTCAAACGCTATCTCCAATTGAAAGACTTGGGGTTGCCGGTCGGCTTCCCGCGCTTCAAGACGCCCAATCGCTGGCACTCGATTCAGTTGCGCCAGTACGCCGTGAGCCGTGATGTCTGGCTTGACGATGACGGCGCGCATCTGCATGTCCCTGCCAAGTTGGGCAGGCTGCTCAAGATCAAGCTGCATCGTCCGCTGGAAGGGACGCCCGTCACGGCGCATCTCGTCGTGCGCGCGGATGGCCACTGGTACGCGCTGATCGTGTGCGAGACGACGCCGCAAGATGAGTATGGGCGTGTCCATGAGCGCACCCCTGAGACGCCTCAACCGCTCTGTGAGCATTCCGATATTGGATTGGACGTGGGGTTGAAGGTGTTCCTGGCCGATTCTGAGGGCGGTCTGGTGGCGAACCCGCGCTGCTATCGGCGTGGGCAGAAACGGCTGGCCAAGGCCCAGCAGATCAGTGACCGCCGCAAAAAGGGCAGCCATCGCCGCCGCAAAGCAAAACGTGAGGTGGCGAAAAAGCATCTCACGATTGCACGACAACGCCGTGATTTTCACTTCAAGACGGCCAAGCACTATGCCGAGCGGTATAGCTGCATCTGTGTCGAAGACCTGAACGTGGCGGGGATGGCGCGCAACCATTCGCTTGCCAAGAGCATTCACGACGCCAGTTGGAGTGCGTTTCTCGACATCCTCACGGATAAGGCTGAGAGAGCCGGTCACGTGGTGGTACGAGTCCCCGCGCGTTTCACCTCCCAGAAGTGCAGTCGGTGTGGGGAGTACGTCCAGAAGAGTCTGAGCGTGCGTACCCATCTCTGTCCTTCCTGCGGGCTGGTGGAGGACCGCGACGTGAATGCCGCCAAGAACATCAAACAGGCAGGGGCACTGCCTTCAGGGACGGGAACCGCTGGGTTGCCGGTTGAACTGAGAAGCCCCCGGCTGTAGCCGTGGGGAGTTGTCACCTCCATTACGGTCCACCGCACGATCAGTGTCGCCAAGGTTTCGTCGCGCTGCGCCCTCTGGACACGAGGCGCTGTGGCGTGGCGCCGACGATAAGGAGGGGTGAGCGCATGCGATGCCCGCAGTGTGGGCGAGAGACGCCACCGGGGGCCTATTGTGGCTTCTGCGGCGCGCGGTTGCCGCAGGGTGAAGGCGGCGAGGTTCCGGCGCAGCATGGCGGGCGGATGCGCGCCCACGCCTACGCCGCCGACCCACGCGAATCGCTTTTCGCCCCTGCCCTCATCTCGACGCTCTTCCCGCATCTGCCACCGCGCCGCGCCACGCTGGCGCGCTGGGTGCTGTTGATCGGCGTGCTGGCGGTGGTGGGGATCGCGCTAGGCCGCTACGCTCCCATCGCCATCGTGCTGGGCGCCGCGCTGCTGCCCGTGCTCTACCTCATCTATTTCGTGGATGTCGCCGTCTATGAGGATGAGCCAGTTATCGTGCTGGTGCTCACCTTCATCGCAGGGGCTGTGCTGGGCGCGGCGATGAGCCTGGGCTTCTATCGCACCCTTATCGGGCAGCGCTCCCTCAGCCTGACAGGCGGCCCCAGTAGCTCGTATGTGCTGCTCACCGCCGTGCTGCTGCCACTGCTCGGCCAACTGCTGATGCTGGTGGGGCCGCTGATCCTCTTTCTCATCCGCCCGCGCTTCAGCGATATTCTGGATGGGCTGGTGTTTGGCGTGGCGTCGGCGATGGGCTTCGCCGCGTCGCAGAGCGTCGTCTACGCCTGGAAGACTATCACCGGGCCGCTTCAGCGCGGTGGCGGCGTCTTCGATTGGGCGCTGCCGACCTTGCGGGTGGCGCTGCTGACACCGCTGCTCTATGCCGCCGCCACCGGGCTGATCTGCGCCGCGATCTGGCTGCGCCGCGATCCGCGCGTGCGGCAGCGTCCACATACGCTGGCCACCTCGCTGTGGTTCGCGATTCTGGCGGCGGCGGTGGGGCAGGTCGCGCCGAGCCTGCTGACTGACCTCATTCCTGGGCCAACACGCTCATTCGTGTGGTATCTGCTCGCCGCCGCCGGACTGCTGCTGCTGGCGCGCATCGGCCTGCACATGGGCCTGCTGGAGAAGGGAGCCGAGGCCGAAGGCGTCGCCGACATGGTTCGCTGCCCCACCTGCCAGCGCCTCACGCCCGACCTCGCCTTTTGCGCCGAGTGCGGTGTCGCCCTGCGCGCCAGTCCAAAGCGCGGCGCGGCGCGACCGCCCACCCCGGACGCCGCCCCCCCAGCGGCAGGCCCGGCAGGCCCAGAAGGAGGCGCGCAATGACCGCACGCACGCGCTGGCCGCTGCACGCGCTGATCCTGCTGGTCGCCGCTGTGGCGCTGCCGATGCTGGCCTGCGGCGGGCCAATTCCAGTGGCGCAGGACACCCCGACGCCTTGCTCCGCCAACTGTCCGCCGCCGGGCCGCCTGACCTCGAATGGCCACACCGTTTCGCTGAAAAGCTTCTCCTTCACCTACTTCGATCCGTGGTCACTCGGCTCATCGGATGCCCACAGCGCGACGCTGGTGGCGCAGAGCCAGCTTGGCCAGGTGAGCGCCCTGCTGGAGAGCGTCTCCATCTCGCCAGGGGAGACCAGCCAGCAACTCGTGCAGCGCGCCATCAACGACAATCTCAACTCTGGCCAATTCACGGGCGCCCAGGATCAGGGGCCGATCAACGGCGCTGAGATTGGCTATGTCGCGGGCAGCGGCGAGGCCTACGCCGCGACCGTCTCGCAGGCCAACGCGCCCGATCAGCCCGTCTATCTCGATTTCATGGCCACCGTGCGCGGCTCGACGGGGATCGTCTTCATCGCCCTCAGCCCGCTCGACCCGAATAGCCCCGATCCCAGCATCGTGCCCAACCAGGACTACGACCATCTGGTAAACAGCGTCCAATGGACTTGAGTGGACTTCGGTGGAGAGAGAGCGAGCAGGAGGAAACGTATGGCGAGCAACGGTGATCGCCTGGCGCGACGGCGCTGGGCCGTGGCTGGCGTGGCGCTCGCGGGCGGGCTGTGCGTAACGCTGCTCGTCAGCCTGCTCGCCTTCGCACCCAGCCAGCGGACGCCGCGCGCCAGCCGACCGCCGCGAGCGGCCACGCCAGCGGGAGCAGCCGTGCGGCTGCGGCCAACCGATCCGGCGCGCACGCTCTCGCTCTCGTTTCCACTGCGCAGCCACGACTCCGCCAGCCTGAGCGCGCTGCTGGTCGCGATCGAGAATCCGCAATCGCCCCAGTACCACCACTATCTGACCGCAGCGCAATATGCCGCCGCGTTCGGGCCGAGAGCGACGCAGCGCGACGCGGTGGTCGCGGCGCTGCGAGGGCTGGGGCTGACGGTCACTGCTACCAGCGACGCCTCCGGGCTGACTGAGGCCAGCGGCTCCGTGGCCGAGATCGAGGCCGACTTCGGCGTCCGTCTCTACGACTATCGCGCCGCCGATGGCGCCCGCTATGTCGCGGCAGACGGCGTGCCGCGCCTGCCCACCGCGCTGGCTTCGCTGGTGGCGGGCGTGGTGGGGCTGGATACGCGCCCCGCCGTGCTGCGCCGTAGCTCGCGTCTCTCACTCGCGCCACAGGATGTGTCGGGTGGTGGGCTGGACCCCTCGGCGCTGCGCGCGGCCTACGATGTCAATCCCATCATCCAGCAGGGGATGGATGGCTCAGGCGAAACCGTCGCCATCGCTGAGATTGATCGCTTCAATCAGTCTGATGTGGACATCTACGACAGCGCATTCGCGCTCGCCAGCCCGCCCGTGCAGGTGGTGAAAGTGGCGGGCGGCTCGAATACGCAAAGCCCGGAGCCAGTGCTGGATATCGAGGTGCTGCACGCCATCGCGCCCAAGGCCAACGTTATCGCCTATGAGAGCGGCCCCGACTTGAACAGCCTGACGCAGATGTTTGATCAGATCGTCAGCGACAATCGCGCGCAGATCGTCAGCATCAGCCTGGGCGCATGCGAGCTGGGCGTGGATAATTCCTCGGCCAGCGGCTTCCTGAACGCGCTGGATGCGACCTTTCAGCGGGCCGATGCGCAGGGGATGTCGGTGCTGGTCTCCAGCGGTGACTCCGGCGCCTATGGCTGTCAGGATAACCATCTCTCGGTCGATCTGCCCGCCGCTAGCCCATTCGTGACGGCGGTGGGCGGCACAGCGTACTTCTCCGCCAGCGGAGGCAACGGCTACGGTCGCGAGGACGGCTGGGAAGGCCCGCTGGAGAGCGCAGGCGGCGGTGGCGGCGTGAGCGCGATCTATAATCGCCCGTCGTGGCAGAATGGCCCCGGCGTGGACAACAGCTATAGCAATGGTGCGCGTGAGGCGCCTGACGTCTCAGCGGACGCTGACCCGCTGACGGGCTATCGCGTCTACTATAGCGGTGATAGTGGCTGCTCTGGCAATGACTGCTGGACGGTGGTGGGCGGCACCAGCGCGGCGGCGCCGTTCTGGGCGGGGCTGATCGCGCTGGCAAATCAGCAGGGCCATCGCAAGCTGGGCTTCCTGAATCCCGCGCTGTACACCATCGGCTCAGCAGGGAACAGTGGCGCGGGCGCGCCGTTCCACGATGTCACCGCGGGTGGCAATCTCTACTATCAGGCGACGCCCGGCTGGGACTACAGCACCGGCTGGGGATCGCCCGACGCCGCTGTCATCATCCCGATGCTGCTGGCGCGGTAGAAGCCCCCACCCCAAGCCCCTCCCCCGCCTCGCGAGAGTGGGGAGCCAAGCGCCCGAAAGCCCCTCTCCCGCCGCAGCGGGGGAGGGGCTTGGGGTGGGGGCGCGCAGCTACGAGATGATCTTCACCGCGCTGCCGAAGTTAGTATTGAGCGAGAACTGCTGCCCGATGTGCAGCAGCCCCAGCCCTTCGAGCTGGCGTGCCCGCTTGAGCGGGCCGACATCGAGCGGGCGCAGGCCGCCGGACGCCAGGATCGCGCCGAGATGCGTCTTGGCGTCGGCGTCATCGCTGGCGAGGAAGACATCGAGCCGTACACCTTTTACCTGACCCTGCGTCAGCGTGCCAGCGAAGGTCGTGTTGAACGCCTTGACCACATGCGCGTCCGGAACCATTTCCGCGACCTCCTCGGCGGCTGATGTGCCGGGTGGCGTCGCCAGATCATCGAAGGTCTCATTCAGCGGATTGGTGATCTCGACGATGGTCTTGCCCGCCAACTGCTCGCGTAGTTGCGGGACGACCTCTTTTTCGATGGGATAGTACAGCGCCAGGACGACGGTGTTGTCCTTGATCGGCCCGCCAAGTGGGGCTGTGGTGACGGTCGCGCCCGACGTCGCCTGCTCCTGCAGGTCGTGCGCCAACGCCTCCGCATGTTCTGGTGTGCGATCCATGATGGTGAGTGGTTCACCTGCCGCCACCAGGCGTGAGCCGATGCCACGCGCCATATTGCCTGCGCCTATGATCGTAATGCCCATCCGGACACTCCTTCCTCTCGCGTGGCGTCCATCCGAAAAGGGGCGCCGTCGCGCTGCGAGCGCTGCGACGATGCCCCATCCAGAATGCCTGATCTTATCAGGCTTGCGCCGCGCTGAGCCTCGCTATCGACTGCGCATCCGACGCAGGGCCGATGCCAAGCAGCACGACATTGTTCCATGGGTCACGCACGGCGATGGCTCCATCTATCTCGGAGGCCTCCAGGCCAGCGGCGCGCACGCGCTCCACCACGGCGGCGCGGGCCTCTTCGCCGGGCAGCTCCAGTGTGAAGAAGCGCAACCCCGCCGTTCCCGCAGGCGCCGGGCCAGCGCCGCGACTCTGCCACGTATTCAGGCCAAGATGGTGGTGATAGCCGCCCGCCGAGACGAAGAGCGCGCCGGGCATCTGCGCGGTGATGTCGAAGCCCAGCACGCCAGAGTAGAACTCCGCCGCCTGCTGGATATTGCCCACTTGCAGGTGCATGTGGCCCAGGCGCGTGCCAGCGGGCAGGCCGGTCCACGGCGCGGGCTGCGCCGCCGCCTCGGCCAGAATGGCCCGCACATCCAGCGGCTCGATGGTCATGTGGATGGTCTCGCCGTTCCACCCCCACTCTGAGCGCGGGCGGTCACGATAGATCTCGATGCCGTTGCCATCGGGATCGGTCAGATAGAGCGCCTCGCTGACGGCGTGGTCAGACTGGCCGGGGAACGGCAGCCCAAACTCCAGCATGTGAATCAGCGAGCGCGCCAGATCGAGCCGCGTGGGCAGCAGGATGGCGAAGTGATAGAGGCCGGTGTTGCGGCCGGGCCAGTATTTCGCGCCGGGCAACTCGGTCAAGGCCAGCAGCGGCGCGTCGCCCGCGCCCAGAATGGCGGTCTGCCCTTCGCGACTCAGCAGGGCGAAGCCGAGCGCCTCGGTGTAATAGGTGAGCGAGCGGTCGAGATTGGCGACGGTGAGCGAGACAAGCCCCACCTGCGTCGCGGGATCGATGGAGGTATGGGACGCTGTGGCGTCGTGGGTTTGCTGATCTGGGGTGGTCATGTGATGGCTCTCGTTTCTCCGGAAGGGTTGCATTCCGGCAAGCTGTTCAAAAGGTCGTGGCGCGTCGTCGTGCGCTAATAGGCGACGGTGAAGCGCTGGCGTGGGAACCTGGGCGATTCGATCTCGTCCACAAAGGCAATGGCGAAGTCTTCCATCGAGATGCGGCTCTCGCCGTTGGCGTCGCGTAACACGCTATTGCCGCCAGTGCGGTAGTGGCCGGTGCGCTCGCCAGGGGCGATGAACGCCGCCGGGCTGAGGCAGGTCCAGTCGAGCGCCGGCTCGGCGCGATAGACCTGCAACGCTTCGAGGTGGCCGAGGGCGCCGGGCCGCCATGCAGGATTGAAGTCGGGCGTGTCGAGCAGCAGCTTGCCGGGCGCCACCTCCAGGCTGCCCGCGCCGCCTACGACCATCAGGCGTGCGACGCCAGCGCTCGTGGTTCCGGTGAGCAGCGCGTGCGCCGCTTCCACCAGCATCTGCGGCCCCTGTCCGCCCGACGCCGCGACGGCGCTCGCCACGATGTCGTGGCCCGCCGCCAACCGCGCCACCAAAGCGGCATCGCGCACATCGCCCGCCTGCGTGGTCAGCCGCTCATGCTGGAGTGGCACGCTCTCCGGAGTGCGCGCGACCGCTGTGACAGTATGACCGCGATTGAGCGCCTCCTGGGCGATACGCTGGCCGATGCGCCCGCTGGCGCCAAAGAGTACGATCTTCATTGCTTCTGCATCCTCCTCACGTCGCTCATCGCGCTTGAGCCGCATCGGGTGTACTGGTCGAGTGAGTTTGGCGCCTCATGACGCCTCCCGCGCTGATGTGGTCTGCGCCGTCTCCACGACCTGCGCCAGCGTGCGCCCCGCCAGCGTCCGCTCGAACGCCGTCTCCGCCTCGCCGAAGTACGTCTCCAGCGTGGATTGGATGACGGCGCCGACCGGGCAATTGGGGTTGGGGTCGTGGTGCATGGCGAGCAGATGACCTTCATCCACCGCGCGGAAAATCTCGCGCAGGTTGATGTCGTCGGGAGTGCGGCGCAATCGCCAGCCGCCGCAAACGCCCGACTGCGACTCCACCATCCCCGCGCGACTCAGGTCGCCGAGGATACGCCGCAGGAAGGCTGGATTCGTGTTGACGCTGCTCGCCATCTCCGCCGACGTCACGAGCGGTTCATCAGCGAGCGCCAGCAGTGTCAGGATGTGGATGGCGATGGCGAACTGGGTATTCGCGCGCATCGTGTTCCTCCTCTCGCCGTCTCTATCTGTAACTATTGTAGACACGAATGAGCGCGGTTGTCAAGAGTGGAGGCGTAGCTCTCGGCCATCATTGGCCGGAGCACGCAGACGGCGGCTTGAAAGCCGCAGGCGGGCGCCTGCCTGCGGCGGCGCATGGTTGGGCATTCATGCCCGTCGATTCGTGCGTCGGCCATTCATGGCCGCGACTCTACCCCCATCAGCGCCCTTGCCTCCGCACGCACGCCTCTGATACAATGGCGAGCCGTTGCCCTCAAACCAGATGGAAGAGGAGTCGCGCACTGTGACGCAGCCAGCCCCCGAGGTCGCTACGCCCCCAGCGCAGCCGCGCGGCCCGGTGCGCGCGTTCAGCGCCCTGCGCCAGCGCAACTTCCGCCTGTTCTGGTTTGGCCAGATGATCTCGGTCACGGGAACCTACATGCAGGTGATTGGGCAGGCGTGGCTGGTGCTGGAGCTGACCCACAGCCCGCTGCAGCTCGGCGTGGTAGGCGCGCTGCAATACCTGGGCATCTTGCTCTTCGCGCTCTTTGGCGGCGTCTTCGCCGACCGCTGGCCCAAGCGAACCATCCTGCTCTGTACGCAGACGCTTTCGATGCTCCAGGCGGGCGCGCTCTGGGCGCTGATCGCCAGCGGCACAATTCAGCTCTGGCATCTCTACGCGCTGGCGCTGCTGCTGGGCCTCACCAACAGCCTGGATCGCCCCACGCGGCAGGCGTTTGTGATGGAGCTGGTGGGTCGCGCCGATCTGCCCAATGCCGTAGGGCTGAATAGCTCGCTGGGCAATCTGGCGCGCGTGGTCGGCCCAGGGCTGGGCGGCGTGCTGATCGCGGCGACCGGCGTCCAGACGCTCTTCCTGATCAATGCGTACAGCTATCTGGCCCCGCTCGCCGCGCTCGTCTTCATTCGCGTCGGCGAGCTGCATGGCCAGTCGCGCCGCAGCGAGGGCAAGAGCGCTGGCATGTGGGCCAGCCTGGGCGAGGGGTTCGCCTACATCTGGGCGACGCCAGCGGTGAGCATGGTGATCGTCGTGGTGGGGGTGGCGCTGCTCTTCGGATCGAACTTCAATGTGTTGCTGCCACTCTTCGCCACCGACGTGCTGCACATCGGCGCGACCGGCTTCGGGCTGCTCTCGGCCGCCATGGCCGCAGGCTCACTGCTGGCCGCGCTGTGGATGGCCTGGGGCAATCGGCGGCCCACGACGCGCCGCGTGCTCACAGCGGCGGTCGGATTCGCGGTGGTCGAGGGGGTGTTCGCGCTCTCGCACAGCGCGCCGCTCTCGCTGGCGCTGATCGCGCTGGTCGGATTCGCCGAGACCTCCTACGCCGAGTTCGGGATGATGCTGGTGCAGCTCGTGGCGCCTGACCATCTGCGTGGCCGCGTGATGTCCGTCTGCACCCTCTTCTTCGATGGCAGCGTGCCGATGGGCTATCTGCTGACGGGTGCGCTCTCGCAGCGCGCAGGCCCCGCGCTGGCGCTGCTGATCTGCGCGGGGCTATGCCTGCTGGTGGTGGCGGCGGGCTGGGTCTGGCGCGGTCTCGCCATCCATGAAGGACATGAGGCCGCCCAGGGGTAGTCGCTCACTCCGCCAGCGCGGCGTCCTCGGCATCGTAGTCGAAGGCGGCAGGGTCGTCGTGTTCGGGCGGGTTTTCGCGCTCCCAGGCCACTGTGCGCGCGTAGGCATCGGCGGGCGCCGTCACCTCGCGATAGCCCAGCTCCGCGCGGATGCGGCTGGAGTCGGAGACGAACGGCTGCTGCGGATCGACGCCCATGCGCATCGCCTCGGGCAGGCGTCCGGCGGCGACATGCGCGATGCGGCCCTGCCAGCCCGCCGCCGCGCCGACCGCCAGCGCGCGCTCCTCCAGCGAGAGCGCCTGCTGCTCGCCGACATTGTAGATGCGCCCGGCTGAGCGTGGGTCGAGCGCAGCCAGGCAGATGGCGTGTGCGACGTCATCCACGTAGCCATGCGTCCAGCGCCAGCCGGCCTCCGCCGCATCCAGCGCGATCACCGCGCGCCCATCATCCATGCGTTTGAGCAGGCTGTGGAAGCGGCGCTGCTTGTCGCGCGGGCCATAGACGGCGGGCAGACGCAGCACGCTGCACGGCAGCGCGGGCGCGCTCATGACAACGCGCTCCACGGGAATCTTGTCGTAGTCGTCCATCCAGCGCGCCGGATCATCCGCCGCGCGCGGCGACTCCTGGCGATAGGGATAGCGACGGTCGCGCAGCGGCCCATCCTCCGTCAGCGGCGTGGCGTCGGGCGAGCCAGGCTCCGTGCCAATGATGCGACCATACGCGCGGTACACATCCTGGCTGCTGATGACGACAGCGCGCTGCGCTACCCCGCTGAGCGCCTGGACGAACGCCTCGGCCTGCGCCTCCAGCAGCGCGATCATGTTGATGACGACATCGGGCGCGAACCGCTCCAGCTCCGGGCGCGCCTGCGCCAGCGCGTCGCGGTCGCCGTGGAAATGCGTCACGCCCTCCGGGACGCCGCCCTCCGTCTGCCCGCGATGGTAGACGGCGACGCTATGGCCGCCCTCCACCAACTCGCGCGCCACGGCTGGCCCCATGAACGCCGTCCCACCGATCAGCAGAATCCGCATGGCTCCTCCACTCCTCAATGTAGAGAACCTGTCCCCCTCGCAAGAGAAGGGGGACAGGGGGAGAGGCCCTCGCTTACTTCGCGCGGGCTTTCCAGTCTTCCAGTGGCAGCACCTCGTCGATGATGCCGTAGTCGCGCGCCTCCTCAGCGGTCATGTAGAAGTCGCGCTCGGTGTCGCGCCGGATGCGTTCGAGCGTCTGACCCGTGTGCAAGGCATAGATTTCGTTCATCACGTCGCGTGTGCGCAGCAGATCGCGCGCATGGATGTCGATATCGGTGACCTGGCCGCCCAGCCCGCCCTGCAGCAACGGCTGATGCAGGTGTATCTTCGCATGCGGCAGCGCGTAGCGTCGCCCCGGATCGCCCGCCATCAGCAGCACCGTGCCGAAGCTGGCCGCCAGCCCGACGCAGGTAGTAGCGACCGGGCAATGCAGCGAGCGCATCGTGTCGTAGATGGCCAGCCCGGCTGTGATGACACCACCCGGTGAATTGACGTACATATTGATCTCGCGGTCGGAGTTCTCGGCGGCCAGGAAGAGCAGTTCGGCGACGATCAGATTCGCGCTCTGATCCTCGATGGGGCCATTCACCATGATGATGCGCTCGCGCAGCAGCCGCGAGAAGAGATCATAAGCGCGCTCGCCGCGTGAGCTATTTTCGATGACGGTCGGCACGATCAGGCTGGCGGCGGATGCGCTCGCCCGCGCCAGTGGCGCCGATGGGTCGTAGGTGGCCATGGGTCGTCTCCTCTCTCCGCTCAGGCCTGGCGGACGAAGTAGTAGATGATGGTGTGCGAGGTCTCGCGCGCGGTGGGCGGCTGGATGGCGCCCGCCAGCAGCCAGCCCTCCGCGCCGAGGGCAGCCAGACGCTCGTCGTCTAGCGGCGGCTCCTCGCGCAGATCAACCGCTACCACGCGATACTCCCATTGAACACGACCGGCGTCGCGCTCGTAGACCATCGGAATGGGCAGCGAGAACGGCTGCGTCGGCGGCTGGTCGGCCAGCGTGCGGGCGCTGTGAAACCACAGTGACATCTGGTACACTCCCTTCGAGTAGCCGCTGCGTCGCGCCACGGCTATTGGATTGGTTCTGCTTGTACGATAGCGGCGCGCGTCGTAGAATTGAAGGCGAATCCGATGCTGTTAGCATGCGTCGTCAGAAAGGTATGCTAAGAGCATCGGTAGGGCGCCGCTGGCGTATCAGTAGGCAAGCGTGGGGCATGCGGATGCTCGCTTGCGCAGTTCGGCTGAGGGAGCGATGAGCATGGATGACCTGCAAGCGGCGGTCGGCGCCGTCATCCGTCAGGAGCGGCGCGCACGCGATCTGACGCTCAAAGAGTTTGCCGCCCGCGCCATCATCTCAGTGGTCTATCTCGGCGAGATCGAGCGCGGCAAGAAGTATCCGTCGCCGGTCACGCTGGAGCGGCTGGCCGAGGCGCTCGACCTGACCACGCCCGACCTGCTGGAGCGCATCGCCTACGCGCTGCGCGGAGTGGAGCAGCCTGTCGAGAGCCTGCGCATCGGCTTCCTCCCGCCGCGCGCCGATGTCAGCGCTCCTGTGCAGAGCGGCGGGCGCATCGTCAATCTGCTCGCCGCGCTGGTCGCATGAGCGATCCCCACGGCGAGTCTGGCCAGCCCGGTGAGCGTCTGCAAAAGTATCTGGCGCGCTGCGGGGTAGCCTCGCGTCGGCGCGCCGAAGAGCTGATTGCAGCAGGCGCGGTCACGGTCAATGGTCGCGTGGCGCGCGAGTTGGGCGTGCGCGTGGACGCCGACGGCGACGTGGTGCGGGTGCGCGGCGAGCGCGTGCAGGCGCCCCAGCATCTCATCCATCTGCTGCTCAATAAGCCCGCTGGCGTCGTCACCAGCGTCAGCGATCCACAGGGCCGCCCCATCGTGCTCGATCTCGTGCCGCCGCGCTGGCGCGACGAGCGCATCTATCCCGTCGGGCGGCTCGACCAGTACAGCGAGGGGCTGCTGCTGCTGACCAACGACGGCGCGCTGGCCCTGCGCCTGACGCATCCACGCTATGCCCTGACCAAGGAATATCATGCCCTGGTGCGCGGGCGACCCGACGCCGAGACGCTGGCGCGCTTCGAGCGCGGGCTGACGCTGGAGGGCGAGGCACGCCCCACGGCTCCCGCGCGCGCCTGGCTGCTCGGCGCGGATGACGCGGATGACGCGGATGACGCGGAGGACGAGGCGCCGGGCGCGACGTGGGTCGCTGCGGAGCTGCACGAGGGGCGCAATCGCCAGGTGCGGCGCATGTTCGATGCGCTGGGCTACCGAGTGCTGCGACTGCGGCGCGTGCGCGTGGGGCCGCTGACGCTGGGCACGCTGCGACCCGGCGAGACACGCCCGCTGACCGCGCGCGAGCTGGCGGCGCTGCGCCAGGCGACGGAAGTCTGACCACGCTATCCGCAGATCGAGCAGGAGGGGACGAAGAACGCGCTATGTCGAGACTCTACTCTATTGGCTTCGGACTGATGTCCGTGGTGATGATCGTCGTCGGTGTGACGCTCTTCATCGTCACGCTGATCGATCCCGGCAGCGGCGGTTCAATACCTGAATATGTCTGGCTGGTACGCGCGCTGGGCGCTGTCGCACTGGGTGGCATCGCGGGGGCACTGGCCATCGTCGCCTGGCGCCAGAAGCAGCGACCGCAGGCGTAGGCGCGCCGCACGCTCAGCGCCGCGCACCGCCCGATGGCTCAGCCTCACGCTCTGGCTCGGGTGGCTGCGCTCCCGATGGCCGTCGGCGCACGTAGGAGTCGAGCGGACCGGGCAGCGCGCGTTCGGCTTTGTCCGCGAGGCGGCGCTCATTGCGCCAGAGCCAGATCGCGCCGATCACCACGACCAGCGCGACAATCGCCAGCGTGGCCTTGCCAACGACGCTCGCGAAGCGCTGGACGTTGGCGCCGAGCAAGTAGCCAGCGATACCGTAGACCGTGGCCCAGACGATGCCTCCGGCGGCGTTGAACGCCAGGAAGCGTCGCCATTGCATGCGGTTCACGCCTGCCAGAAAGGCCGCCCAGGCGCGCAGCACCGCGACGAATCGCCCGAAGAAGACGACCTTGCCGCCGTGCCTTCGGAAGAGGTACACGCCCAGCTTCAGCTTGCGCTCATCCAGATGGATGAATCGCCCGTAGCGTCGCAGCAGCCGGAAGCCGCCCTCGCGGCCCACCAGATAGCCCAGGTTGTCACCCAGAATCGCGCCAGCGGCGGCGGCGATGATGACGAAGATAATCTGAAGGTGATGCGTCGTCCCGGCGTAGATCGAGGCGGCCAGCAGCATGGTCTCGCCGGGGAACGGAATGCCGGTGCTCTCGATGGCGACAAAGACGAGCACCACCCAGTAGCCATAGATCCCCAGCAGGTGACTCAGCGAGTCAGCGTCGATATGTGGCATGCGCTAGCTCACAGCCATCATATCTGGGCCAGATGCAGCCGTTCGGCGACCGCATCTGGCATGATCATGACACCGCCCACACGCGACACCTCCTCCACGCCGATCTGTGGCGCGCCCGCCCGCTCGGAGAAGTGATCCAGGCTATTGACAGCCGAGTGATCGTCCACTGTGATGGCATCAGCGCCAATCGCCCAGACTCTGGGGCGGGGCAGCCCTTCCGTGCGATGGAAGGCGCCCGCTTTGACGAGGAAGCCCAGCACGGTACGATCGTCGGCGTCGAAGAGGGCGTCGTCGATGTGGCCAATCCTGGCCGCGTTGGCAAGCGTGACGGCCGCTCGCCCCTTGAGTGTATCTGCGCGCATCCTGCGTTCTCCATGAACCTGCTGATTCTGTGCGCTTTGCTAGCGTTCTCAGCGAAAGCCAATGCAAGATGCGTACCACC
>DATBTW010000100.1:0-9194 GCA_036559055.1 Ktedonobacterales bacterium
GCGCCTCAGAAGGCGCCGCCAGCGCCACCGCCGCCCGCCGCAGCGCCCACCGCGCCCGCCACCGCGCCCGATGAGGCGGGCGGCGTCATGGTGGTCTGCGCCAGCAGCCAGACGGGATAGATCGCCGCGAAGTTATTGGCAGATACGGAGCTAGCTGCGCGCAGGCGCTGCGCGAAGGCGCTGGCCAGCCCCGCGCCCACCAGCCACGGCAGCGCGTCGCCGACATTCGCGTCAGGCAGATTGGCGCGCAGACCAGCGAAATAGTTGCGCGCGCCCTGCGCTACTTCGCTGCCCAGCGGCGTGACGGCGGGAATCGCGAGCATGAAACCCAGCGCGATACCAGCGGCGATCAGGCAGACGGCCGCCGCGATGAAAGGCCACGGCTGCTGGGCCAGCGCGCCCAGGATCACGCCGACCAGTGCCAGCGCGACGCTGATCGCCAATAGCGCGATCAGAGGCATGCGCTTCTTGCCACGCTGGCTATCGAACCAGCCACGGTCGAGCAGCATGCCCCATAGGGCATCCGTCGCGGGCTGCCATGTCGTCCTCACCCGATACATACGCTCGGCGGGGATGACGCCTTCCGGATTCGCCTGAGCGGCCAGCGCCTGCCACAGCGCTTGCTCGTAGCCCGTGAGGCCGCGCCCGTCGCCGAGCAGGCGTATCTGCGCCTGGCGTGGCGAGACTGGCTCCAGAGCCAGCAGCCCGCGCCGCGCGAAGTCGAGGATGGTGGCCTCCATCTGCGGGCCGCCCACCTGGCCGGTGACCAGCGCGCCCGCCACCGCCGGAGCCAGCGCCTGCGGTGGCATCGCCGAGGGCGTGGGCGCCTGCGCCGCCGACGCGCGCCCTCGCCGCCACGCCGTCAGCCCCAGCGCCAGCGACGCTAGCAGCAGCAGCGCCGCCACGATATTCAGCGGGATCGTGCCGATGGCGCGTGCGACGCCCTGCCCGGCTGGCGCTGGCGTCACGGGATGGCCCGCGCGCAGATCGGTCGCCGCCGCATCCAGTCCCGCGCCGATGCCGCTGGCCGTCTGGCCCGCCGCCAGATCAGGCAGCATCACGTCCTGATAGATGCGATTCAGCTCATCCTGCGGCAGCGCGCCCGCTAGCAGCGTGGCGCCGGCGTAGAGCGCCACCTGGCCGTGGCGCAGGTCGCCCGGCTTCAGGTTTAGCACAATGACGAGGCCATCCTTCGCGCCCGGCTGCGACTCCACATCCCAGCGCGCCATCAGGTCGGCGGCATCTTGCAGGGTCTGGTCATGGCTGGAATCTTTGACTTGCAAGTAGACGACCACCGGCGCTCCGGCGCGCTGCACAGCCTGCGCCTTCGCTTCGAGCGCGCTCACCTCGTTCGTGGTCAGCAATCCGGCGCAATCGTAGATATGGCGGCTCAGCGTGTACGTCTGGCAGGCGGGCAGCGTGGAGATGGCGGGAATCGCGGCGCTGGCCTGCGCTATCGGCGTCGAAGCTGCGCCCAGCGCCATGGTCAGCGCGACGGCGAGCAGCAGCGTGGCGGCCAGCGCGGCGCCACGCGCCGGAGCGGGGAAACGACGCGCGCGACTGAATAGATGTTCCATCGGGCCAGTCCTCCTCGTTGCGGGTGGCGTCTCATCTCCTGCCCTGTCTACGCGCCTCTGTGCGCCAGGTTGTACGCCAGAGTGGCGACGTCCAACGACAAGCGACCCGCCTATCGAGTGTGATAGGCGGGTCGCTTGCGAATATCGAGGAACTATCGCGGTTGGCGGGCGCCTAGCGCGCGGCGGCCAGCTTGAGCGACTTGGTGAAGTTGGAGGCCAGCGTATCGAAGGAATCGCTGTTGTAGTCCTCCAGCTTGCCCGCGTCGCAGAGCATCGCGATCTCCGGGTCGATGGGCAGTTGCGCCAGCAGCGGCGCGCCGGTCATGGCGACCAGCTCCGCGCCGTTGCTGGGGCCGAACAGCTCATTGCGCGAGCCATCAGGCATGGTCAGGTAGGCCATGTTCTCCACCAGGCCGATGACCTTGCCCTTCATCGTCTGCACCATCTTGATGCACTTGACGACGATCTCGGTGGCCAGCATCTGCGGCGACGAGACGATCACTACGCCATCCACTGGCAGTGACTGCATGACCGTCATGGCCTCGTCCGAGGTGCCGGGCGGCAGGTCCACCAGCAGGAAATCGAGCTTGCCCCAGTCCACATCGCTATAGAACTGCTTGATGGCGCTGGAGATCATCGGGCCACGCCAGACGACGGGATCGGTAGCGTCGGGCAGGAACATATTCATCGAGACGATCTTGATGCCGCCGACCGAGCGCAGCGCGTCGATGCCGCCCTCGCTCTTGGTGGGGACGCCGCGCACGCCAAACTCTTTGGCGATGCTGGGGCCGGTGATGTCGCCGTCGAGGATGCCAATCTTCAGGCCCTGGCGTTGCAGCGAGATGGCGATCAGCCCCGTCACCAGCGACTTGCCCACGCCGCCCTTGCCGCTCATCACGGCGACGATGTTGCGGATGCCCGTCCCCGTGGCGCCCTGGCTCATGATGTTCAACGGGATGCCCCGGCCAACGGGCGCCTTGACGGCGGGCTTGATGCCCTCGGCCTCCTGGCCATTGGCCACACGATTCAGGTCGTTGAGCAATGGCTCCAGCGCCAGCCGATGCGTGCGAGCGCCGCCCGCCACACTCTCGCGCGCGCCCACCTGACACGCGGTGCAGGGCAGCCCATGACCCTGAAACACTTTAACCGTCTGCGGATACTTGCCCACCACTTCGTGGATGACCATATCCGCGGTAATCTCAATCGCCATGAGTCTCTCCCAGATGGAGGCGCGGCTACACAACTCGACACGTCACACGTTAATCCCGACTTGCCAACTAGGATTATAGCACGCGACTCCGGCGTGGCGGGAGGGCTGGTATGGCTGAGTATTGCGCAATCGTGCCGCGTATGCGCCCAATACGGGCATGATACGCGCTTGTCGTCCCAGCGCTTGCCATTGCTTGCCATTGCCGCAAGCGCTATCTCCACCGTAGACTAGAGATACCTGATCGCGACCTTCCGGGAAGACAGCCAGGCGAATGGATTCAGCGGATTCTACGGATTCTGGGTAGCAGGCGGCGCCGATGGCGGACGCGACGAGAACTCTTCCCAGCGCGCTCGCATCACTTCTAGGCATTTCTGGCGCCGTCTGCTCGCCACATACGGAGCGAAAGGGGCTTTCCGCATATGAGCAGCGCCAAAACGGGCCATCCTTCCACAGCGCACACCTCAGAGAAGTCAGAGAAGCCAGCAGAGAAGTCAGCGAAAGCGAAGCAGCGCGGCGGCGCGCTCCCGCCGGTCACGGGCGACTTCTACCAGTTCGCCGCCACGATGAGCGCCGAGGATCAGGCGATCCTCAAGCGCGTGCGCGCCTTCATGGAAGAGGAAGTCGCGCCGATCATCACACGCTACTGGATTCGCGCCGAGTTTCCCTTCGAGTTGATCCCCAAGCTGGCCGCGCTCGACATCGCGGGCATCGCGTACCAGGGCTATGGCTTCCCCGGCAAGACGACCGTGCTGGATGGCATGATCGCCGTCGAGATGGCGCGCATCGACCCCTCCATCGCCACCTTCTTTGGCGTGCATAGCGGGCTGGCGATGGGGTCGATCTACCTCTGCGGCTCTGAGGAGCAAAAGCAGCAGTGGCTGCCCACCATGCGTCGCATGGAGAAGATCGGCGCCTTCGGGCTGACCGAGCCAGATGTCGGCTCCGGCGCGTCTGGCGGCCTCACCACCACCGCGCGCCGCGAGGGCGACGAGTGGGTGCTGAATGGCCAGAAGAAGTGGATCGGCAACGCGACCTTCGCCGATGTCACCATCATCTGGGCGCGCGACGAGGCCGACAACCAGGTCAAGGGCTTCCTGGTGGAGAAGGGGACGCCGGGTTTCAGCGCCGAGAAGATGGAAGATAAGATGGCGCTGCGTGTCGTGCAGAATGCGCTCATCACGCTGAAGGATTGCCGTGTCGCCGAGGCCAACCGCTTGCAGCGCGCGCGCTCCTTCCGCGATACGGCTGCTGTCCTGCGCATGACACGCGCGGGCGTGGCCTGGCAGGCGGTCGGCTGCGCGATGGGCGCCTATGAGCACGCGCTGGCCTACTCGCGCCAGCGCCACCAGTTCGGCAAGCCCATCGCCAGCTTCCAGCTCGTGCAGGATCTGCTGGTACGAATGCTGGGCAACATCGTCGCCTCGGAGTGTATGACGATGCGTCTCTCGCAGATGCAGGACGCTGGCGTCATGAACGACGAACACGCCTCGCTCGCTAAAGCCTTCTGCACCTCGAAGTGCCGCGAGACGGTCGGCTACGCACGCGAGCTGCTGGCCGGTAACGGCATTCTGCTGGAGAATCAGGTCGGGCGCTTCGTCGCCGACGCCGAGGCGATCTACTCGTATGAAGGCACGCGCGAGATGAACACGCTGATCGTGGGCCGCGCGATCACGGGCCTGGGCGCGTTCGTCTAATTTCCCCAGGCGCCATGGTATCCCCGCGCTTTCCGCTCTGGCGATGACGCTCGATGAAGACGCTCAGATGACGCTCAGGTGAAGAAGGAGTGGCGTATGACGGCAGACGGTTTCAGCCTCGCCGCGATCAACGATTATGTCGGCATAGAGCTTGGCGTCTCGGACTGGCTGACCGTCAGCCAGGAGAAGATCAACGCCTTCGCCGACTGCACGGGCGACCACCAGTGGATTCATGTGGATGTGGAGCGCGCCAAACGCGAAAGCCCCTTCGGCTCGACCATCGCCCACGGCTACCTGACGCTCTCGCTGCTGCCTGCCATGCACTCCTCGCTGGGTGTGATTCCCTCTGGCGTGCAGGCGGCGCTGAACTACGGCGCCGACAAGGTGCGCTTCATCAACCCCGTTAAGGCGGGGGCGCGCATCCGCGACCATGTGACGCTGATCGCGGCGGAGAGCAAGGGACCAGGACGCACGCTGATGACGACGCGCCACACCGTGGAGATCGAGGGCGAGGAGAAGCCCGCGCTGGTGGCTGATACGCTGGCGATGTTGCTGGGGTGAGGGCGTCACCCCAGCCCTAGTATCGTCCACACAAAGAAGTGAGGCGCCAATGTCGTCCGCGACGACCGCTCAGCCAACGTCGGCTGGCCACGAGCAGATCACCCGCACCATCCGCGTGCTGGGCCAGCGACTGCATGTCTGCATCCGTCCGGGGGACGGCACGCGCACGCCACTGCTGATTATGAACGGCATCGGCGCTAATCTCGAATTGCTCCAGCCGTTCGTGGACGCGCTCGATCCGGCGATTGAAGCCATCCGCTTCGATGTGCCGGGCGTCGGCGGCTCGCCCACGCCGCTAATGCCCTATCGCTTCCCGGCGCTGGCATTCCTGGTGGGGCGCATGCTCGATACGCTGGGCTATGGGCGCGTGGACTCGTTGGGCATCTCGTGGGGCGGCGCGCTCGCCCAGCAGTTCGCGTTGCAGCATCCCTGGCGCTGCCGCAAGCTGGTGTTGGTCAGCACGGCGACGGGCGCGCTGATGGTTCCGGGCAGCCCGACCGTGCTAGCCAAGCTGGCCACGCCCCGGCGCTACACGGAGCCGGGCTATATGGAGGCCATCGCGCCGGAGATCTATGGCGGCGAGATCGATCCGGCCCTCGCACGCGACTTCGCCGAGCAGATGCGTCCGGGCGACGCGCGCGGCTATATGTATCAGATGCTCGGTGGCGCCGGATGGACCAGCGTCCCCTGGCTGCATTGCGTACGCCAGCGTACATTGATCGTGGCAGGCGACGATGATCGGCTCATCCCGCCCATCAACGCCAAAATGATGCATCGGCTGATCCCGCGCTCGAAGCTCCACATCTTCCACGGCGGCCATCTCGGCCTCGTACTGCAAGCTCAGGAGCTAGGACCCATCATCGACTCATTCCTCGCGAGCGCCCGGTAGCGGCGCCACAGAGCGACTCAAGGTAGGAAATGTGTTGTAGCGCCTGATCGGAGAAGGTTGTCTCACCTAGCAGTGGGTGAGACATCACGCAAGAAGGCGGCGCGACATGCTGAATCTTGCTATGGTGATCGAGGATAGCGCGTTCAAGGCGGGCGCGGTGGTCGTGCCGCTCAATCCGCTGCTCAGCGCGCCGGAGTTCGCCTATCACCTGAAGGATTCTGACGCGCTTCGAGCCTGGAGCCGCGCTCGATCTGATCTGACAGAGCGGGCCAACTTTCTCAGCGGCGTGCCAACGATGTACTGGGCGATGCTGACCACTGACCGCGACCGGCAAGGCGCTGAAGCGCGATCTGGTCGCCGAGGAGGAGCGCGGCAAGGCCAACTGAAGCGGCGGATTTCGGGTGGATGAGGATGGAGGCGCGTGTGGGAGTGAGGCAGCGCGAGCCGCGTGGGATGCGCTCGGCGACGCCAGTGGAACATCCGCGAGGCGCGGGAAAGGCGCGGGAAAGGCGCGGGAAAGGAGGCGTTCGCAGTCCGTGTGTTTGTCCAGCGTGGCGCCAGTCGTCGCTGTGGCGGCTGGCAGTCGTCGGGCCAGTTGCGGGCCGTGCGCAGGCCAGAGACGCCTGCGCGGACGCCCGTGCGAATGGAGGACATCATGGCGGAAAGCGTGTATAAGGTCGTCACGCTGGTGGGAGCCAGCGACGAATCGTGGGAAAAGGCGGCGGCCGCTGCCATTGCGCAGGCCGCTCACAGTCTGCGCGACCTGCGAGTCGGCAAAGTCATCGAGCAGGACATCCACATCGAGGATGGCAAGACGCTGACCTATCGCATCAAGCTCGAAGTCTCCTTCAAGTACGAGGGCGGCGCGTAGAGCGCGAGATCGTGGCTATGAATGGCCGACGCACGGCGCGCGTGAGGGGGCGAAGTCGCGGCCATGAATGGCCGACGCACGCGACGGCTGGGGCATACATGCCCCTTCCGTTCGCCGCTGCAGGCAGGCGCGGATTGCGACTTTCAAGCCGCGTCCGCGTGCTCCGGCCATTTATGGCCGAGAGCATGGCCGAGTGAGGGCGTCGAGAGCATCATGGGCAGGCGCTGGTTGGGGCGACATGCGCGCCCCAACACTGAGCGAAACGGAGGGCTGCTATGGCGAAACTGGAAGACGCGGTAGTCGTCGTCACTGGCGCGGGGCGTGGGATCGGGCGCGCAATCGCCGAGGAGCTGGGCGCGGGCGGCGCCTGCATCGTCGCCAACTATGCGAAGAGCGCGACCCTCGCTGAGGAGGTCGTCTCCAGGCTGCGCGATGGCGGTACCCGCGCGATGGCGGCGCAGGCGGATGTATCGGACGCCGAGCAAGCGGCGCGGCTGATCGAGACGACCGTGGCCGAGTTTGGGCGCATCGACGTGCTGGTGAACAACGCCGGCATCACCGTTGACCGCACGCTGAAGAATCTGACGATTGCGGACTGGAATGTCGTCGTGCAGACCAACCTGAACGGCTATTTCTACACGATGAAGGCCGCGCTGCCGCACTTCATGGAGCAGAAGCACGGCAAGGTCATCCATATCAGCTCATTCGTGGGCAAGGCGGGCAACTTTGGGCAGGCCAACTATTCCGCCGCCAAAGCTGGTATCATCGGCCTGACCAAGACCGCCGCCATCGAGCTGGCGCGCTTCAATGTCACGGTGAACGCGGTCTGCCCCGGCTTCACCGAGACGGAGATGTATACGCAGGTGCCTGATAACGTCAAGGAGCAGATCGTCAAGCGCATCCCGCTGGGGCGTGTCGGTACCGCGCACGAGGTCGCGCGGGCGGTGCGCTTTTTGATCGTCGATGGCGACTACATCACGGGGAGCTCGCTCGACATCAACGGCGGCGTGTATATGTGAGCGCGGGTGTTGAAGTCCGCGCCCCGTAGCGGCTCACCTTGCCAAAAGGCTCCCCCTCCCCGGCAGGGGGAGGGGGAGAGGCCTTCTACACGCCGTTGAGTCCTAGCGGCGCGGGCCTGCCTGGGTCAGCGTCTCGATCCAGCGCTGATAGGAGCTGTACGGCGCGGAGAGCGCCTCGGTGTAGGCGTCGAGCGTGTCCTGCGCTAGCCCGCTGACCGCCTGCCACTGCCTCTGCCACTGGCGATCAACCTGCGACGCCAGCGTGTCGAGCAGGGCGCCGTTGGCCTCGGCTTGGCTCTTCAGCTCAGCCACGCCGCTCTCATAGAGCGTCTGCGCCAGCCGCGTGCGGCGCTCCTGCGCGGCGAGCGCGCTCTTCACGATCACCTCGGACACCTTGCCGGTCGTCTCGGTCCAGGTCTCCAACGCCTGGCGGGCCTGGGTCTCGTAGTCGTTCTCGGTCTTGGTCGCCATGTGTGTCGCTATCCCTTCTGGCCTGCGCGGCCCGCGGTGTGATGCTCAGTGTGATGCTTTCTGGGCGCTTACCTGTCGGAGCCTTTGGGCTTGTCCGGGGAGCGCCCGGTATACAGGCGGAAGAACATATCCATGGTGCGCCGATACTGCTCGAGCGAGCCGGCCCACAGCTTTAGATACGCCTCGCCAGCTTCGGTGATGGAGTAGACGCGACGCGCTGGCCCCTGGCCGGAGGTATCCCAGCCAGAGTTGACCAGGCCCTCTTTCTCCATCTGCCGCAGCACGCGATAGAGTGTGCCAGGGTTGAGCGCGGCGAACCCAAACGCTGCCGCCTTCTCCAGCAGGTCGTAGCCATATGAATTCAGCTCGCGTAGTTGCAGCAGCAGCACCGCCGTCAGCCAGTTCTTCGGCATGCCCGTCGGGCCATCATCGCGCGCGCTGTCGTCGCGTTTTTCCTGCTTCTCATGGCGATCTTCATCGTCGTGTGCCATCGTCTGCGCCTCCTTCACTGTTATCTATGTGCATTATACATATAGATGCAACGACTGTCAACTGGATGGAGCGTGACGCGCCGCTTGAGGGCGCGCGGCGCAACGGCGCACGTTATATACTCGTCAGAAAGAGCGAGGGCGTGGCTCCTGCTCACGCCTGCTTGAGTTCGCGTCCCGCGTGAGTTCGCGCGTTGTGGACGGCAGATGAGAAAGGTACGGCGCTTCGTGAGCCAGCCACCCGATAAAGGCAATGCGGTCAATCCCTTCGATCCCCTCGGTTTCTGGCGTACCACGCAAGATTCCGCGCTCGATACGTGGTCGAAGTCGCTGGTGGAGTTGGTCAACTCTGAGCCATACGCCGAGGCGACCGCCCGCATGCTCGACTCCTATCTCAGCGTGTCCGTCCCCATG
>DATBTW010000101.1:0-9261 GCA_036559055.1 Ktedonobacterales bacterium
GTCCTGGGCGTTCTGCATCTTGGGGAAGGCCGTCACGTCGCGGATGGTGTCGCCATCGGCCAGCAGCATCACCAGGCGGTCGATGCCCAGCGCGATGCCACCGTGCGGCGGCGCGCCATACTCGAAGGCTTCGAGCATGTGACCGAACTGCTCGGCGATCTGCTCCTCATCCAGCCCCAGCAGTTGGAAGACGCGATGCTGTAGCTCCGCCACGTTGATGCGGATGCTGCCACCGCCGACCTCATAGCCATTGCAGATGATGTCGTACTGCCGCGCAGTCACCTTCAGTGGGTCGGTGTCGAGCATTGGCTCCTCGCCGGGGCGCATGCCGGAGAACGGGTTGTGCGTGGCGTGGAAGCGCTGCTTGCCGTCCTCCTCGATCACCTCCAGCAGCGGGAAATCGACCACCCAGCAGAGCGCCATTACCTCCGGGTCGATCAATGCGAGCTGCTCGCCCATCCGCACGCGCAGGCGGAAGAGTACGTCGTTGCAGACCTTCTCGCTATCGGCCACGAAGAGCAGCAGGTCGCCCGGCTCGCTCTTCAGGTCGGCCACCAGCGCGCGCAGTTCCGACTCGCTCATGAACTTGGTCAGCGGCGAGCGTGGCCCCTCAGGCAGCAGCGCCAACGTCACCAGCCCCTTCGCGCCCAGGTTCTTTGCGAACTCGGTCAGCGCGTCCAGCTCTTTGCGGGTCATGTGGGCCTGGCCAGGGACGCGCAGCCCCTTCACCATGCCGCCCTTCTCGATGGCGTCGTGGAAGACCTTGAAGCTGCCCTGGCGCGCCAGCGCCGCCGGAACGGTGCGCAGCGGCAGATCGAAGCGCAGGTCGGGGTGGTCAGTGCCGTAGCGCTCCATGCAGTCGCTGAAGGTCAGATGCGGGAAGGGCGTCTGCTGGATGCGCTTGCTGGTCGTCTGCTGGATCAGCCCGATCAGCATCTCCTCGATCAGCCCCATCACATCTTCTTCGGCGACGAACGACATCTCCAGATCGAGCTGCGTGAACTCTGGCTGGCGATCCGAGCGCAGGTCCTCATCGCGGAAGCAGCGCGCGATCTGGAAATAGCGATCCAGCCCGGCCACCATCAGCAACTGCTTGAATTGCTGCGGCGCCTGGGGCAGCGCGTAGAACTCGCCGGGGTAGAGGCGGCTGGGCACGAGGTAGTCGCGCGCGCCCTCTGGCGTGCTCTTGGTCAGAATCGGCGTCTCGACCTCGATGAAGGCGCGCTCATCCATGAAGTCGCGGATGTATTTGACGGCGCGGTGACGTAGCTCGATGTTGCCGCGCATCATGTCGCGGCGCAAGTCCAGATAGCGATATTTCAGGCGCAGCGCCTCGTCCGCCGAAACGTGGTCGGCGATGGGGAAGGGCGTCGTCTTGGCGGGATTCAGCACGGTGACGGTCTGCGCCTCGACTTCGATCTCGCCGGTCGCCAGCGTGGGATTCTCCTTGCCCTCCAGCCGCCGCTGCACGACGCCCTCCACGCGCAGCACGTACTCCAGCCGTGCCTCGCTGGCGATGGCGTGCGCCGCCGCCGCGCCCGCGCTGCGCTCCGGATCGAAGACCACCTGCGTCAGCCCGAAGCGGTCGCGCAGGTCGATGAAGATCAGCTTGCCATAGTCGCGGCGATGCGCGACCCAGCCCGTCAGCGTGACGCGCTCGCCGACCGCGCTGGCCGTGAGCGAGCCGCAGGTGGCAGTGCGCAGAGCCGTCGCATAGGGCGAGCGGGCCGCCGTGTCATTGGTCGTCGTCTTGCTGGACCGTCGTGATGCCACGAGTCCCGTCTCCTTAGATGTCACAGACGCATACAGTGTGTCGCGTCGCCGCCAGGCGTCTTGTCGGCGCGCGGATGACCCCCGAATGGGCGGGCAAAATGCCCTCATGAGAGTGTACGACACGCCGCGTCATCCGTCAGCCCTGTTGAGACGCAGGGAAACCGAAAGAGCCCCTCTCCCGCCGCAGCGGGGGAGGGGTTGGGGAGGGGGCGCGCCGCTAGCCAGCCCGCAGCCCGAGCAGCCGCGTGGCGTTCCCGGCGTAGACCGCCGCGCGATCTTCGCTTGAGAGACCCGCCGTGTCGAGATCTGCGATGGTCGCCTCGACCGCGTTGGCGGGGCCAAGCGGCATGTCTGAGCCGAACAGCACATGCTCTGGGCCGAAGAAGTCCAGCACGCAGCGCACCGCGTGGGGCGCGCCGAAGAGCGCCGTATCGACATAGAACCGCCGGAAGTAGTCGAGCGGTGGGAGGGGCAACGTGTCCTTGACCTGCCGGTAGCCTGGCCCCATCGCGAGGCGAGCGGAGAAGTGCGGTACCATGCCGCCGCCGTGGTGCGCGATGACGAGCTGGCGCGGGTGGCGCTCCATGTGACCGGAATAGACGAGACGAGCGAGCGCGGCGGCGGTCTCATAAGGCCAGCCGAGCGACCACCACAGGCCATAGTCGGACGCGCGCTCGGTGGCATAGTCGGGCCACGCCGCGCTGCGCGTGGGGTGCAGCCAGATGGCGCGCCCAGCCGCTTCGAGCCGGGCAAACAGCGGCTCGAAGTGTGGATCGTCGAGCGGCGCGCCCAGCACGTTGGTGTAGAGTTGAGCGCCCAGCGCGCCGAGGTCGGTCAGCGCGCGGTCAAGCTCGCGCAGGGCCGCCTCCATGTCGGACAGCGGCAGCGCGGCCGCGAAGCCGACGAAGCGATCTGGATAGCGCCGTGTCAGTACCGCCATCTCGTCATTGGCGATGCGGGCAAACTCTGCGGCGACGGCTGGCGGCCCGACCTCTTCGAGCGGCGGTACGGCCAGCGTGAGAATCTGGGCATACCCGCCGTCGGACGATTCGGTGGTCTCCAGGCGCTCAATCACATCCATCGCGCGCCAGCGCGCGTCCAGGTCGGTCAGCGTCGGATCGAAGGTGAAGACGCCCTCGCGGTAGTAAGTGAGCTGGCCCGGAGCCATGGTTCGCTCGAGCTGCCGCTCCAGCCGCTCCAGATACGGGCGAGGCAAAATGTGCGCGAACGCATCGATCTTCCGCATGCGCGTTGCCTTTCACCGACGACTCAGAGGGGGGCGCGTCGCTAGCTGCTGGGAGTTGTCTCGGGCAGTGGGAACGTCACCAGATGCGCGTTGGTCCAGACGTAGGCGTTGAGCGCGGAGCCAGCGCTCGTCATGGCGACCTCGCCCACCTGGCCAATCGGCGCGCTGTAGACATACTGGCCCACCACTCCGACGCCCGGCCCCGTCGTGCTGGTCGCCAGGCGGATGATGCGGTTGCTGGCAGGATCGCTCAGCAGCAGGTTGTTCGGCGCGAGCGGGTCAGCCGCCAGCGTCGCGCCCTGGCCAAAAGTCGCGCCCACCGTGGGATTGGATGGCGTGGCCGTCGGGCTGGGCGTCCCGCTGGCGGGGCTGGTCGCAGCGGGCGTCACGGTGGCCGCCGTGACGGTCGGGCTGGACGGCGTCGGCACCGGTGTCGCCGATGTGTAGGTGGCGGGATCAGTGACGGTGGCGGGCGGTGTCACGATCACCGCCAGTGTCGTATAGAGATGCGCCACGTCGAGTTGGCCCAGCGTGCCATCCGCTAGCAGCATGTAGAGCGAGTTGTTCGCGGTCAGCAGGCTGGCTGCCGCCGCCGGCAGTGTCACCGTCTGCGCCGGAGTGACCGAGCCACCGGGCGTCTTTGGCTGCCCGTTGAAGAGCCACACGCCGAAGGGGGTCGTCGCGCCGCCCGCGAAGCTGACGTAGATCGACTTGCCCGCCACGGCCAAATGAGTGGGCGACTCCTGCGCCACCGGAATCGTGAAGAGCACGCTGGCCTTGTTCGTCGGCGTGTTGTTCGTCAGGCCGGTCGCGTCCACGCTGACCACGCTGTAGCCGCCTGCCGCTTGCTGCGCCAGCGCGTAGACGGTGGCCCCGTCGATGGCGATGGCCACGAACGCGCCCACGCCTTTGACTGTCACCGGCGCACACACAGTTGTCCCCGTGACGGGCTTGTTCGAGCTATCGACGGGGATGAGCGTCTCGTAGAGCGCACCGCCGCTCAGCACGAAGACGACCTGCTGCGATCCGGGAACCAGCGCGGGCTGACCAGCGGCCGCCTGCACTGGCGCCATGCCAGAGATGGCCGTGAGTGGCTCTGCCGCCGTCTGATTGGGTGAGACGCAGTTGATCGAATACGAGATAGCGTTGTTGACCGGCGTCGTCGTGATCAGCGCGGCGGTGTTGTAGCGTTGGAGCGCCTGCTGCACCGCTGGCGCCAGCTCCTGCGTGAGCAGCGCCTGTGCTTGCGACTTCACCGAGGAATCGATGGTTGGGTTATTCACATCGGTCAGCGCCAGTGTGCGTGCCTGTGCGAGCGACTTGAGCGCCGTCGTCGGCATCTGCGTGCTCGACACCTGGATCATGTGGCGCGCGGCGGCCAGGTTATCTTGCGCGCGCTGGTTGGCGGCGCGCTGCGTGGCGAGTGGGCCGAAGCCGACGTACCAGCCGGTGAAGAGCACCAGCAGCAGAGCCGCGATCTCCAGCAGACGCAGCGCGACCAGCCCGCCACGGCTGCGTTTCGCGCGGGGCTTGCCCGATTTCGCCTGCGTCGCGCTGGCCGCCGTCAGCGCCGCGCTCTGCGCCGCCGCGCTGGCCGCCGCCGCGCTGGCCGCGGGCGCCATGCCCGGCGGCACGGGCAGCGGCTGGGTCGTGCCTTCTTCGATGGCTTCGGTGGCGTTGGGTGGCAGCGGGACGGGGCCAGTGACCTCTGGCGCCTCCAGCACATCCACCACGATTGCCGAGATGTTGTCGGGGCCGCCGTTCGCGTTGGCCATGTCGATCAGGTCGTGGACGGCTGTCTCGGCGTCCGACTGCGTCACCACCTCCTGCGAGATGGCTGCTTCTTCGACATAACCGTGCAGGCCATCGCTACACAGCAGGATGCGGTCGCCTTCTTTGAGCGTCTCAACAAAGAGGTCGGCGGTGATGCTGGGCTGCGTGCCCAGGCTGCGGGTGATGACATTGCGGTGTGCGTGGACGCGCGCCTGCTCCTCGGTCAGCAGCCCGATGCGTACCTGCTCGGCGACCCAGGAGTGATCCTGCGTCACCTGGCGCAATTGCCCATCGCGGATGATATAGCCACGGCTGTCGCCGATGTTGACGATGTAGGCGCGTCCACCCATGATGACCAGCGTGACGCAGGTGGTGCCCATACCACTGTATTCGGTGTGGTTGCGGGCGAGGGTATAGATAGCGTCGTTGGCCGCTTTGATCGCCTGCGCGATGGAGGTAATCACATCCTGCCCTTGCGATGCGAAATAGACCTCGCGAATCGTGCGGACGCCCAGCTCCGCGGCCACTTCGCCGGCGGCATGTCCACCCATGCCATCGCAGACGACGAAGAGCGCGCCGCGTTCTTCGAGAACGTCTGTTTCCTCTGGCACTTTGCTGGTGACATTATCCTGGTTGCGTTCGCGCTTGCGCCCGACATCTGTCTGGATGCCATACGCCAGGCGGAGTTGTCTGGTCAACGATCTCCCCCTCGCCAACACGCCCCACGAGCGCCGCTCGCTTGCGCGTTCTGGGCGACGTTATCCTCGGATTTATTCGGCAATCGCGCACTACTATACACCCACCTTGCGGCCCAGGGCAACGCGCCTGTGCCTTCTCGGTGATGAAGAGAAGCGCCCGCGAGTGCCACCGATCTCAGCCGCGCTCTGCATTTGTGCGACACTGATAGGGACGAGCGAACCCGCCTGGAGACACATCGCAGCCAGGCAAACGGACTGATGGGCGATGTCCCGCCATGTCCCGAACGGTGAGTTGGGAGCAACCAGCGCATGAACGAGACCACCCTGCGGCTCACCGTCAGCGACGCTGACGCCGAGGCCGAGCCGCCCGCCGAGCCGATCGCGCGGGCGGCGGCGCTGCTGCGCGCCGGGCGGTTGGTCGCCTTCCCCACCGAGACGGTCTATGGCCTTGGCGCCGACGCCACCAACGCCACAGCGGTCGCCAGCATCTTCGCTGCCAAAGAGCGACCGCTGAGTGACCCAGTGATCGTCCACATCGCGGATGTCGCCGAGATGAGCGCCGTGGCGCGCGACATTCCACCGGCGGCGTGGGCGCTGGCCGAGCGCTTCTGGCCGGGACCGCTGACCTTGGTGCTGCCGCGCGCCGCGCGCATCCCGTCCATCGTGGCGGCGGGCGGCGACACGGTGGGCGTGCGCCTGCCCGCGCATCCCATCGCACGAGCGCTGATTCGCGCGGTGGGGGCGCCGCTGGCCGCGCCGAGCGCCAATCGCTTCATGCGTACCAGCCCCACCAGCGCCGCGCATGTGCTGGCCGATCTGGATGGCCGTATCGCCGCCGTGCTGGATGGCGGCCCGTGCGCGGTCGGCGTGGAGAGCAGCGTGCTCGACGTCACCACCACGCCCGCGCGGCTGCTACGTCCCGGTGGGGTGACGCTGGAGCGCCTGCGCGAGCTGCTGCCCGGCGTGCAGGCGCCAGCAGCGCGCGCCACAGCGGATGACGCTGGCGGGGACGTGGTCGCGCGGGCGCCGGGGCAGATGGCGCGGCACTATGCGCCCCGCACCCGCCTCGTCGTCTATGGCGCCACGGACGCGGCTGGCCGCGAGGCCGTGCTAGCGGGCGCCCGCGCTGCGCTGCGTGTGGGGCAGCGGGTGGGCGCGCTCGTCCCCGACGATGAGGCCGATGCGCTGACCGCGCTGGGCGCCGTGGTGGAGCGGCTGGGGCCGCCTGATGCGCCCGCTGAGCAGACCCGCCGCCTCTACGCCGCCCTGCGCGCGCTGGATGCTCGCGGCTGCAATCTGCTGCTGGCCCACACTTTCGCGCCAGAGGGGCTGGGCCTGGCGCTGGCGGATCGCCTGCGTCGTGCCGCTGGCGGGACGCTCACCCCGCCAGCGGATGGGACGCCAGAGGCGACGCGATGAAGCGCAACTATGGCGACCGTGCGGATTGGATGCGCATCCTGGAGCATACGTTCACGGTGGCACAGGTCGATCTGCCAGCCTATCGCGTCGTCGTGGCGCTCTATTCGATGGGGCGCGTGCGCGAGCCACTCTACACGCCCGTAGCAGGCGACCTGACGCTGATCGCGGACGCGGGCTTCCGTTGGTCACAGTTCTATTCCGCATACCCCACCAGCCGAACCTATACCGTAACGGCATCGTTCGACCCACACAACGACATCGCTCAGTGGTACATTGACGTGTGCGCGGGCCACGGGGTAGACAGGAGAGGGATTCCCTGGCGCCACGACCTCTATCTCGATCTCGTCGTGAACCCACGTGGCAAGCTCGCGGCGCATCGGCTGCTCCGCTCGCGCACCGCGTCTGCCTGCTAGAGATGCGCGTGGCGCGCGAGGTATTGGACGGGCTGCGCGCGCTGGAGCGTGGCGAGGTTTGGCCAGGGTTTGCGCGACTGGAAGCGCAGGGCGGCGCGCCGTGGTGATGCTGTGTTGTTATCGTGGACTGTGGCAGCGCGTTCGCGAGGAGCGCCATGTTCTGGGATGTAGTGGGCCGATGAAATCATCCGCCGCTGTGCTGAAAACGCGCTATCGGCGCAATCGCTCGCAGGCGACACAGGAACGCACGCGTGGCAGCGGCCCAGCGCTGTGCGACTATATCGAGATGCTGCGCCCAACCGCGCAGACCCTGGATGAAGCGCTCTGCCTGCTCGATCTGGCGGGCTACGTGCAGTACGCCAATCCGAGCGCGCTGCGTCTGCTGGGGCGCGCCGAGGCCGACGCGGTGGGCGCCTCGCTGCATACGCTGATCCGTTGCGCCGCCGATCCACAAGTTGCTTCGGCATGGGGCGAGCGCGCCGACCTCATGGCGTGTAGCCTGCTGCGGCCCGATGGATCTAGCGTCGCGGTTGACTGCGCGCTCCGTGGCGTCACGCACGATGGTAAGCGGCTGGCGACGACGCTCATCATCTCACCGCGCCAGCGCGCGCACGCTGACGGCGCAGCGCCGGATGGGCCGGATGGGCCGGAGGCGAAGGAAGGCGCGCTCGAACGACGCATGCGCATCCTCGATGCGGTGGGCGACATCGCGCTGGCGCAGCTCCCGCTGGATAGCCTGCTCAAGGCGCTGCTGGATGGCCTGCGTCACGAGCTGGCGCTGGAAAACATCGCCATCTTCCTCGTCAACGACGACGGCGAGACGCTCTCGGTGCGTATGGCCAGTGGCGCCGGAGCCGAGGTCGCCGACCGCATCCGGCTGCCGCTGGCCGATACGTTGGTGGGGCAGGCGCTGCTCGACCGCCGCACCATCTTCGTTCCGGATGTCGAGCTGGTAGGCGAGCAGTGGGTGCATTTCTCGCCAGAGATTCGCTCCTACATGAACGTGCGGTCATTCATCGTCGCGCCGCTGGTGGTGGAAGATCGGCTGATCGGTGGACTCTATCTGGGCGCCAGTCAGCGCAGCCATTTCAGCAACGACGACGCGCGGCTGGCGGAACTGATCGGCGAACGCGCCGCGCTGGCCATCGAGCGCGCCCGCGCCCGCGACGAGGCCGCCCGCGCGCACGAGCGCCTGCGATTCCTCAATGACGCCAGCGGCGCGCTGACCGAGACGCTTGACTACCACGACACGACCCAGCGACTCGCCGCTATCCTCGCGCCCGCGCTGGCCGACGCTTGCGCCATCTATCTGCTGGAGGACGATGGTCTGCTGCGCAAGATGGCAATGCAGGCGCCCGCACGCGGGTTGCTCTCCGCCAACCCCTTCGGCCCGATGCTGCGGCGCCTGATTCAGCGGATTGACGCCATGGCTGTCGTCAATCCCGACGACACCGATAATCCCATCGCCGAGTGCGTGCGCATTCTCGCGCCCGTCTTCGAGCGGCGCCCCCTCGATCAATCGTCCGCGCAGCTAGCTGCCGAGCGCGACGAATTGGCTGAGGCGCTCGATTGCCTCTGCGTCAGTGTGCCGCTGGTGGTGCGCCAGCACGCGGTAGGCGTGGCGCATCTGGCGCTGCGCTCTGGCAAGCAGCTCTCTGATGGCGACCTCGCGCTGATTCGGGGGCTGGCCGAGCGCGCCGCCATCGCCATTGACAATGCCCGCCTCTACAGTGAGACCCAGGAGGCGCTGGCCACCGGGAGCGCAATGGCCACGCAGCTCGACGCCATCTTCAACGCGACCGATGTGGGCATCTTCGTCACCGACGCCGCTGGCGGATTCCTGCGTATCAATCCCTATGGTCGGCGGCTGCTCGGCATCGGCGATGTCTCGCTGGAGCATGCGCCCGCCAATGTCGGCGGCATGTTTCAGTTGCGCACG
>DATBTW010000102.1:0-23954 GCA_036559055.1 Ktedonobacterales bacterium
CTGGGGCATCGGCTGGGCAACCGCCCCAGCCAGATGAGCGGTGGCGAGCAGCAGCGCGTAGCGGTCGCTCGCGCGCTGTCCACCAATCCCGCCATCGTCATCATGGACGAGCCGACCGGCAATCTCGACAAGCAGAACGGCGACAACGTGCTGCGCATGATCCGCGAGCTGCGCGAGGCGACGGGAACGACCTTCGTCATCGCCACGCACGACCCCAACGTCGCCGCCGCCGCCGACCGCGCCATCCGCGTGGTGGATGGCCAGCTCGCCAACGATTAGCCCCCACCCCCGGCCCCTCCCCCGCCAAGGCGGGAGAGGGGAGAAGAGCGAGAGAACGAGAGAAGGAGCAATCAGATGAAGACGCTCATGTACTGGCGCTATGCCACACGCTCGCTGACACGCGGCGGGCAGCGCTCGCTGCTGGCGATCTTTTGCGTCGCGGTCGGCGTCATGGCGATTGTCGCGTTGCAGCTCGTCAGCAACGCCATCAATCTGGGGCTGACAAGCAACGTCCGCGCGCTGAATGGAGGCGACATCTCGCTCTCCAGCGCGTCGGCGCCGCTGACGGCCAGCCAGCTCGACGGCCTGGCGCAACTCCAGGCGCAGGGGGCCATCACCTCCTACACGGCGGTGGATAGCCTGAGCGGCGAGTTCCATCTGGCGGCGGCGAAGGGTACCTCGCGCTTCTTCACGGTGGACGCCGTTGATCCGCAGCGCTTCCCGCTGGAGGGAGCGCCCACCTTCACCACGCCGAACGCTGGCAGCCTGAGCGCGCAATTGCAAGGCGCTACGGTGGTTATCAGCGCGCCACTCGCCACTGCGCTCAAGCTCAAGCGGGGCGATGTCGAGCGCCTCTATACCAACGATGGCCGCTCCGAGGATGTGACCATCGGCGCCATCATCCAGGCGAGCGGGCAGTTTCAGGGGCCGATGCTGCTGATCAACCTGGCCAACTTCGCCGCGCTGCCCAGCGCTAATGGCCTGCCTATCACCTACAGCGCCATCTACGCTGATGTGGCCGGGCATAGCGATGCCAACGCCGCGCACGCCGAGAAGCTGCTCCAGGCGCGCTACCCGCTGGCGAACATCCAGACGACACAGCAGGCGCTGGCGAGCAATCGGGCGCAGACGCAGCAGGTGCAATACTTCTTGCAGATCGTCGGCCTGCTGGCGCTGCTGATCGGCGGGGTGGGCATTGTCAACACGATGCAAGTGCTGCTGCGGCGTCGCCGCATCGAGATCGCCGTACTGAAGACGGCGGGCTACCGGCGGGGCGACCTCTACGCGCTCTTCGGCCTGGAGGCCGCGCTGATCGGGCTGGTCGGCGGTGTCATCGGCGCGGCGGCTGGCGTCGGCGCCAGCATCGTGGTCAAGGGGCCCGTGCAGACGAGCCTCCAGACTGTCTTGCCGACGACGATTGACTTCGGCACAGTCGCGGCGGGCGTCGCGGTGGGCTTCGTCACGGCGCTGATCTTCGGGCTGCTGCCCATCGCGCAGGCGGCGCAGGTTCGCCCGCAGGCCGTGCTGCGCGAGACGCCAGAGCCGATCGGCTGGCGTGGGCGCATCCTGACGGGCGCGCTGCTGGCGCTGCTGGTCGTGCTGTTCTTCGGGCTGTCGCTGAGCATCCTGCGCAGTGTCGAGGTGGCGGCGCTGGCGGTGGGCGGCGCGGGCGTCTTCTTCCTGGCGCTGAGCCTGCTCTTCGGCGCTATCACGCTGATGCTGAGCAAGCTGCCCATCGCCGAGACGTTTCGCTGGTGGATGATTCCGCTGTTCGGCGCGCTGCTGCTGGCCGCTGGCGCGCTCACCGTCGCCGCCCCGGCGTTTGGCGCGCTCTGCCTGGTGGTGGTCGTGGCGGGGCTGCTCGTCGAGCTGGCGCCGCGCAACTGGAAGGCGAATGTCAAGCTGGCGCTGCGCAATCTGGGTCGCCAGAAGGCGCGCACCGTGACGACGCTGCTGGCGCTCTACATCGGCGTCTTCGCCATCGGGCTGACGCTGGTGCTGGGACAGAATATCAGCTCAGCCATCAACTCGTTCCTGCTGAGCGGCCATGCCCTCAACGTCGAGGTCATCGCGAGCAGCGCCGACAAGTCCGCCGTGGAGCGCCAGATCGCGCTGATCCCGCATGTCAGCCATGAATCGGTGATGGCGTTCATGCAGGCTGCGCCTGTGGCCATCAATGGCCAGCCCATCGGGCCGTTCGTGGCGCAGGCCACCGCCAATGGCAAGTACACCGCCAGCGAAGTGGCGGGCGTGATGAACGGCGTGCAGGGCTACGATCTCGCACACGGCCAGCGTATGGACGCCGTCGATACGCCGCGCACCAGCGGGCGTGCGCTGACCGCCAGCGACACCGGCACGCGCAACGCGCTGCTTCCGGTCGCGGCCTCGCAGGCGCCGAGCGATCTGCGCCTGGGCGAGACGGTCACAGTGGTGAGCCAGGCCGACCACACGCCCATCACCGTGACAATTGTGGGCTTCTACTCATCGAAGATCCCGCAAGATGCGCCCATCCTGACGGACATCAACGTGGTAACGACGCTCAGCGCGGGCGCGCCGCAGTACGGCTTCCGCATGCATATCGATCCGGCGACCGCCGACGCGACGCTGGCGAAGGTTCAGGCCGCCGTGCCACACGCGCTGACCTTCAACTTCACTGATTTCGCTGACCAGTACGCGACGCTGTTGAGCAACCTGATCGCGGTGCTAGAGACAGTGACCTCGCTGGCGATGCTGGCCAGCGTCATCATCATCGCCAATGCGGTAGCGCTGGCCATGCTGGAGCGGCGCCGCGAGTTGGGCATCCTGAAGGCGGTCGGGCATACCAGCCGCAGCGTGCTCGGCGAGACGCTGGTGGAGAATGGTGTGATCGGGTTCACCAGCGCGCTGCTGGCGCTGGTAGTGGTGGTCGTCGCGGCGACCGTGCTGGGCAAATTCGCACTCAACATCGCCGTGGTGATTCCAACCTCGACGGCGCTAGGCGTGGTGGCGGCGACAATCGTGGTCTGCATGGCGGTAGCCGCCGCCGTGGCCTGGCGCGCCACCCGTGTGCGCCCCGTGGAGACGCTGCGCTACGAGTAGGATGGAACCTCACCCCCAACCCCCTCTCCCGCAAGGAGAGGGGGCTTCTGGAACTTCGCGCGCGAGGCGAGGGGACAGGGCGAACGGCCTCAGGCGCCGCATGATGATACAGTGTTGGCGGGCGTGTGGCCCAGTTTGGAGAGGAGCAGCCGATGGGCCGTCTATCTCGTCGTTTCGGCGGTCTGCGCTGGCGGCTGATGCTGTCCTTCTTCGTCGCTGCGTGGGCTGCGATGATCACGCTCGAAGCGCTGTTCGTGGCAGTGCCCGACATCGCCAGCCTGGCGACGCCGCAGCATCCCATCGCGCTGGCGCAGGAGCTGACCAGGCTGACCCCGCGCCTCGCGCCCGCTCTGGAGCAGACGCCGCCCAACCGCACGCAGCTTGTGGCGACGCTCAGCGGTTTCACACAGCCCATCCCCATCACCGAAGGCTTGACGGAGAATATCCATGGCGCTGTGACGATTCTTCCAGGCGACAACGCCGCGCTGTTCGTGGTGGGGCAGGATGGCGCCGTGGTTGCCACGCTCCCGGCCAGAGGGCAGCCGGCCAGCGAGCTGGCGCGCATCCAGCGTGATCCCACGGCGCGCGCGGTCATCGCGGCGGCGATGCGTGGCGGCGCGCCCACCGCCGACTGGTCACAGACCACCGCCGGCGGGTTGACCGTGGCGGCGGCGCCCATCACCGACGCGCATGGCGCCGTGCGAGGCGCGCTGCTGCTGGGCGTGAATCTGGCGGCGCTGGCCCGCCCCATCATCCTCTCGAACCTGCTGGCGCTGATTCCCAGCACCATCCTCTTCGCGCTGATCGCCAGCGTCTTCGGCGCACTGTTCGGCCTGCTGACGGCCAGAGGGCTGACCCGCCGCCTGCGCAGGCTGACGACCTCGGCGGACGCCTGGAGCCAGGGCGACTTCAACGCTACCGCGCACGATCCCTCGCCCGATGAGCTGGGCCAGCTCGCCCGCGACCTCAATCGCATGGCTGAGCAGCTCCAGAGCCTGCTGCGCGACCAGCAGCGGCTGGCTGCAGCGGAGGAGCGCAATCGGCTGGCGCGCGACCTGCACGATTCAGTGAAGCAGCAGATGTTCGCGCTAACGATGCTGCTGGGCAGCGCGCAGATGGAGGTGGGAGCAGGCTCCGAGGCCGAGCATACGCTGCAAGAGGCCGAGCGGCTGGCGGGCGCCGCGCAGCAGGAGTTAACCGCGTTGATCCACGCGCTGCGACCGGTGGCGATGGAGCATCAGAGCCTGAGCGTGGCGTTGCGCGAATTGTGCGCGAACTGGGCCAAACGCACTGACATCGCCTTCGACGCCCAGATTCCCGATGGCCTGACGCTGCCCCCCGCCGCCGAGCAGGATGTCTATCGCACCGCGCAGGAGGCGCTCGCCAATGTCGCGCGCCACAGCGGCGCGACGCGGGTGGAGATGCGCGCCGAACTGGACGAGCAGCGCCTGAGTCTGCGCATTCGCGATAATGGGCATGGCTTCGATACAGCGCGGACCAATCAGCAGGGCGTGGGGCTGCGCAGCATGCGCGAGCGCATCGAGGGGCTGGGCGGAACCCTCCAGGTCTCCAGTTCCGTCGGCGGTACACGCATCGAGCTGAGCGTGCCACTGGCGCAGGGAGTCACCGCCGATGGCCGCGCCACACCGCAGCCCGCACCCTCCGCTGAGGGCTGAGGATGCGGAACCGATCAGTAGCCACAGAGAAGGAGTGAGCGATGGCGCCGACGATTACCGTCATCATCGTGGATGACCACCAGATGGTGCGCCAGGGCGTGCGCGCGTTTCTGGAGAAGCAGCCGGACATCAGCGTGGTAGGCGAGGCGGCGTCGGGCGCGGAGGCGCTGCGGCTGGCGGCCGATCTCGTGCCCGATGTGACGCTGATGGACCTCGTGATGCCCGATATGGATGGCGTGGAGACGACGCGCCTCCTGAAGCAGATCAGCCCGGGGAGCCAGGTCATCATCCTGACCTCCTACCACGACGACGAGCATATCTTCCCCGCCATTCGCGCGGGCGCGCTCTCCTACATCCTCAAGGATGTCAGCTCAGGCGAGCTGGCCGAGATCGTGCGCAAGGCTGCCCGCGGCGAGGCGGTCATGCACCCGCATGTCGCGGCGCGCGTGATGCAGGAGCTGCGCGGCGAGCCACGCGCCAGCGCGCAGTTCTCCTCCGAGCTGAGCGAGCGCGAACTGGAGGTGCTGCGCCTGATCGCCGACGGCCTCAACAATACCGAGATCGCCGAGCGACTGGTCATCAGCGAACACACCGTCAAGAGGCATGTCAGCAATATCCTGAGCAAGCTGCACCTGGCCGACCGCACGCAGGCCGCCGTCTATGCCTGGCGCGAGGGCGTGGTGGAGAAGGATAGCTGAAAGCGGCCCCACCCCCAGCCCCTCCCCCGCTTTGCGGGAGAGGGGAGCCAGGGGGTTTGCGTCATGCAAACGTGGTCGCGCGGGGCGAGGGCTGGCGCCGCTGCTGCGTTGACCTGCCCGATGAACGAGGCGCGCAAGGTGGCGTCGCGTGCCTGAGATGGAGTGATTGGCCGCATGGGTCAGGTGGAGCAGCGCACGGACAAAGGCGTGTCCCCCGCGCGGGCCGGGCAGGTGGCGCTGCGGCGGCTGGCCGTGGCCGTGAGCGCGTGGTTCGCGGCGGGCGATGGCCTGGCGGTGGTGGCGCTGGTGGCGCTGGCCATCGTCATCCGCCTGCCAGAGCTGTTGGGGCTGGTTCACGCCAACGCGCTGGGCTACACCGCCGCGCTGGGAACCTCTTCGCCGGGCTTCGTGGGTGGACTGCCGACCATCGACCCCAACATCGGCTTCACCTCGCAGGCGCTGGGCGGGCAGGCGGCGCGGCAGTGGTTCGCCGGGCAGATCCCGTGGTGGAATCCGTATGAGGGCGTGGGCATGCCGCTGGCGGGCGAGATGCAGTCGGCGGCGTTCTTCCCACTGACGCTGCTGCTGATCGCGCCCTGGGGGCAGACCGTCCTGCACATCTGCCTGCAAATCATCGCGGGCGTCGCCACGTACTACCTGCTGCGCCAGATGCGCCTCTCGCGGCTGGCGGCGTTCACCGGCGGCGCGCTCTTCGAGTTCAACGGCGTTTTCGCGTGGCTGGCGAATGCGGTGGTCAATCCGGTTCCCTTCCTGCCGCTGCTGCTGCTGGGGGTGGAACGCGCGCTTGCTAGCGCCCAGAGCGCGCCTCCAGCGCAGGGTCGGACATGGCGTGTGGTGGCGCGCGATGCGGCGACTGGCTGGAAGTGGATCGCCGTGGCGCTGGCGCTCTCGCTGCTGGCGGGCTTCCCGGAGGTCGCCTATCTGGATGGCCTGCTGGCGGGGCTGTGGGTGGTCGCGCGGCTTTTCTCGCTGCGCGGCTGGGGCGCGCTGCGCCGCTTCGCGCTGAAGCTGGCGAGCGGGCTGGTGGTGGGCGTGGCCATCGCCGCGCCGCCGCTAGTCGCCTTCGCCGACTACGCCCGCGTGGCCAATCTAGGGCTGCATGGCCAGAACGTGGATGCGCTGGCTCTGCCCAATCTCAGCCTGGCCCAGTATCTCTTCCCCTATGTCTATGGCGGCATCTTTCAGTACATGGCGCCCGGCGGTGTGGCTATTTCATGGGGCAGCATCGGCGGCTACCTCGGCGCGACCGTCGCCTTTCTGGCGCTGCTGGGCGCCTGCGCGCGGCGCGATCTGGCGCTGCGCATCGCCCTGGTGGCCTGGATCGCGCTGATGGTCGGGCGCTCGGTCGGGGCGCAGCCCTTCGCCGCCATCGCCAGCCACATCCCGCTGCTCGGCTCCGTCGCGGCCTATCGCTACGCCAACGCCTCCTGGATTCTGGCGGCGATTGTCCTGTCCGCCTTCGCGTTGGACGACTGGCGCGGCTCATGGCGCGATAAGCTGAAAGCCGTCGTCTGCGCCGCCATTACGCTGGGTGGGCTATGTCTGGGGGCGCTCTGGCTGGCGTTGCCCACGCTGCGCGCGCTCTACCAGAACCCGCTCTTCCTCAAGAAGCTCTCGGCTGGTTCGCTGGCCGTCGAGTGCGGCGCCATCCTCGCGCTGCTGGCGGCGCTGCTGATCGGGCGCGAGTCTAGCGTGCGTCAGCGGGCCGATCTGCGAGCGCATCGGCTGGTGGCTGTGGCGCGCGCGCGCCCGCACACCTTGCTGATGGGGCTGGCGGCGCTGACGCTGACACTGGCCTACTTCTTCTATCCCACGCTGGCCAATCCCCGGCAAGTCAGCATCGACACCGCCGCGATCCGCTATTTACAGGCGCACAGCGGCTACCAGCGTTTCTTCACGCTCGGCCCCTTCGAGCCGAACTATGGCGCGTACTTTGATCTCGCCAGCATCAACCATGACGACGTGCCATCCTCGCAGCGCTGGGTGGACTATATCCATGCCCATCTCGATCCCTACGCCAACCCCAACCTCTTCCTCAACGTCCCGCGTCCGCCCGGGCAGCCCTCGCTGAGTGATGAGCTTGCCGCGCGCCTGCCCGCCTATGAAGCGGTCGGCGTGAAGTATGCGCTGACCACCCCGGGCGATCAGCCCTTCGCGCGGCTGCCCGCCAGCCAGCGCCCCACGCTGGTCTATCAGGACGCTGTCATGTGGATCTATCAGATGCCCGACCCCGCGCCGCTCTTTGGCGTGGCCAGCGGGAGCTGCCGCGCGCAGACGCGCTCATGGACGCGGGCAGATGCGGTGTGCGCTACCCCTGCCACGCTGCTCTATCGCAGCCTGGCCGACCCCGGCTGGCGCGCGACGGTCAACGGCCAGCCTGCGGCGATCACGGTGGTGGATGGGCTGTTCCAGCGTATCGCGCTGCCTGCGGGCCATGCGCGCGTCGTCTTCACTTACGAGCCGCCGCATGCGGGGCTGGCCCTGGCGCTGGCCGCCGCCGGATTGCTGGCGCTGGCCGCCGCGCTGGCCTTCTCGCTCTGGCGCGGTGAGCCGTCATCGTTGGCCTGACCTTGCGCGCCCTACACGCGACTGTGCGCGACCACCTCGGCGGCCCATCGTTCGACATTCTTCTGGTAGATGTCCTGCAGCAGGCGCTCCATGTCGTATGCCTGCCTCCAGTCGGGGTAGTGCCGCTGGAACTTGCGCGTGTCGCTGATGTACCAGATGTGGTCGCCGATGCGGTTCGTCTCGGTGTACGTCCACTTGAGTTGCTTGCCCGCGATGCGCTCGCACGCGGCGATGGCTTCGAGCATCGAGCAGTTGCTGAAGCGCGAGCCGCCCATGTTGTAGACCTCGCCCTCGCGCGGCTGCTGGAAGAACTGGTAGAAGGCGTTCACCAGGTCGGCGCTGTGGATGTTGTCGCGTACTTGCTTGCCTTTGTAGCCGTAGACGGTGTAGGGCGCCTCGGCGCAGACACACTTCATCAGGTACGCCAGGAAACCGTGCAGCGCCGTGCCGGAGTGGTTCGGGCCGGTCAGGCAGCCGCCACGGAAGATGGCCGTTTTCATGTGGAAATAGCGCCCGTATTCCTGCACGAGCAGATCAGCCGCCGCCTTCGATGCGCCAAAGAGCGAGTGGATAGACTGATCGATGCTCATCGTCTCGTCGATGCCTTCAACAAAGGCATGCGTCGGGTCGATCTCCCAGCGCAGTTCCTGCTCGATCAGCGGCAGGCGGTTGGGCGTGTCGCCGTAGACCTTGTTGGTCGAGGTGAAGATGAAGACCGCCTCAGGCGCGAAGCGGCGCGTGGCCTCCAGCAGATTCAGCGTGCCATTGGCGTTGACAGTGAAGTCGGTGAGCGGTTCGCGCGCGGCCCAGTCGTGCGAGGGCTGCGCTGCGGTATGCACGACCAACTCCACAGCCGCGCCATAGCGCTCGAAGAGCTGATCGATCGCCGAAGCGTCGCGGATGTCGATGCTGGCGTGCGTGTAGCTCTTGGGGAAGCGCTGTTCGAGCTGACTGCGGTTCCAGTCGGTCGAGGCTTCGTCGCCGAAGAAGCGGCGGCGCATATCGTTGTCGATGCCGACGACATCGAAGCCCTTGTCGCAGAAGAATTGCACCGTCTCGGAGCCGATCAGGCCCGCTGAGCCGGTCACGATAACCACGGCCATGTTGAGAGATCCTCCAGTGTGTGGGTGTGCGCGGTACTGCGCTGTGCCTGGGCGCCTCAGACCCAGATGTGCCGTACAGTTGGCTCCTCGGCGACAATCCATTCGTAGATCGAGCGCAGCGTCTGCTCTGGCGTGCGCTGCGGACGCCAGCCCGTCAGCTCGCTGATGCGGCTGCTATCGGTGATGTAGAGCGCCATATCGGCGGGTCGGTTGGAGTCAACAGCGGTGACGGGAATCGTCTTGCCCGTGATCTGCTGGCAGAGCCGCGTCGTCTCCAGCAGCGAGAGGCTCGACGCCACGCCACCGCCGACGTTGTACGTCTGCCCATGCAGGTCGTCGAAGCGTGCCAGCTCGATGGCCAGCAGGTCGATGAGGTCATCGATGTGCAGCAGGTCGCGCACCTGCTTACCCTGGCCACCCCAGCCAATGTATTGCAACTCGCGCTCGAAGTAGTGCATGGCGACCCACAGCGTGAAGACGCCCTGATCGACCTTGCCCATCTGCCACGGCCCCGTCAGCACACCGCAGCGATTGATGATCGTGCGGACGCCATACATCTCGCAATATTCCTGGATCAGCAGTTCCGAGCAGAGCTTGGTCGCGCCGTACATCGAGCGCGCGCCCTCCAGCGGGAAGAGTTCGCTGATGCCGCGCTCCGAGGCGCCGGGAATGCTCTGCTGCGCGTCGAGGCGAAAGCGAGTCGGCTCCTCAAGCAGTCGCAGCTTGTTGAGCGTGGCGATGGGATAGACCCGGCTGGTAGAGAGGAAGATGACATCAGCGGCGCAGCGGCGCGCGAGGTTCATGCAGTTGATGGCGCCGACGAGGTTGGTGTTGAGCAGATAGTCGGGCGCCTCGCCAAAGCCCGCCAGCACCGACGGCTCGGCGGAGCATTCGATGATCAGGTCGATGCGGCGCGCGTCGAGACGCAGGTCTTCGATGTTGCGCACATCGCCATGCAGGAAGTCCACGCCCCCCTGGCGCAAGCGAGGAAGCGTCGCCTCAGAGCCGCGCCGCTTCAGGTTGTCCAGGGCGATGACCTGCGCCTCGCTATACTGGCGCTTGAGCCACAACGCGAGATTCGAGCCGACAAAGCCGGCGCCTCCGGTCACGAGGATGTTTTGGTACTGGCGCATAACCCGCTTCTATCTTACTGCTGCTCATCGCTGGCGCATGGTCACTCGGCGCGGTGGCTGACGTCGTGGTTTCCTGCCAGACCCTCCCACTCGCGCACAGCGCCAGCGCAGACAGCAAGGCTCCCGATGCCATCCTTCTAGTGTAACTACTGCGCGATTGAGGCGGTAACAGTGGTACTACCACGCGCGCCTGCCCGCGTGTAGCCACTGCGGCGCGTTCGCTTGACGCTCTGGAATAGCCATCGCTATACTCATCCCGAACTGAAGCGCCTGGGTATCGCCTGCGCGCCTCATAGACGAGAGCCGATCACGACGACCCCCAGGAGGCAGAGCAGACCACGCGGGCCGCTCTGAACGCATGCGAGGATGGTGTTATGGATGGGCTAGCGGGCGCGGTGATTGGCCCGTACCGGCTAATACGCTACCTTGGATCCGGCGGCTACGGTGAGGTCTTCCTGGCGCGGCGTGTCGACGCGGGTGGCCAGGTGGTCATCAAGGCGCTGCGCGCTGACATGCCCGACAGCCCCATCCCCGCGCTGCTGCGCACCGCGCAAGCGGCCTCGAACACTGGCCATGCCAACATCCTGCCCGTCTTCGATACAGGCGCCGATGGCCCTGCCGCCTATCTCGCCATGCCGCATATTCCCAGCGGCTCCATCGAGACGCTGCTTCAGTCGCGCCCGGCCATTGCCGATCAGCGTGGGGTGAACGCCGCGCTCGTCGCGCCTATCGTGACCCAGGTGAGCGCCGCGCTCCAGACGGCGCACGCGGCGGGTATCGTGCATGGCGACCTGAAGCCCGGCAACATCTTCCTGTTTGGGCAGCTGGGGCAGGCGCCGCACGCGCTGGTGAGCGACTTTGGGCATGCCGCGCTGCCACTGGCGGCGCTGGCGGGCGCGTTCCCCGTCTCGCCCAATGCGTCGCGCTCGCCCACCGAGCTGGCGACGCAGTTGGCCGCGCCAGAGCAGTTCGCGGGCATGCTGCTACCCGCGAGCGATCAATTCACGCTGGCGGGCATCGCCTGCCTGCTGCTGACAGGACGCACGCCACAGCAACGCGCGTCGGGCGCGCCGCGCCTGGGCGGCAGCCTGCTCTCTGAGGCGTGCGCCGAGTTGCTGCCGCCCTCGGTCGTCCCCGCACTGCGCCGGGCGCTGGCCACCGACCCCACCCAGCGATTCGACGACATCAGCGCCTTCGCCCGCGCGCTCGACGCCGGACTGGAGGAGGTCAAGGGAGTATCGCTGGCGGCGCTGCGCCCGCGCCGCTTTGCCGCCCCGCCGACGCTGCTGAGCGATCACCGCGAGCAGCGCGAGCGGCGTCCGGCGGCGAGCAACCTCGCCACGCCAGTCGCCGCCAGTGCGGCGGAGACAGCGGCGGAGATGTCGTACGCGCCGACAGGCATCGCGCTGGCCGACAATGTTCTGGCGCGGGTGGAGCAGATCACGCACGGCAAGGCGGGCTGGCTGCAGCGCGCCTTCACCTACGTCTTCATCGGTGGCATCGCCGCAGTCATCAACCTGGTCGCGCTGTACCTGATGTACAACGTGCTGAAGCTGCCTTTCGCGTCTAATCTGGACTGGCTAATCGCCTTCCTCGTCGCCGCCGAAGTCTCAACTATGTCGAGCTTCGTGATGAACGACCGCATCACCTTCAGCCATCTGCCGGGGCATGCGCGCTCGTGGTGGGCGCGCTGCCTGCGCTTCCACTCCACCTCGGCGGCTGGTACCATCGCCACGCTGGTGATGAGCTTCGGCTTCAAGACATGGCTGGGCATGAGCGCCATCATCGCCGAGGCCGTCGCGATTCTACTGGCGCTCTTTCTCAACTTCACCATGCATCACGTCTGGACCTATCGCCACATCAAAGAGGATGATGGCCACGGTGGCGCCCAGACGGGCGAGCCAGCGCTGGCGCAGGGCCGCGCAAGCTAGGTCGGCGGGCTAGCGCGCGCGCATCTCTCCGGCGCCCTGACGCGCTCTCAGCAGTCGAATACCGACCAGCAGATGGCATTCCGCAGCCGCTGGTCGTCGAGGACGAGCGCGCGAATCGCCTCCGGCAGCTGGTCGCGCTGCCACTGGCACTCGCGTCGCCCTGCGGCCTCGCCCGCTCCTTCTGGCGCGGCGGCGCGTGCGGCCTTGATCGCATAGGCGGCGGCGCCAAGCTCGTGCGCGGCGACATGCGCGACGACTCCGGCCTGGCCAGCGGCATATGCGGCATGTCGGGCTGCTCCGCTCAGCTCTCGTGCCGCGCCCATGGCATGCCCGCCCGCCGCGCGCGCCTGGGTCATCGTGATCTCGCCACGCGTCCAGGCGCGGGCCTGCTCAATCGCCTGACGCGGTCGCGGGTCCCCAGGTTGCGCCGACTCGAAGAGGCCAAGGACGTGCTCCGCGCACATTGCCGCCCACAGGGCGAGGAGGTGGTGATCCGCATCGGTGAGGGTTCCACCTCGGCGGATTGTCATGAAACGCGGGTCGCGGTCTTTCGGGAGGATCACACCTGTCGCTCCTTCTGCTCGCATCTGTCGAACAGCCTGTCGCTCAGGCGACCGCCAGACAACTATCCCTGAGTGAGATTGTCTTGAGCGTACCACAGCCTGCCGAATCGGCACGGGTTGCGGCGGGCGGGCGCACGCCGCCGCGGATGTAGCTCACCAGCGCAGTCAGCACGGAGATGTTCGGCGTCTTTGCCACAGGGGTCGTAACCCACGTCAGCGCCGATCTTTGCGCGTGACGATCAGGTTCCCAGTGCGGAACGTCGGATCGTTGATCATGTTCCACGGCGCCGTCTCACCATTGGTCATGGTGATCGTATACAGATACGACGCCCAGAGCGGAATGCCGTATGTCCTGATGGAGCCGATCTTTTGCGTCACGCTGGCGACGTCGTCCCAGCGGCCCATGCGCGTGACGCCGAACAGTGAGATAAGCGCGGAACCGGTTTCCAGCCCGCATAGGCACGGCTCCTGTGGCCGCAGGCCCTTAGCTTCGGCCCCAGCCGCCACTGCCACCAAACTGTGAATTATGCACGTTGCGCGCGGCGGCGTGGCGCGGTACGGTTGCGTGTAGTTGGCCAGCGATGTGCGCATTCCACTGACTGGCGCCCCCTGGCCTCGCGGTATGGCGGCCACAGGAAAGGAACTTCCAGCATGTCGAACAGGCCAGGCCCGCAGGATGACTGGGCCGACTGGGATGGCCCAACATCGCCGGGCGATCCGTCCGCGTACCCGCCAGCGGCTCCGCAGTCGCCGCCGCGTCGCGGCGCCCAGCCGCTCGGCTACTATGGGGTCGGGGCGCCCGCGCAGACGGTCGTGCGCCCTCGTCAGCGCCCCGTCATCACCGCCGGGCGGCCGCGCCCCAGGCGGCGGCGTGCGCTGGGCATCGCCGCGCTGCTGATCGCGCTGCTGATGTGTGTGACGCTGGGCGTGTTCACTCAGCGTGCGCTGGCCTTCGGATCGGCCATCTCGCCGCAGTCGCCGCTGAGCACGCAGACGGGCTATATGAGCGGCCTGGGGCGTGTCAATGTGGTCGTGCTGGGCTATGGCGGCGCTGGCCACGACGGCGCCTATCTCTCGGACAGCCTGATGGTGATGAGCCTCGCGCCAGGCGACCACGCCACCACGCTGATCTCGGTTCCGCGCGACCTGTGGGTGCAGGTACCGCCCAACTCCGGGCAGTACGCCAAGCTCAACACCGCTTTTGCTGATGGCATGGCCAATGGCTACGGTTCGCAGCCACCCGGCCAGGTAGCGGGCGGGCTGGAGGCAGCGGCCAAGGTCAGCGACGTGACCGGGCTGAACGTCCCCTACTTCATGACCATCAATTTCCAGGGGTTTCGTCATCTGGTGGATGCGCTGGGCGGCGTGGACATCAACGTGCCGACCGCCTTCACCGCGAACTATCCCATCAATGACGATCCGCAGATCAACGCTGGCTGGAAGGTCATCCACTTCAACGCGGGCATGCAGCACATGAACGGCGAGCAGGCCATCGAGTACGCCCGCGCGCGCTATGTCATCGCGCCCGCCAGCGAGGGCAGCGACTTCGCGCGCTCGGCTCGCCAGCAACTGCTGATCCGCGCAATCGCCAGCCGCATGCGTAGCCCCGCCGCGTGGCCAGGCCTCTCGAACGCCATGAACGCGCTGCAATCGGCCATCTACACTAATCTCTCGCTGGCCGACCTGACGGCCTTCGTCCTCAAGCTCGACCTGAGTCACGCCGCGCATGTCGGCCTGAGCAATACCAACGTGCTGGTCGGCTCTACCAGCAGCGATGGCCAGGACATCCTGCTGCCGCAGAACGGCGATTGGAACGCGATCAAGCAGTACATCAGCAGCAACCTGAAGCAGTGACCGCGCGCGACGGGGCGATGCGGCGTGGCATGGCAGGAGTCGGCGACGATGGCTGGGACGATGGATGGGTCGGATGGCGAGGGCGGCGCCTTCGCGCCGCACATCGAGACATTCGCTCCGGCGGGCGCCACCGCCGAGATTGTGGTGGCGCAGACCGCGCAGGGCGACGTGGTCGCACTGGACGCCGCCTCCGGCGCGCTCCTCTGGCGCTGGGCCACCCACGACCCACGCGCAGACATGGCGCGCGCGGGCGAGCGCATCTTCGTCAGCACGGCGATCAGCGACCGGCCCATCTGGGTCGCGCTGGATCCGCCGCCGCGCCTGCCGGAGGGCGCCATGGCCCACGCCAGCCCGTATTCTCTGCACGCCAGAACGCGCCCCACAGCGGTGACGGCGCTGCGCGCCAGCGATGGCGCCGTGCTCTGGCGCGAGACATTCTACAGCCATGAGGCTGCCCCCCGCGCCCCTGTGGCCATCACCGTCGCGGGCGACCTGCTCATCACCACCGCGCTCTCGTTTGAGCCGGGAGCCAGCGAACTGCGTGCGCTCGACATCGTCACCGGCGCCCTGCGCTGGAGCCACCGGATCGGCCCGCTGCCGACGTTGGGAGCCACCTGGCATCCTCACCTGTTGTGGGTCGAGGCGGGCAAGCTCGCCGTTCTGACCATTGATGGCGTCCCGGTCGTCTCCTCTGAGAAGGCGCACTACGTCATCCTCGACGCCGCGACGGGCGCGGAACTCTGGCAGGGCGAGCAGGCGCCGCCCCACGACGCTGCGCCTCCACAGCACGAGACCCTCGGCATACGATTCGCGCTCGAATTGTCCGCCAAATGGCCACATCACCACCTGCGCGCGACCAGCGCCGACCACGGCTACCCCGTGTGGCAGATGGCGCTCGACCATCTCGAAGGCGGGCGGTCCCTCGACAGGAATCTGCTGGCGGATGATGGGCGCCTCTACCTCTTCTGGCGCAAGGATAACTCGATGCGCCTGCGCGCCCTGTACGCCGGGACGGGGCAAGACCTCTGGCGTTGGCGCAGTCCGGTGTGGCTGTACTGGCTCTTTCTGGCGCGGCAGGCGATTCAGCGCGGCCAGCAGGCATCGCGGACTGGTCGCTGGGGGCCGCTGCTGAGCGACGCACTGCGCCTGCGCTGGCTGCATCCCATCCGGTTGGAGGGCGATTCCGCGCTGCTGGCGGCCAACGGACGCCTCTCTGTGGCGACACCGCTGGGCGTCTTCGCCCTCCGCGCGCGCGACGGACGCCGCCTCTGGCATGCGCTGCCGTTCATCGCGGTGAAGAGGCTCCTCCCGGCGCTACAATGACTGTGTGGGGCGCACGGCGCCATCGGAAGGTCATTGTGAGCCGGAAGGGCTGTTGAGGACCACTATGAATCGTTCGCGATCTGCGGAGTTGTTTGCGCGCGCGCGCCAGGTCATCTCCGGCGGGGTGAATAGCCCTGTACGCGCGTTTCGCGCGGTGAGCGGCCAGCCCGTCTTCATCGACCACGGCGCGGGGGCGTACCTCTACGACGTGGATGGCAATCAATACATCGATTATGTCGGCTCGTGGGGGCCGCTGATCCTTGGCCATGCCCATCCGCAGGTGGTGGAGGCCGTCACGGCGGCGGCGCGGCGCGGCACGAGCTATGGCGCGCCGACGGAGGCAGAGACGCGCCTGGCGGAGCTGGTGATCGAGGCCGTGCCCAGCATCGAGCTGGTGCGCTTCGTCAATTCTGGCACCGAGGCGACCATGAGCGCGCTGCGTGTGGCCCGCGCCGCCACCGGACGCGAGAAGATCATCAAATTCGCGGGCGGTTATCATGGGCACGCCGATATGCTGCTGGTGGCGGCTGGCTCTGGCGCGCTGACGCTGGGCGCGCCCGATAGCCCCGGCGTGCCAGCGGCAGCCACCGCGCAGACGCTGGTCGTGGCCTACAACGACCTTGCGGCGACCCGCGCCGCCTTCGAGCGTTACCCGGATGAGATCGCGGCGATCATCGTGGAGCCGGTGGCGGGCAACATGGGCTGCGTGCCGCCGGTCGCAGGCTTCTTGCAGGGGCTGCGCGACCTCACCGCGCAGTACGGCGCTCTCTTGATCTTCGATGAGGTGATGACGGGCTTTCGCGTGGCGCACGGCGGCGCGCAGGCGCTCTATGGCATCGCGCCCGACATGACCTGCCTGGGCAAGATCGTTGGCGGTGGGCTGCCAGCGGCGGCGTATGGCGGCACGCGCGCGATCATGTCGCTGGTCTCGCCCGCCGGGCCGGTCTATCAGGCTGGCACGCTCTCCGGCAATCCGCTGGCGATGGCGGCAGGCGCGACGCAACTGGAGCTATTGAAGCAGCCGGGCGTCTACGAGCGGCTCGATGCGCTGACGGCGGCGCTCGGCGAGGGCGTGGGCGCTGCGGCGCGCGCGGCGGGTGTCCCCATCTACCAGACGCGCGTTGGCTCGATGTTCACGACGTTCTTCAGCGCCGCTCCGGTGGTGGATGAGGCGAGCGCCAAGCGCGCGGATACGCAGGCATTCGCGGCATTCTTCGGAGGCCTGCTCGATCAGGGCGTCTACATCGCGCCATCGCAGTTCGAGGCGGGCTTTGTCTCGCTGGCCCACAGCGACGACGACATCGCGCGGACGGTGGCGGCGGCGCAGGTGGCCATGCGCCAGGTTGCCGCAGGCTGACATGCCCGGCGCCGACAATCGGTACGTGGCATGCGGGAAACGCGCCGCAAGCGGCATCTGCGCCGAGCGAGCGAACACAGGAGGGTAGTGACGGCTATGACGACCGATACCAACAGCGCCCTCAATCCAGGGCAGCCAGCCGAAGAGCGGGTAGATGCGCGGTCAGCCCGCAAGCTCACCGAATTCGCCCGTATCGAGGATGAATTCACCGCCAGCTTCATCTTCGTGCAGGAGGTTCACGGCCAGCGGCGCTTCGAGACGTTCCCGCTGGAGCATGTCGTGCGCTACCTGCATGCGCTCTACATCTGCGAGTTGAAGGATCGCCTGCTAAGCGTCATGAACGCCATCGACCGCTACGAGGGCGAGCGCTGCCTGCGCCTGCTGCGTGGCTGGCAGCAAGGCGAGACAGCGGAGGTGATCGCCTTCATCCACCGCAAGCTCGACAATCTGCCCTTTGGTGAGGTGTCGCGGCAGATCGAGCAGGCTGCGCGCAACGGCGATGCGCAGACTGCCAGCCGTCTCGCCGCTGGCCGTGTCGTGCTGCTGAATCGCAACTTCAACCTCTCGCATGCGCTGCACGCCATCATCACGCCGGAGCCAGAGCAGCTCCGCGCCGAGGTCATCGCACTCTGTGCGCAGCTCGACCACACGCCCACCGCGCTCGATCAGCAGATCGCCTCGCTCAGCACGGAGCTGTACGCCTATGCGCCCAGCGCCGCGCTGGCCCGCCGCAACATGCTGCTGATGAACCGCCTTGGCGTGCAGGTGGACGGCCACGGCGCGCGCCCGGCCACGCCGCCCACCGGGGACGCCGAGGAGCGCGCTGCCCTGGCGCTCACAGCGCCCCGACCCGCGCCGCCCTACGCCGAGGAGGTTATCCCCGGCCAGATGACGCTCGTCTCGCTGAACTGGATCGGCGCCAGCAAGCTCATGCCGCCGTCGCCAGCTCTGCCACTCGCCGACCCATCGACGACCGCTCCCGCACCCGACGCTTGACTGGCTACGCTGGTCTGTGCGGTAGCGGTGGGGGATATCGCTTGCGCCTGTGGTAGCCCGCCAACCCTGAATAATTCAGGGTTGGCGGGCTACTTTGTGCGTTTGGCGCCGCAGTTGCGTTTCTCTCTGCTCAAGTCAGGCTCACGGGAGTCTGGATGAACGAGAGTATGGCTGTTGTCGCGTCCAGTGGCGGCGGTTCGCATCTTTCCATCGCTCGGACGCCGTACCAGCGTCTTGCGCTTCACACGAAGGGAGAGGAAACACGCTATGGGGATCATTCTGTGGCTGATTCTGGGTGGGATTGCTGGCTGGCTGGCTGGCCTGATCGTACGCGGTTCGGGGCTGGGCATCATCGGTGACATTGTCGTGGGCATCATCGGCGGATTCATCGGCGGATTCATTGTGAGTCTGTTCGGTGGCTCCGGGGTGACAGGCTTCAATATCTGGAGTCTGATTGTCGCGATCATCGGCGCCGTCGTGCTGCTCTTGATCGTTCGCCTCTTCACTGGCGGCAGGCGCCGCACGGTGTAGCCAGGCCATAGGTGTGACAGAGCATTCGGCGGAACAGTTCAGGGTTTGACGTGTAAAAGCGTCGTTTCCACAGATGGGGCATCGGAAGGATTCCGGCGCCCCATCTGTGTGTCTGTGTGTGGCGCTGAAGCGGACTCCTGCGGGGCCAGCGCAGCGCGGGCCAGATGCGGCCTGAGCGCATGCTGAGGCGTAGTGGCAAGGTTCGTGCGATAGAGCGCCTACATGATGCCGCGTCGAGGGGATACGCGGGGAAGGAGCCGCTGAACGGCGGCCTAAGGAAATGCTCATGGATGTCTCGAATGACCACGCCCACGATTATGTCCAGGGCCATGTCTTCGAGCATGCGGACGTGCCGATCTTGCTTGTCGAAGATGACCAGGACATCCGCGAGACGCTGCGCATGGCGCTGGAGGAAGAGGGGTATGTGGTCTACGAGGCCGAAGATGGCCTCGAAGCGCTGTCAATGCTGCGCAGCAGTCAGACACCCCTGATTGTGGCGCTCGATCTTCGGCTGCCCAGGCTGAACGGCGACGCGCTGCTGCTGCATGTCAGCAAGCGCGAGCATCTCCCCGTCCGCCATTGCTTCTTGCTGGTCACGGCCAATCGCGAAACCCTCTCATCGGCGAGCCTGCGCCTGCTGGAGCGCATGCAGGTGCGCATCATCACCAAGCCATTCGATCTGGATGACCTGCTCAACCTCGTGGCCAACGCGGCGGACGAGTTGCACACGATGGCGCAGTAGCCAGATGGCAGCGTTATGACAGTGTTCAATGGCCCGCGTGCGCGCCGAAATAGGCGAGCACGAGATAGAGGATGTAGGCCAGGATGCACGCCGCCGCCACTGAGCCATAGCAGCCGAGCAAGCTGCGCCGCCGGATGTCGAGCGCCTGGCCAAGCTGGACGTCCATATCGGGCGGATCCGTCTCGATCTGCGGCGCGATCTCGCGCAGCTTGCTCAGCAGCGTGCGGAACTCGGCGACGCTGCTCATGCCCTCGGCGGCGATGATGGTGGCGCCATCGTCAAGCTCCAGCATCAGGATCAGCTTGCTGGGGTTGGGGTCGCCGGGCGTCAGGATGACGCGGCGAATCTGGGCCAGCTCAAACCGATCCGCCGCGAACTCCTCGCGCCGCACGATGACCAGGCTGTCCGGGAAGAGCTGCAATTCCTTCCCCAGGCCGTAGCGCACACGCGCCAGCGGTTGCTCCTCAGCCGCGTCTTCGCTGGCCTCGTCTGGCGCGCTCGCCGCCTGCTCGGCCTCCTCGCGCGCGTCCGGCTGCTCTGCCGCGTCTGGCCCTCGGTCGCCCGTATCGCCCGTATCGCCCGTATAGCTCATGGATTGTCTTCTCGCTACCCGTTATCATCTCGTTCGCGCTGCGCTGCCACGCCAGATGCGCGCAGCAGGGCGTTCAGCGCCTATTGTAGCACTCACGCCCACTGCGCCCCTCGGCCCCTCTGGCCTGCGCCCATCACTATCCTGACATGGGTATATACATATGGTAGCCGTCGAGCGGACGCATGCTGTAGCGCTGATGGCTCGCTGCTGCGGCGGTCAGGAAGGCGCGCTCCAGCTCCGAGCCGGGCGAGAGCAGGTAGGGCGCGTGGGGGTCGGCCCGCACGGCGACGGCGTAGGGGCGGTAGCGCGTCAGCCCAGGGCGCGCGTCGTCGTTGACGACGGCGCAGGTCAGGCGCTCGCGCGTCTCGAAGTTGAGCAGGTCGCAGGTCCAGTAGCTGGCGTAGAAGCGCGTGACGCCGTTGTCCTCCAGCGCGTGGATGAGTTGTGTGTCGCGGCCATCGGCGGCCACCTCATCGGGGATGGTCTGCGCCAAGCTCACCGCGCCGATGAGCAGGCAGGCGCCCAGCAGCGCCAGCGCGCCCAGCCGCCCGGCGCGCCCCGGCCAGCGCCCGCCATCCTGCGCGCCTTGCACGCGCTCCGCGCGCTCCACTAGCGGCCAGAGCAGCGCGGGCGTGACGACCAGCAGGCCGATCATGTAGCGCCCGGAGTGCGGATTATTGGCCGCCGTCGCGCTGAGGGCGTAGGCCGCGATGGTCAGCCAGGCCGACAGCGCCAGCAGCAGACGCGCCAGGCTGCGCGCGTGCGGCTGGTTGGTCGCCAGACTCCAGAGCTTCCGCGGCTGGCGCAGCGTGGCCCAGCGGATGCCCATCGCCCGCAGCGGGCGCGCGGTGGCCACCACCAGCAGCGCCAGATAGCCCAGGCTCCAGCCGCCGCCGATGACGACCGCCGCGAGCATCCCCCAGCCCGGCAGGCCATACCCCGGCAGCGCCTCTACGGGATAGAAATTGGCCAGCCCGGTGACGGTTGGCAGGGTGTAGAGCAGCGCGCCGTCGAGCTGCTTCAGCAGCAGTGCAGGGCCAGATACGCCGCCCGTGTTGAGCGACTGATGCAGCGACCAGAAGACGGCGATGGGATTCTGGCTGAGCGGCGTGGTGAGGGTGTAGAGGATGTCGGGAGCGAGGCCCAGCAGCAGCCCGGCCAGTGGCAGCGCCAGCGCCCAGCCACGCAACTCGCGGCGGGAGGTCAGCCAGAGCAGCAGGCCCGTCGTCAGCGCGAATGGCGCGAAGATGGTGTAGGTATACAGCCCGAATCCGGTGAGCGCGCCCCAGGCGAAGTAGCCCGCGTAGCGCAGCGCGCGGCGTTGGCCTGGCTGGCCGCCGGCCTCGGGCTGGGCGAGCGCCAGCCACGCCGCCAGCGCGAAGCTCAGCGCGCCCAACGCCATCGTCTCGGCCTTGCCACCATCGGCCAGCAACTCGATCTTGGCCACAAACGGCGTCCCCAGGATCAGGACGACCAGCGAGAGCAGCGCGACCCGCCGCGAATAGAGCAGCGCCGCCAGCCAGCAGACGCCGACCAGAAAGCCCGCATAGCAGACCAGCATCCCCAGCCGCAGCGCGGCGGTGGAGGCGCCGAAGAGGCGGAAGGCCAGCGCACCCACGTAGGCCTCGCCGACGCCCATGTAATTCTGACCGTAGAGGTAGATGGGATGCTCGCCTCGCAACAGGATGTGCAGGGCCTCGATGCCCATCGTACCTTCTTCGCTGTTGCCGTGGGGCCAGCCGATGAGAACTAGCGCCAGTCGCAGCGCCACTCCGCAGACGATCAGCGCGCCCGCCGCCAGCGCAAACCGGCGCCGCGCGATGAATTCAGACAGACTCAACGGCGTTCCACTCTCTCCTCGGCGTCTGGCGCGGGCGCTGCTCTCGGCCTTGAAAGGCGGGCGAGCGACGACGGCTTAAAAGCCGCAGACATACGCTCGCCTGCGGCGGCGCCAAGGGGGCATATATGCCTCCACCGTCCCGTGCGTCGGCCATTCATGGCCGCGACTCCCTGGCCTCGCGCAGGCTCATGTCCATTGTAGTACGCGCAAGCGGCGCCGACCTTCACGGATAGCCCGATGGAGGGCGCTTGCCGCCTCAGCGCAGAACGGCATATACTCGCAGATGAGCGCGCCGCGCCGGGCCGCGCGCCATCGCGACCTCAACGTCCTCAACGCCGAGGGACCGCCAATGGAGGAGACCAGCCCAGATGGCAGTGCTGGAGAGCCATATCGAGCGCGAGAGCGCCGCCTATCGTGAGAGCCGCGACCATTTCGAGGGGCTTGTCGCCGAGCTGCGCGAGCGCACCGCGCAGGCGCAGGGCGGCGGTGGCGCCGAGGCCATCGCCAAGCACCGCAAACGCAACAAGCTGCTGGCGCGCGAGCGCATCGAACTGGCCTGCGATCCGGAGACGCCCTTTCTGGAGTTCAATCCGCTGGCGGCCTGGGGCATGTACAACAGCGAGGCGCCAGCGGCGGGCATCGTGACGGGCATCGGCGTCATCGAGGGGCAGGAGTGCGTCATCGTCGCCAACGACGCCACCGTCAAGGGCGGCACGTACTTCCCCATGACGGTCAAAAAACACCTGCGCGCGCAGGAGATCGCCGAGCAGAATCACCTGCCTTGCGTCTATCTGGTGGACTCCGGCGGCGCGTTCCTGCCGCTGCAGGCCGATGTCTTCCCCGACCGCGAGCATTTCGGGCGCATCTTCTACAATCAGGCGCAGATGTCGGCCAAGCGCATCCCGCAGATCGCGGCGGTGATGGGGTCGTGTACAGCGGGCGGCGCGTACATCCCGGCGATGAGCGATGAGACGGTCATCGTGCGCGGCAATGGCACGATCTTCCTGGGCGGGCCGCCGCTGGTAAAGGCCGCCACCGGCGAGGAAGTGACCGCCGAGGAGCTGGGTGGCGCCGATGTGCATAGCCGCAAGTCGGGCGTCACCGACCACTATGCGCTCAACGACCAGCACGCGCTAGCCATCGTGCGCAGCATCGTCAGCAACCTCAACCGCCGCAAGACCTATCCGTGGGATGTGGCAGAGCCAGAGGAGCCACTCTACGACGCGCGCGACCTGTATGGCATCGTGCCGAGCGATCCGCGCCGCAGCTTCGACGTGCGCGAGGTCATCGCGCGGCTGGTGGATGGCAGCCGCTTCCACGAGTTCAAGGCGCTCTATGGCGAGACGCTGGTCTGCGGCTTCGCGCGGCTGATGGGCTATCCGGTGGGCATCGTCGCCAACAATGGCATCCTCTTCTCGGAGAGCGCGCTGAAGGCGACGCACTTCATCGAGCTGTGCTGCCAGCGCAAGACCCCGCTGATCTTCCTGCAGAACATCACCGGCTTCATGATCGGCAAGCAGTACGAGAACGGCGGCATCGCCAAGGATGGCGCCAAGATGGTGATGGCGGTGGCCAACGCGCAGGTTCCCAAGTTCACCGTCATCATCGGCGGCTCGTTTGGCGCGGGTAACTACGGCATGTGCGGGCGCGCCTACAGCCCCCGCCAGCTCTGGATGTGGCCCAACGCGCGCATCTCGGTGATGGGCGGCGAGCAGGCCGCCAGCACGCTGCTGACGGTGCGTATGGAGGGCATGAAGGCGCGCGGCAAGACGATGACGCCGGAAGAGCAGGAAGCCTTCAAGGCGCCGACGCTGGCTAAATACGAGACGGAGGGCAATCCCTACCACAGCACGGCGCGGCTGTGGGACGATGGCATCATCGACCCGCTCGACACGCGCCGCACGCTGGCGCTGGGCATCGCCGCCGCGCTCAACGCGCCCATCCCGGA
>DATBTW010000103.1:0-3635 GCA_036559055.1 Ktedonobacterales bacterium
CCGCCCGGTGGTGCCAGACGTATAGATGAGCATGTACGGGTCTTCGGCGTCCGTCACCAGCGTCTCGCAGACGGTGGATTGCGTGCCGACGGCTACATCCCACGCCACATCGCGCTTCTCGTTCCACGGCGCGTCTTTGCGGATGCGCCGCACCACCAGCGCGCGCTCGACGTTGGGGGCGGCGTCCAGTGCGGCGTCGGCGGTGGCCTTCATCGGGACGACCTTGCCACGACGATAGAAGCCATCCGCTGTGACGAGCAGTTTCGCGCCGCTATCGCGCAACCGCGCGGCGATGGCCTCGGCGCCATAGCCAGAGAAGATCGGCGTGTAGACGGCGCCCAGCTTGCCGCAGGCCAGCGTGGCGGCCACGACCTCTGGAATCATCGGCATGTAGATGCCCACACGGTCGCCTTTGCCCACGCCCAGCTCCCGCAGCGCGTTGGCGGCCTGGTTCGTCAGCGCTTGCAGCTCGGCATAGGTGAAGCGGCGTACCTCGCCATCTTCGCCTTCCCAGATCAGCGCGGTGTGCGTTGCGCGGTCGCCGCTGGCATGCTGATCGAGCGCGGTGGCGACATAGTTGAACTGCCCGTCGGTATACCACCTGGTCCACTGTGGCCCCCGTGAGGTATCCATCACCTGCGTGTACGGACGCTGCCAGACCAGGCCGAGGTCATCCGAGACGGCGTCCCAGAACCAGTTTGGATCGTCGCTGGCGCGCTTGAGCAGCGCATCATAGTCGCCGATGCCGTGGCGCTGCATGAAGCGCAACAGGCGGCTACGCTTCAGATACTCCTCGCTGGGGCGCCAGGCGATCGGCTCATCGAGCGATTCCCAGTTGTCGGGGGAGGGTGAGGTCGTGGGGGTTGGCTGTGTCGTATCGCTCATCGTCTCTGACTCCTTCGTCAACGTCGCCGCCCGCCACCTCGCGCAGAACGGCTCAACAGCCGTATTCTAGCATGCTGGTCGCCCATGTAATCCCTGGCCAGGACACCTACACCGCGACCCAGCGCGTCTCGCCGCCAGCCGTCGCCGCGATGCGCCCCGCGCCGAAGATGTGCGCGGCGATGATGGTCGCGCGCTCGGCCTGCGCGTCGCGCATCAGCCACTGGCGGGTCGCCCGCATCGTCGTCGGGTCGGCCCACGTCACCATCCACTCTGGATGCTCCAGTTCGACGCTGTGGTGGAAAAGGTCACCCACGATGTAGAGCGTCTCACCGTTGGAGTGGACGCGCACGATCTGATGCCCCGGCGTCTCGCCCGACGCAGGCACAATCTCGATGCCGTCGGCGACCCGCTCGCGCCCCTCGACCAGCCGCAGCGCGCCCCGCGCGTGCAGCGCGCCAAGCGTGCGCGCCTCCAGCGCATCGGGATCGCGCAGGGCCGCCTGCATCTCGGAGTCGGCCCAGTCGGCGGCGCCGAGGTAGTAGCTGGCGCGCGGGAACGTCGGCGCTGGCCCGTCGGCGCTGGCCGTCGTCACGCCCGCATAATGATCCCAATGGCAGTGCGTGATGACCACCTGCGTGATCTCTTCGCGCCTGACGCCCAGACTGGCGAGCTGCTCAGGGATCGGCGGTGGCGGCGTGTATTCCGCCAGCGCATATTCTGAGTCGGGCGCGACGGTGGCCCGATAGTCGCCGATGTCCACCAGGACGCGAGCGCCCGCCAGCTCCACATACACGCTCAGGCTGGGGCAGACGCCGGGCCGCTCGAAGAGGTCGGCGTACGCAGGGCGCCAGACGGCCTCTGGAACTGCCATCTCGGCGGAGAGCAGCAGGCGCAGATTACCCGTATTGAGCGCCGTCACACGCGCATCGCCGATCTGTAGCGTCACATTCTCCTGCATGCTGCGCCTCCATCTGTCAGCGTCTCATTTTGGATCATCCAGGTCGCGCGGCCAGTCGCGCGTCGCCTCTAGCATGCCGCCGAGCACCTCGGCCCACGGCGTCAGCAGTAGCTCGCCATCGCGCAGCACGCTGCGCCCGCCGACGATGACCTCGCGGATGGCCTGCGGCGTCATGGCGTAGACGACATTCTTCTCGTAGCGCCAGGGCGGCTGCAGCGAAGGATCATCCATATCGATCAGGGTGAAGTCGGCGACGTGGTTAGGCGCGATGCGTCCGGCGGGGATGTCCAGCGTGTCGGCGGAGCCAGCCGTGCCCATCGCCAGCGCCGTCTCGGCGGGCAGCACGTTGGAATCGAGCGCCATCAGCTTCTGGAGCAGTGCGCACATGCGCATCTCATCGAAGACCGAGACGCGATTGTTCGAGCAGCCGCCGTCGCTGCCCAGCCCGATCCTGACCCCCGCTGCCAGCATGTCGGGAATGCGCGTCACGCCATCGCCCAGGAACATGTTGCTGGCGGGATTGTAGACCAGCCGCACATCGCGCTCGCCCATCAGCCGGATGTCGTCATCCTCCAGCCAGCAGCCGTGGATGATGGTGGCGTGGTCGAGCGCCACCCCCAGCGACTCAAGCCAGCGAATCGGCGTCTTGCCCGACTGCTTCAAGATCTGGTCGCGCTCGTAGCGACCCTCGGCGACGTGCATGTGGAAGCGCACGCCCAGCTCTTCGGCCAGCCGCGAGCCAGCGACGATCATCTCCGCGCTGGCGGCATGCGGTGAGTGCGGCGCCGGCAGCACCGTCACGTCGGGCGCGCCGCGATACTCCTGCCACAGCTCGCGCGTGCGCCCCACCGCCTCGTCAATCGTCTCCTGATACTGCGGCGGCGCGCCATTCCAGTCATACATCGTGCGGGCCAGCGCGATGCGGATGCCGACATCGCGGGCCGCGCGAATCACGGCGCGGTCATTCTGGTTGGAGCCGCTGTGGATGTAGAAGAAGTCGCAGACCGTCGTCACGCCCGCGCGCAGCATCTCGGCGAAGGCGAAGCGCGCGCCGTGGTAGATCACCTCTTCGGTCATGCGCGGCGTGTAGCCATACAGCGCGCGGTCGCGCCAGGTGAAGAAATCGCAATCGTCGGCCACCCCGCGCAGCAGCGACTGGAATGAGTGGTTATGCGCGTTGATCGTGCCCGGCAGCAGCAGGCGGCGCGGGAACTGCTCGACGGGCAGCGCTGGATCAATCTCGTGCAGCGCGGCGACGTGCTCGATGCGCCCATCGGCGATGATGACGGCCAGATCGCGCTGGAAGCGGCCATCGTACCAGGTACGCTCTGCCGCGAGCGCCCGCCGCGACGGCTGCGAGGCTGCTGCGTCGGATGATCGAGAGGATGCGCTGGACATTGACACTGCTCCGCTTTCTCGCCACTGCCTCACCATTGCGAGGATGTCTGCGCGAGGTAGCGTATCACACCGGCCAGTGTCGCCCGCAGTCGCGAGAGCGCGGGGAAGCCTCTACCAGCGCAGATGAGCGTAGGAGACACGGCGCGCGGAGAGCAGCGTCAGCCCGGCGGCGCCCAGCCCCACGCAGCCCACCATCAGCGAGACGACTTCGCCAACCACCGGCGCTGATTTCAGCAGGCAGAGGATGACGACGCCGAGCAGTGAGGAGACCAGCAGCGAAGGAGTGTGGTTGTGGCGCAGGCCGCGCAGCAGCGAGGCGCCAAGCCAGCTTCCGAACGCGACCGTGCCGACAACCCATGCCAGCCACAGCGCCAGGCCGATCAGGATGGTGACA
>DATBTW010000104.1:0-4017 GCA_036559055.1 Ktedonobacterales bacterium
AGAATGTCTTTGCCAATCTGGGATGGGATGAAGTGCGCTTGCCGCATCCGGTCTTCGAGGGCGACACCATCTACTCGCGCTCTGTGGTACTGGAGGCGCGGCCGTCGCGCTCGCGTCCGGAGGTAGGCGTGGTGACGGTTCAGACGACCGGCTTCAATCAGGAAGGCGTGGTGGTCATCACGTTTAAACGCACGCTGCTGGTCTACAAGCGCGGTCAGGGGCCGCAGATTCCCCGCCTGCGCCCCGCAGAGCCAACCGAGGCTGACGGCTAGCCCACCGCTGGCGATGCTTCGGTCGCGCCGCCTTGCTCCGGGCGGCGGGGGGTGACGAGCGAGCAAACCGCCGCGCCCAGCAAGCCGACACCGCACAGCGCCACGACGCCGGGCCAGCCGAAGCTCACCAGCGCGAACCCTGGCACGAACGAGCCAAGCCCACCGCCGACATAGAAGCCGAGCGTGTAGAGCGAGAGCGCCGTGCCGCGCGCCTGCGCGCCCAGCGGATTCGCCGACTGGCTGACGGAGGCGTTGGCGACGGCGTGCGCCATCAGGCTGCCGACGCAGACCAGCGTGAAGCCCAGGATCGCCAGCGCCAGCGTTGACGCCAGGCTGAACCCCAGCCCTACGGCAACCACCAGCAGCGCACATTGTATCGTCGAGCGTCGTCCCACGCGGTCGGAGATATTGCCGGCAGCGGCGGCGGCTACAGCGCCGACGACATACGACAGGTAGACGAGGCTGGCCAGCGTCGGGCTGAGGCGGAACGGCGCGCCTTCGAGCCGATAGGTGACGAACGAGAAGATGGTGAGGAAGGGGAAGAAGACCGTTCCGCCAATGAATGGCGCCCACCACAGCTTGCGGGCGATGGCGCGCAGCGGTGGGCGGGCGACTGGCTCGTGCGAGACGGCGGCGGCGCGCGCTGGCCCCATCGGCGCGGCGAAGAGCAGCAGCGCCATCCCCAGGATGACCCAGACCGCGACCAGCCCCAGCCCGCCACGCCAGCCGATACGCTCGACGGTCAGCCCGACGCCCAGTCGCCCGACCAGCCCGCCCATCGTGTTCGCGCCGATGTAGTAGCCGCTGACACGGCCACGCCACGCGGCGGGCAGTTCATTGTGCAGGAAGGCCAGCCCGGCGATGGTCAGTCCGGGCGCCACCAGTCCCTGCGCCGCGCGCACAGCCACCAGCGAGCCGAAGGTCGGCGCGAAGGGCGCGACCACGCAGAGCAGCGCCAGCGCGCCACCGCAGATCAACATCACGCGGCGCGAGCCGAATCGGTCGGCGAGCTGCCCGGCGCCCAGCGACGCGAGGGCCAGCGCGAAGGTGACGCTGGACAGTGTCAGCCCGGCCTCCGCTGGCGAGACGTGGAACTCTGCTCCGATCTGCGGCAGCACCGGCTGCGTGGAATACATCGCCGTGAAAGCGACGGAGGCGGCGAAGTTGATGATGATGAGGCTGCGCAGGCGGCCGGGGCCGAGCCGCAGGTCGGCAGCGCTGGCGTGGTCGGGGGTGTCGCCAGGCTGGGCGGGCGACGTATTCGAGGGCGTCGGGGTTGTGGTCATGCGGCGCCGACTCCCCTCTGTGTGGCGAGCGCGCTACTCATCGGCTGCCCCTGGCCCGCTGATGTCGTCGTAGAGGTCATGGCCGTAGGCGTCGTTGATAACGACGACGGGGAATCGCTCCAGCCAGAGCCGCAGGATAGCCTCGGAGCCGAGGTCTTCCCACGCCACCGATTCCACGCGCGTGATGCGCCGCGCCAGCAGCGCGCCTGCGCCGCCCACCGCGCCGAAGTAGACCGTCTGGCGCTCTTTGATCGCCTCGATGACCTCACGCGAGCGGCGCCCTTTGCCGATCATGCCGAGCAGGCCCAGCGCGAGCAACTCCGGCGTGAAGCTATCCATGCGGTAGCTGCTGGTGGGGCCGGCCGAGCCGATGACCGCTCCCGGGCGCGCAGGCGACGGGCCGACATAGTAGATCGTCTCTGCATCCAGCGAAAAGGGTAGCGGTTCACCTGCCTGCAACAACTCATGCATGCGCTGGTGGGCAGCGTCGCGGGCCGCCAGCGTGGGGCCGGTGAGCGTGACCCGGTCGCCCGCATGCAGCGAGAGGATCACCGCCGGGTCGAGCGGTAGCGCAAGCTCGCGTACGGCTCCCTCCGAACGGGACAATGGCGACATGAGACGCTGACTCCTCCTGTGCTGGCGCGCTGATCGAGTGACGCTGCGGGCCGGCAACGCTAGATCGGGAACGACAGGTGGCGCGTCGAATGGCAGCTCATGTTGACGGCGACTGGCAGCCCCGCGATATGCGTAGCGCCCACCTTGATGCGCAGCCCGAGCAGCGTCGTGCGCCCGCCGAAGCCCTGCGGTCCGATGCCCATGTCGTTGATGTTCACGCTCAGTCGCGCCTCCATCTCGGCCAGCAGCGGATCACTGTTGGGCTGGTCGAGCGGCTCCAGCAGCGCCTCTTTGGCCAGCTCTGCCACGCGCTCGAAGTCGCCGCCCACGCCCACACCGACGATGAACGGCGGACATGCCTGCGGCCCGGCGATCTTGACGGTGTCGAGGATGAATCGCTCGACTCCCGCCTGCCCGTCCGAGGGCTTGAGCATGGCCAGTCGGCTGCGGTTCTCCGCGCCGAAGCCTTTGGGCAGGATGTCCACGCGCACGCCTTCGCCAGTCGTAAGGCGATAGTGGATGATGGCAGGCGTGTTGTCGCGGGTGTTGGCGCGGCGCAACGGGTCGGCCACCACCGAGAAGCGCAGATAGCCGTCGCGATAGCCGCGCCGCACGCCCTCGTTGATGGCCTCCTCGACTGAGCCGTCGATCCAGTGCACGTCCTGGCCGAAGGTCAGATAGACGACGACCATGCCGGTATCCTGACACATCGGAACGTGCTCGGCGCGCGCGATGGCGGCGTTCTCCAGCAGATCGCCGATGACGGCGCGGGCGACGGGCGTGGTTTCGCCGCTCAGTCCCTCCTGCAGCCTGGCCTCGATGTCAGGCGTCATCACCGTGTTGGCCAGGATGACCGCCTCACTGATCGCTTCAGTGAGGCGTTGCACAGAGACTTCACGCATCCTGTCGCCCTCCTCATCGGTCTACGCACAGACGCGGCGCCAACGCGCGTCGCTGGCTTGCGTGATAGACTGCGCAAAGCGGCGTTGGTCTGCATACGTCGGCGCTGCTTTCCAGTATAGCGCAGATGCGCGTGCGGTCGGCGTTAACACGCTGTAAACATTGGATGCGAGCGGCGGCTGATGGCGGCCCTCGAAGCGGCTCAACGAAGGGGCGAGAGCGCATGGCGACCCAGGACGAGAAGCAAGCCTACATTGACGAGATGGCCCGCAGCCGAGGCTATGTGCTGGGCTACCACAAGGCGATGGTCGAGGCTGACTTTGACGCGCTCAAAGCCACCAACGATCTCGTCAATGCCGTCTATACCCGCGAGCGCCTGCTCGACCGCAAGACCAAAGAGTTGCTCTTCTGCGCCACCCTCACGGCGATGCGCGCGGGCAAAGGCCACTTGCAGAGCCACATCCGTGCGGCTATCAAGCATGGCGCCAGCCCGCAGGAAGTGCTGGAGGCCATCGAGATCACGCTGCCGGAGGCGGGCGTGGTGGCGTTCCAGGCCGGATTTGAGGCGTGGCGCGAGGTGGTTGGTATTGCAGGCATGGAGCCGACCGTCGCGGTCTTCGATGGCGGCGACGGCGTGAGCTGAGGTCGCCTTCAACTCTGCGCCACGCTCGCCAGCCCTGTCATCTGCTCACTCAGCCGCCACAAACCCTCCTCAGCGTCCACATCCGTCGAGGCGCTGGACGAGTGGGCGGGCTTACATGAGACGAAGTAGCGCCCCGAAACCGTGGCGACCTCAGGCGAGGAGGCCAGGTAGATGCTGGTCTGGGCGCCGCGCTCCGGGCTGATGGCGAAGGGGCGCGCCAGCGTCATAAAGAACTGCCACAGCGGGCCATTGTTCCTGGCGAAGTTGGTGGCCACGAAGCCAGGATGCAGCGTGTTGGCCG
>DATBTW010000105.1:0-5128 GCA_036559055.1 Ktedonobacterales bacterium
GCGGATGGTGCGCGCTCGCGGGTGGCGCAGGCGCTGGACCTCGACCGCAACGAGCGCATGCTGGCGGGCGCGGAGTGGCTGGTGGAGGGCGCCGAGATCGAGCGCGATACCTTCTATCTGGTGATGGACGCGCAACTCGCGCCGGGCTACTGCGTGTGGCTGGCGCCGCACGCCGAGATGGCGGCATTTGGCGTGGCGGGCCGCCAGCGTGAGTTCAAACCCAACGAGTCGCTGCGCCTGGCCCAGACGATGTTCGATGACGTGACGGATCTCAGCAAGATGCGTGTGGTGGAGCGCAAGGGTGGTAACATCCCCGTCGGCGGGCGACTGAAGCGCGTCTATCGCGACGACGAGCGCGGTCGGGCGCTGCTGCTGGGTGACGCGGCGGGGCTGTGCGGCGCGGCCACAGGCGGCGGCATCTATCCCGCGCTCATCAGCGGGCGGCTGGCGGCGCAAGCGGTGGCGCAGGAGTTGCTGAATGGCTCACCAGCGGGCGTCAAGACATATCTGCGCACGCTATCGCAAGCCGGGCGGCTCGGCCCCTATTTGCAGATCGAGGACTGGATTCGCTTCGCCCTCGACCACATGACCTCCAACGCCGATCTGCAAACGCTGATTCGCATCATGGCCTCGCCAGAGGGTAATCGAGTCGTGAGCGCCGCCTTGCTGGAGACGCCCATCATCGGCATGGACAAAGCCTTCTTCGCCATGGCGCGCGGCATGTTCATGCAGCACCCGCGCCTCTACGGCACGGCCGTCCGCGCCGCCTGGCAGCGGCTGGCCCTGCGCGCGTAACGTCCCGCTCCCCCTCTCCTCGCGGGAGAGGGGGTTGGGGGTGAGGTCACGCCGGAATATATTGCTCGAACCAGCCCACGATCTCGTTCAGGCGGCGCACCCGCGAGCGCGGGTGGCCATTGCGCGAGAGGTCGTGCGACTGCCCCTCGAAGATCACCATGCGCGTCGTCTGGCCGAGGTATTTCAGTGCGCTGTAGACCTGCTGGCCCTGCTCCAGCGGGCAGCGCAGATCGTTGTCGCTGTGCAGGATCAGCAGCGGCGCATGGATATTCTTCACGTAGCTGATCGGCGAGAAGCGCATCAGCGTGTCGAGGTCATCCCACGGCGTCGCCTCCAACTCGTCGATGGCCAGCGACCAGCCGATGTCGCTCACGCCGAACATCGTCGCCATGTTGGCCACGCAGCGCATCGTCACGCCCGCCTTGAAGCGGTCGCTGTGGCCCAGCGCCCAGTTCGTCATGAAGCCGCCATAGCTGCCGCCCGCGATGCCCACGCGCTGTGGGTCGATGCCGCCGCGCGCGATGGCGGCATCCAGCCCCGCCATGATGTCGGCGAAGTCCTTGCCGCCCCAGTCTTTGATGACGGCGCCGGAGAAGACGCGCCCGTAGCCCGTGCTGCCACGCGGGTTGACGTAGACGACCGCATAGCCGCGCGCCGCCAGAAGCTGAAACTCCAGGAAAAAGCTGTGGCCGTACATCGCGGCTGGCCCGCCATGCACCTCCAGGATGGTTGGCAGCGGCGTGGCGCGGTCGGCCTGCGGCGGGCGCAGTGTCCAGCCTTGCATCTCCCAGCCATCTACTCCCTGATACGTGAACTCCTCTGGCTCAGCGATCTCCACCTCGGCCAGCAGCGCGGCGTTCACCTCGGTCAGGCGGCGCGGCGAGGCGTCAGCTCCGGCGGCCAGCGACTGCGCGAAGATGTCGCCGGGGATGCGCGGCGTGGCGATGGCCAGCGCCAGCGTCTGCGCCGCGCGATCCTCTGTGAAGGCGTAGATGCGGATGTCGCCCGTCGTGAGCTGGCGCGGCTCTTCGGAGCCATCGGCGGGTGCGGCGTAGAGGTGCGTCGCGCCGCGCGCCGAGGCCAGCAGCAGGATGTCGCGGCTGTCGGCGCTCCACCCCAGGTGATGCCCGCCGTGCGCGCGCTGGTCGTCGATGCAGCTATCGGAGCAGTCAGGGGTGAAGTCGGCGCTGAGCAGCCGCTGCCCCGGCTCCGCCTGATCCGCCGCGACGACGTAGAGGTCGGTGTGGCCGACGCCGCCGCGCCGTGGCGAGCCGATGAACGCGAGCCGCTTGCCATCGGGCGACCAGCTCGGGGCGCCCGCGCCCAGCGTCTCCTCGGTCAGCCGCTTGAGCGCGCCGCCGACCAGATCGAGTGTCCAGACAGAGGAGGCGGGCCAGACCCAGCGTTCCTCGTTGCGGTCGGAGGTAAAGGCCAGCGTGCGGCCATCCGGCGACCAGCTGATCTCGCCATCGTTCCAGTCGCCATCGGTGAGCTGGCGCGGCTCGCCGCCCGCCACCGGCACGCTGAAGAGGTGCGCGCGCAGTTCGTAGATGAAGCCCTCGCCGTCGAGCTTGTGCCAGAGTTGATCGATCGTCCGCACACGCGGGAAATCCTTGCCGTCGATGGCGGCGTCGTCCACGGCGTCGTCGTCGGGCTGCCCCGTCTGTGCGGCGAAGGCGATGGAGCCACCATCGGGCGCCCAGACCGCCGCGCCCGCGCCATGGCGCAGGCGGGTGAGCTGGCGCGGCTCGCCGCCCTCCAGTGGCAGCAGCCAGAGCTGCGCCTGTGCCTTGCCCGTGTCGCGCTCCTCGCGCGATTTGGGCTGGGCGGGCGCGGCAGGCCCGCGCAGGAAGGCCAGCGTGCGGCCATCCGGCGACCAGCGCGGCGCCGAATCGCCGGGGCCATTGGTCAGGCGACGCGGCTCTCCGCCGCTGGTAGACGCCAGCCAGATGGAGCGGTGATACTCGTAGCGGTCGCGGTCGATCTCTGTGCGCACGAAGGCGATCTGCGCGCCATCGGGGGAGATCTGCGGGTCGTCGGTGAGCTGAATCGCCAGCACGTCGTCAGCGGTGAAGCCTCGTGTCATCTCACTAACATCTTTCACTACTCGTCACTACCCGTTACATGTTCACGAGAGCGCTCAGTCGTCGGATGCTTCCGCGACTGGCTTGCGATAGTTGCGGTCGACTTCGCGCAGCACGATGCCGGGGATGCGCCAGGTCTGCGGGGTGAAGCTGTGATACTCGCCATCGCACGCGGGTACCGGCTCCGTGCAGCGGATATGCGGCCGCAGGCGAAAGCGTAGCTGGTCGCCCATGACATCCACCCAGATGTGGCGGCGCGTGAAGGCCGCGCCCCACTTGAAGATGACGCCGTTGTCGTATTCCTCGAACCAGCCGCGTCCTTGCAGTGCTTGCCGGTTGAGCGTCTGGAGCATCTCCGCCACCCCGCTCTCGCGCAGCACGCGGCGGGCGTTCTCGCGTGTCGCCTGACGCGCGGCCTCCGCATCCTGAGCGGCGTCCGCAGTGGGCGTTGTGGTCTGGTCATCCGCCATGATATGTCAATTTTCCTTTCGGGGAGCGCGCCGGAGCAGGCAGGCAGCAGCGTGACTTCCGGGTTGGCAGGGCCACATCCGCGCGTGGGGCGCCGCTGCGCAGGTCAGTGCAGCGGCGAGACGCTGGGCGACGCGGAATCGGAGCCATCGGGGCCGCGCCGATCCACATACCAGGAGCTGCCGGGCAGGCTCTTGGCGGCGCGCTTCACCTCGGCGGCGATCCCGCTGACCTCGACCAGCGAGGTGACGGGGCGACGCTCGTTGGTGACGACGCCAATGGAGAGCGCGACCAGTGGATAGGTCTGGTTCTGGCCGCGCCGATCCACTGCGATCAGTGTACCGCGCTGGAGGACATCAGGGGAATAGTAGGCGCAACTCTCGGCGTCCCAGCGCTCGATGATGCGAGTGCAGAGAGGGTTGACGGCGTCTGGCGTGGTCAGCAGGATGAAGTCATCGCCGCCCACATGGCCGATGAAATCGGTTGCGCCGCCCAACTCGCGCATGGAGCCGTCGATGATGCGCCCGATCAGGCGGATGATGTCGTTGCCGCGCACGAACCCATAGACATCGTTGAAGGCTTTGAAATTGTCCAGGTCGAGATAGAGGATCGACCACAGCCCCGGCTCTCGCAGCCGCTCCTCGATGGCGCGCTCGACGCGGCGGCCAGAGGGCAGGCCGGTCAGCGGTGAGAGCTGCGATTCCTGCACATGGCGGAGCTGTGTGCGGATGCGCGCCATCAGTTCATCGCCATTGAAGGGCTTGGTGAGGTAGTCATCCACATGCGACTCGAAGGCGCGCACCTTGTCGGCGGAGTCGTGTCGCGCGCTGACCACCATGACGGGGATGTGCGCGGTGCGGGCGTTGCCGCGCAGGTTCTGCACGACCTCGAAGCCATCCATGCCAGGGAGCATCAGATCGAGCAGGATCAACTGCGGTCCCTCGCGCACGGCCAGTGACACGCCTTCTTCGCCCGTGCAGGCCACCAGCGAATTGTAGCCCTCGGCCTCCAGGGTGGCGCTGAGCATGCGTGCCACGCCCGCATCATCTTCGACGACGAGAATGGTGGGAGATGGGAGTTCGAGCGCGGTCATTTGCATGCTCACCTCCGTCCCATGTGCGTCTCATATTCGTGGCGATCTCAGGCGCCATGCATCGCGCTGCCGTCATCAGGCGATGGCTGTGAGGGGCCAGGCTCCATTGAGCCATTTATACACACAAGAGCGGTCAAGAGAAAGAGGCCCAGTAGTACTGGGCCAGAGCAGGACCACCCCCACGCGAGACTCTCACCCCAGCCGCTGGTCTTCAGCGGTGGTGGTGGTTTGGGCGCGCAGGATAGCTTCGGGCTGGCCGAGGGCGGCATCGAGCACGCGCTGGCGATGCTTGGGCAGCGTGTCGGCGGGCAGCGCATCGGCGGCGAACCAGCCGACCTCGGAGATTTCGTCGCTGGTGGTCGGCGTGGCGTCGTCGGCCAGCGCGCAGAGGAAGGTGAGCACGACCTCGCGCTTCTGCGGCTTGGAGTAGACGCCCACCAGCCGCACGATACGCATCTCGACGCCGATCTCCTCGCGCACCTCGCGCGCTAGCCCGGCGTCCACCGTCTCATCCAGCTCCAGCCCGCCGCCCGGCAGATTCCACCAGCCGATGTCGCGCCTGCGCGCCAGTAGATAGCGTCCGCCGCGCTCGATGATGGCCGAGCAGGCGATGCGGAACAGCGCGGAAGGCGTCTCATCGTGCTTGTCGGCGCTCACACCCAACCTCCGTGATCTGGCCCGATTGCTG
>DATBTW010000106.1:0-11341 GCA_036559055.1 Ktedonobacterales bacterium
GTCGGTTCAATGCGCCGCTGGCCGGTTCTCGGTCACCGTGGTGGGCTGTGGCGACGGGATCGCGCCGATCTGGCGCAGGAGTCCCAGCGTATCCCAGTTCGTGTGGTCTTCGATGATCTTGCCACCCTCGAAGCGCGCGAGCGTCATCCCACCGACGCTGCCCACTTTGCCGGTGGCAGGAATGCCCATCAACGGACCTTGATGCGTGCCGCGCCCGGTCCAGCGCACCACGGTGCGATCTGGGCCGATAGCATACGCTTCGTCGACGGTGAAGGTGAGGTCAGGAAAAGCTGTGCGATACCCCTGGACGGACTCCTTGAACCCAGAGGCGCCACGAGTTGGCTCCGGCTGGGCCGGATCATAGCCGATATAGTTCGTGGCTATCAGCTCGTCTATCACACTCAAATTGCCCTTGCTCCAGCCCTCTTCGAAGATGCGACGGGCCAGTCGTACATTGTCCTCGGCTGTCATGGTGTGTTTACGCTCCTTTGCGATCTGGCGCCCACCTGCTCAGGTGGTCGCGAGACACGGGCAGGCGCACACAGTCATCACCTGCGCACGCCAGGCCTCTACAGTTCACGCAGTTCAGGGGAAAATAGGAGCCACGTTACAACTCCGCGCTACAACCACCACACACATCGGGCCTCGCGCTCGCTTCCTATGCGCCGCGCGTGACACCATTTCCCAGTGTACCCAACCACCACCGCAGATTCCTGCGCCAAAAGGGCTACGGAGAGAGAGGCGCAGTGGCGATTCGCAGGGGGCCTCAGCCCTCGGCGCGCGTCCACTCGGCGATGCGCTCGGCCAGCTCAGCGGCGGGCGCCTGATACAGCTCGCACTGCGGCAGCGCATCGAGGATGGTCTCGCCATAGCCGCGCGTCTGGAGGCGTTTGTCGTAGAGCACGATGGCATTGCGGCGGCGATGGCTCCAGGCCAGGCCACCGAGCGCCTGCCGCAGCTTCAGCGCGGCCTGTGGCGTCATGAATTGCGCCTGTTGGTCGGGCCAGAGGTTGGCGCGAGCGGCCACCAGCGGATCGCTCTGCGGCGGGAACGGCGTGCGCGCGACGACGATGCACGCAGGCGCCCGATGACGCTGCTCGGCGCCATCCCAGAAGGTACCCGCGCCCAGCAGCACCGTGCGCGGCTGCGCATAGAAGGATTGCCAGAGTTGCCGCGCCGAGCCGTCGATGCCCTGCGCCAGCGCCAGAATGTCATCGCGCTCCAGCGTGCGGCTGATGCCCAGCGCGGCTGCCCGCAGCGCGGCATGCGAGGGGAAGAGCGCCAGCACGTCGCCTTGCAGCGCGCGGGCAAGCGCGACGACCAGCGCCTCGAACTGCGCCTGATAGCTCTGTGCGGCTGGCTCCGGCGCATCGCTCGGCAGGCAGAGCAGCGTCTGGCTCGTGTAGTTGGGCGTGAGGGGCAGCGCGCGCGCGGACTCCGGGAGGCCCAGCGCGGCGCGGATATAGTCGAAGTCGCCGCCGACTGAGAGCGCCCAGCCCAGCGCCGCCACGCCGCGTCCATCCGCCCACAGCGGCGCCAGCGCTCCGCCGACCTGCACGGGCGCTGCGCACAACGTGAGCGCCTCGGCCAGCAGCGCCTCGCGCGCGTCGAGTCGCTCGCCCTCGTCGGCGGCGCGCTCCTCCGGCGTCTCGCCATTCGCCTCGCCAGTGGCCTCAGCTGAGCCGCCCCCGCTGCGCTGAGAGGCGCGTCCGTGGTCGCCCGCGCCGCGCGGCTGGCCCTGTTGCGGCTGGGGCGCGCGCAGCCAGCACGCCCATTGCCCGCTCGACTCGTCGTATCGCCCGCTGATGAACTCGCCGCCGCGCGCGCGCAGGTCGCGCAGGCGTCGCGCCAGCCCCAGCAGATCGCCACGCGCGCCGAACGCCGCCGGGGACGGCGCATCCTCGCTCGCCTGGATCACCTGCGCCGCCCCATCGATGGCCTCGCAGACCGCGCTGATGGCCTCGCTGAGCCGCGCCCACTCATGGGCCAGCGCCTGCCAGCCATGCGAGCCGCGCACGCTGGAATCGATGCGCAGGGAGCCGTTCTCGGCGACGACCTCGCGCCGCGCGCCACGCCCGCCGCGCTCCTGGCCCTCCTGCAGCAGCGCCCGCATCGCGCCGAACAGCGCGCCCACCGCCTCGCGCGCCCGCATGACCGCGCGGTACCACTGCTCCGCGTGGGTCGCGTCCGGCGCGGGCGCCAGTGTTGCCGCGAATGGCAGCAGACCAGCATGCCCACCTCCGGCGCGCGACTCCTCCAGCGTATCGAGCAGGCTGAACAGGCGAGCGGCGTCGAGGGTGAAGGTCTGCTGGCGGCGTAGCTCATCCTCGAACTGCCGCCCGTCCAGCAGGATCACGCGCTCGGCGGGTGGCAGCGATTGATCGTGGCTCGTCAACTGGGCCGCCAGCGCCGCGTGCGTGGTGACGACCAGCGACGCCTCGTTGGCCCGCGCCGTGGCCCGCTGCACGAAGCAGTACCCGCCCGCGCGATACGGACACTCCGCGAACGCTTCGGCGAACTCGCTACCGCCTCGCGCCCGCGCCCACGCCTCCGACTCGCCGCCCGTCAGCGCCAGATCCGCGCGCTGTCCAATGTGGGTCTCGCGCGCCCAGACGGTCAACTTGGCCAGCCCGCGCGTCACCTCATTCGAGAGCGTGGCGCCCAGGTCATCGCGCGCGACGCCGAGCCAGCGGTGCAGGCACAGATAGCCGTCGCGCTTCTCCAGCTCGGCGATGGGAATGCGTTGCGGGTCGAGCGCGGCCCGCGCGATGGCGCGTGGCAGCAGCGAGCGGGCGATGCGCTTCATCTCGTCACTGTCGCTGGCGGCCACTAGCGTCCGACGCCCCTGCGCTGCCCCGCGCACAACCTCCGCCAGCGCCGCGACCAGCGCGTCTTCTTTGCGCTCCATCTCCAGCAGCAGTGCGCCACCCTCTGCCATGAAGTCGCTCAAAGCCCCGCGCTCTTCGTCGGCATCGGGCGCAGCGATGGGCGCTGGCGACGGGTTGGCTGCAGGTGTTGGCGGCGGCTCCAGCGCGACGGCCATCGTCAGCAGCGCTGGATGGATGCCCGCCTCCACGCGCCGCCCGACACTCGCGCTGGTCAGCAGGCTGGCGAATGGGCTGGACTTGACGGCCTCCTCGCGGGCGCGCGCCTCGCTCCGCAGCAGGTAAGCGGGCGTCCAGCCATTGGCGACGGGCAGCGCGGCCAACTCCTCGATGGTCGGAGTGTCCAGCGCGCTCAGCCGCTCCATCAGCGTCAGAAAGACGGCGCGTGCGAGGTCGGCGTCGGCCAGCGCGCGATGGTGGATAGAGCTGGGAACCTGGAGCGCATCGGCCACCGACGCCAGCGTGTAGCTGGGCAGATCGGGCAGCAGCATCGACGCCAGCTCATAGGTGTCGATGAGTGGGTTGCGATGCGCCAGCCCCGCGCGCCGCAAAAAAGCGGCGTCGAAGGCGACGCTGTGGCCGACCAGCGGCGCCGAGCCGATGAACGCGCGCAGCGGCCCAAGCAGCGCGCTCAGCGGCGGCGCGTGGCGCAGGTCGCTCGATGTGATGCCCGTCAGCCGGTGGATGCGGTAGGGCAGCGCAGATGAGATGTTGACGAAGCTCTGGAAGGTATCGAGGATGCGCGGCCCAACGAACTTGACCGCGCCAATCTCGGTGATGGCGTCCTGATCGGGGCGCAGGCCAGTCGTTTCGAGGTCGATGGCGACACGTACAGGCTCTGAGCGCACGCGAAACTCCGTTCTGCGCGTAGTGGTCGCTAGTGCGACGCCTGGTCGTCGTTCGCCAGCCGTTCCAGCATGGGCAGCGCGGCCCGCGCCGCCAGCGCGCGATGGCTGATGGCGTGCTTCTCCACAGCGGTCATCTGGCCAACAGTACGCCCCTGCGCTGGCACGAAGAAAATGGGATCGTAGCCGAAGCCGCCGCTGCCAGCAGGCTCCCGCGCGATGCGCCCCTCGAAGACGCCTTCCGCCACGCCAACCAGGCCGCGCGGGGGCGGCGCGGCGATGGCGATGACGCACTGGTAGCGCGCGCCGCGCCGCTCATCTGGCAGCCCGGAGAGCCGATCGACCAGCATGCGGTTGCGCGTCTCGTAGGGGACATCGGGGCCAGCCCAGCGTGCGGAGTAGACGCCGGGCGCGCCATCCAGCGCGTCGATCTCCAGCCCGGAGTCGTCGGCGAGGGTAAGCAGGCCGGTGATCTCGGCGTAGGCGCGTGCTTTGATGATGGCGTTCTCTTCGAAGGTGGCGCCGATCTCTGGCACATCGTGCGCCACGCCTAGCTCGGCGAGGCCGACGAGGGTGAACGGGGCGCCCGCAAGCAACGCGCGAAACTCCTCCACCTTGTGCGGATTCGTCGTCGCGATCACCAGTCGCTGGGTCATAACGCCTCACCGATCCAGAAAACGTCGCTCTGCGGTCGCACTTGTGAGCGCCGCCCTATTCTACCACCCGCGCTAGAGCGCGTCGAGATGCAGCGCTGGACGCAGCGCGCGGCGATAGAGCGCCGATTGCAGCGTCTCGTGCGGATCGACCTGTGCCTTGAGCGCGGCGAAGCGGGCGAAGCGGGCGGCGGGCAGCATACGTTCGGTCTGGGCTGGGGTGAGCGTGCTATCTTTGGCGAAATAGAGCCGCCCGCCATAGTCCAGCGTCACATCGTTGAGGTCGCGCAGCAGCTTGAGCAGGCCAGCCTCGCGCTGGCGATGCACAGGGAAATCGAGCGCCAGCGAATAGCCATCCACCAGATAGCTGAGGGTGAACTCTTCGGCGGCACGCTGCGCCTTCAGCACGCCCAGCGACGGCGTGTAGCCCGCTGCCTGCGACCGCGCTAGCAGTTCGCGGAAGGCCCGCAGCGCCGCCGCCTGCGGAATGAACGCCTGATGCTGGATCAGCCCACCAGGGCGATAGGTGTCGCGCCAGTTGGGGATGGCGTCCAGCGGGAAGTTGGCGGCGGGATAGGTCATGCGCCGCCAGTGGCCCTTCCCCGCAAGCGAGCCACGCATCCACTGCGCGCGATTGGCCGCCCACACGCCCGACGGCATCGTCAGCGGATGGGCCAGCGTCGGGATGAGCGCAGCGGGCAGCGCTCGCAGCGCCCGCGCGGGCAGGCTGGGCCAGCGCTCCCAGGCCGTGCGTAGTGTCTCGGCGGCGTGCGGGTCCTCGTCCGGCTCCAGCTCGCGCGATGCGCCGAGCAGCCCGCGTCCCAGCGCCGCGCCCCGCGCGCTGGTATCGACCCAGCCGACGAGATCGCTGGCCGTGGACTTCGCCGCCGCGAAGGCGTCCAGCAACTCAGCCAGTGAGCCGTGCGCGGTCTGCCGCTCGGCGACGAGGCCCGAAGCCACGCGCGCCATTTGCAGTGTAAGCTGGGTGATGGCGCCGAGCAGACCCATCCCGCCGATCGCGGCTGCGAAGAGGTCGGGATTCTCCTGGCGCGAGCAGGTGACGCGCTGGCCCGACGGCAGCGCCAGCTCGAACGAGCGGATATGATCGCCGAAGCTGCCCACACGCCAGTTGTTCTTGCCGTGGACGTTCGCGGCGGCGGCTCCGGCCATCGTCACGCCGCTGCGCCCCGGTGTCACCGCTGGTCGCCAGCCATCTGGCAGGATGCGCCGCCACAGGCGCTCGATGGTGACGCCCGGCTCGACCGTCGCCACGCCGGTCGCCGCGTCCCACGCAACGATCGCATCGAGCGCGGTCGAATCGAGGGTCAGCGCGCCATCCAGCAGCGCCGCGTCGCCGTAGCTATTGCCGCCCGCGCGCAGGCAGACCGTGCGCCCGTCCCGCGCGGCGGTGGCCAGCGCCTCGGCCAGCGCCTCCACCGTCTGCGGAGTGACGACGGGCACGCGGACATGGTTGCGCAGGCCCCAGCCTGCCAGCTCGCGCTCGGTCGCCTGATCCAGTTGTTGCGGACCACTCACGCTCATCGCCATCGCTCCGTAGTCGTGTCGTCGGGTGCTGCCAGTTGAAACATGGGCGCAGATACAGCGCCAGCTACGCCATCACCTCGACCATGAAACCGCCGGGAGCCTGAACATAAAACGTCCAGGCATGGGACCGCTGCGGCGGCGCCACGTTGAAGCCGTCGTCTTTGAGCCGCTGATTGATCTCGTTCACGCGCTCCTCGCTTGGCTGGCCGAACCCGATGTGAAACGTGCCGGGATAGCGAATTTCCTCGCCATGCGCGGCTTTCATCAGCGTCAGTACCAGGCCGTCATCGTCGAAGAGCATGGCGAAGCTCTTGCTCGTCTGCGCCCCCTCGCCGCGTCGCAGTCCGAAGTATGTCTCGAGGAAGTCCGCCGCCGCTGGCACATCTGTGACGGTGAGGTTCAGATGGTTCAATCGCATGTCGAAATGCCTCCGCATTGCCGCGGCGGGAACGCATCCACGATGGGCGCTCGCGTAATTTCCTGTAGGGCGACAAAAGCGTCGCCGTTGGCCTGTGAATGGACTATGTGCGAGGACTTCATCCGCCGTGTCGCATGCCATCAGAACGTGCTGCGCTTCATCACAAACGTCGGAGCGGCCCGCACGGCGCGCATGATCCAGCCCCAGCGCGCCGGAACGTAGACGACCTCAGGCCCACGCTCGCAGACCGCCGCGATCTCGCGCGCCGCCCGCTCGGCGGAGACGACTAGCGGGCGCGGCGGCTGTTTGTCGGCGATCATCTGCGTGGCGACGAAGCCGGGCTTGATCGTCACCACGCGCACGCCACGGCTCGCCAGCCGATAGCGCAGCGATTCCAGATAGACGGATAGCCCGGATTTGCTGGCCATGTAGGCGCTGTTCCCATTGCGGCCACGGTCGCCCGCCACCGATGAGACGCCCACCAGGGAGCCATGCCCCTGTCGTGCGAAGACCTCGGCGCCCAGATCGAGCCAGCGCATAGCGCCCAGCAGGTTCGTCTCGATCATCTCGCGCTGCTCCTCGAAACTCCAGCCATGCGCGTCGCCGGAGGGCAGCGCGCCTGAGGCGTAGACCAGCAGCGTTAGCGGCGCGTCGCCCAGATCTTCGCGGATGCGCCCGAAGAGCGCCGGAGCGGCATCGTAGTCGCGCACATCATGCGCGTAGACCCGCGCCACGGGCGGCGCGCTGGCGTCGGCGCCATTCAGCCGCGTGGCGAGGGCTTGCAGATCCGGCTCGCGCCTGGCCACCAGGGCAAGCTGATAGCCGCGCCGCGCCAGCTCTCCCGCGAGGGCCGCGCCGATGCCGCTGGAGGCGCCAACGATGATGGCGCCGGGACGTTGCGAGGTCATAGTGACGAACTCTCCGACTCGCGCTGCCGCAGCAGCGATTCGACAATAGCCAGGTCATCTTCTGAGGTAACGCGCACGCAGGGATAGTCTACATCGAAGACGGTGATAGGAAGTCCAGCGGCCTGAATGACAGACACGAGATCATCCACTGCGCGCCAGGAGTGCGCCTCTAGCGCATATTCCAGCGTCGCAGGGCTGCTGAAGACGGCGGGCGAGCACAGGCGCCGCAGTTGCTCGCGTGGCAGGGTCTCCGCCACGCGCTGCCCATCGACGCGCTTGAGTGTCTCTTTGACTGGCTCACCCGCGATAGCGACGCCAGTGCGTCTGGCCGCTTCCAGTCCAGCGTGCAGGCTGGCAGACGTCACCAGCGGCAGAGTGGCATCGATGACGATGATCTGATGTTCGTTTGAAGAGGCCCATGAGGAAGGCGAATGTTGCAGGTAATACAGCAGATTCGCCAGTGCAAACCTCATCGATTCTGTGCCGACAGCCGAGACACCGTACTCGCGCGCTGGTTTCATTTCATCGACGAGTTGCTTCACATCTGCGTAGCGCTGCGGCTCGCCCCCTATGGGTGTTATGACAGCGCAAAAGTCGATGGCGCCAAGCTGGGTCAGCGCGCGAAGCGGCCAGGCGATCAGCGGGCGGCCCAGCACAGACCGCCAGAGCAAGTCACTTGCTATCGCGCCACCATCAGGCCAGGTGGCGACGACGATAGCCGCCACCTGGCCTGATGGAGCCTGCGCATTCGGATGCGTCATCGCGCTCAGGCGGTGCCGGTGCGGCGCGCGGCGGTCACATTCGGCGCTGTCTGCTTGGGATGCGCGAAGATCATGCGCCCGGCGACCGTTTGCAGCACGCGCGTGACGGTGACCTCGATGGTGGACTGCATGTAGGTCTTGCCATTCTCCACCACGATCATCGTGCCGTCGTCGAGGTAGCCGACGCCCTGCCCTGGCTCCTTGCCCTCCTGCATGATCTTGACCGTCATCTCCTCGCCTGGCAGCAGGATTGGTTTGACGGCGTGCGCCAACTCGTTGATGTTGAGCACCTTGACGCCCTGCAACTCGGCCACACGATTGAGGTTGAAGTCGTTGGTGATGATCGCGCAGCGCCACTGGCGGGCCAGCTTGACCAGCTTGGCATCCACCTCGCTGGGGTCGGCGTCGGCGTCGGAGATCTCGACGGGAACGGTAGTGTCTTTCTGCAGCCGCTGGAGGATTTCGAGGCCGCGCCGCCCACGATTGCGTCGCATGCTATCGGCAGAGTCGGCGATGTGCTGCAACTCTTCGAGGACGAAGCGCGGCACGACGAGTGTGCCCGTAATGAACCCGGTCATACTGATGTCGGCGATGCGGCCATCGATGATGGCGCTGGTATCCACCAGAATCCGGTCGCTGGAGCGGCGACCACCTCGCCCTGTCAGGCGGTCGCGCAGCCGGGCGCCGTTGTGCTGGTCGTGCAGTTCGTGGTCGTCGCGCTCGTCGTCGGCGTCGCGTTCATCACGCGCGGCGCGACGCATGGCGCGGCCACTGAACGCCGCCGAGAGCATGCGCGTGAAGTCGCTCTTGCGCATGACGGCGATGGTGACGCCCAGCCACGCGCAGATCAGCGCCGCCGCACTGGGCGCCCAGCGCCCCACGTCGGCGAAGGTCAACTGCGAGAGCGGCAACGCCAGCAGCGCCGCGACGATCAGCCCGAGGACGAGGCCCACGACGCCTGCGACCAGGTCGCTGACCTCGGCCTTGCGAATCTGCTCACGAATCCAGCGATAGGGGGAAAGGATGATGAAGGGCGCAAGCGCCAGGGCGATAAGTCCGATAAAAAGCGCAATCCCCACAATCGCCAGAACGGGCAGACCCCATTTCTGATGATGTACGTCATTCAGCGTGGAACCTATATCCCACGCGAGGGCGGCGGCGACAACAAATGCGACCGCACGCACGATGGTTCTGCCAGACACAGCATCCTCCTCATGCATTTCCTGGGCGCGCCACACCTGCGCGCCGGGACGAGTCCGCTTCCGCTTCTACCTCCCGCTTCCCCTCCGCTGGCTCCAGCACGTTGTTCGATTGTCACTCGGTCGATGTGCCGATGTCACGCTGTGCGCATGCGAGGCGCACACTCCTTCGGCGCGCCCATTTTCTGTCTACCAAGTGTAGCATAAGGGCGCGCTCGATGTGCGGACGATAGCACGTCTACCGCCCGATGTATCGACGGTATTTGTTCACATCGCCGCTCACTCCAGCGCCATCTCGATCGCTTCGGATAAGGTAGCGGCCTCCAGCAGCTCGACATCTAGCCCGGTGAAGCTGTTCGCCAGGTCGCTTTCGGCGCGGGCGCGCGAGGGCGGGGCCACCACGCGGCGGAATCCCAGCTTGACGGCTTCGCGCACGCGCTGCCCCAGACGCGGCACGGCGCGCAGCTCGCCGCCCAGGCCTACTTCGCCCAGTGCGACCAGATCGGCGGCGATACGACGCTCTACAAAATTAGATGCGATAGCAAGCGCCACGCCGAGGTCAACGGCTGGCTCGGTCAATTCGAAGCCGCCGACAACATTCACGAAAACATCCTGTGTGGAGAGCGCCAGACCAGCGCGCTTGGTCAGCACCGCCAGCAGCATTTGCAGGCGCGTGCGATCTACGCCCGTCGCCGTCTGGCGGGGCGCGCCAAAGACTGTCGGCGTCACCAGCGCTTGCGTCTCCACCAGCAGCGGGCGCGTACCCTCCATGCTGACGACCACCGCCGAGCCGGTGGCGTCGCTGCGGCGCTCGGCCAGGAAGAGGCCCGATGGATTGGTGACATCCACCATGCCATCGCCGCGCATCTCGAAGACGCCGATCTCATGCGTCGCCCCGAAGCGATTTTTGACGCCACGCAGCAGGCGGAAGGTCTGAAAGCGCTCGCCCTCCAGATAGAGCACCGCGTCCACCATATGCTCCAGCGTGCGCGGGCCGGCGACGGCGCCTTCCTTCGTGACGTGGCCGATCAGGCAGATGGGGATATGTGTGCGCTTGGCCACGCGCATCAGTTGCAGGGCGCAGTCGCGCACCTGGCTGACGCTGCCCGGCGCCGATGAGATGAGCGAGGTCGCGACGGTCTGGATGGAATCCACTACCACCAGCGCGGGCGCCATGCGCTCGATCTGCTCGGTGACGGCTTCGATCTCGGTGGCGGGCAGCAGAAAGAGGCGCGGATGCAGCGCGCCCAGCCGCTCGGCGCGCAGCTTCACCTGCTGCGGCGACTCCTCGGCGCAGACATAGAGCGTCGTGGCGCCCGCCTGGGCAATGTTGCCCGCCACCTTGAGCAGCAGACTACTTTTGCCGATGCCCGGCTCGCCGCCCAGCAGCACCAGCGAGCCAGGCATCAGCCCACCGCCCAGCGTGCGGTCCAGCTCGGGCGAGCCGGTGGCGCGACGGTCCTCCGCCAGCGCCGCGACATCGGGCGCGGCGATGGGCGCGACCGAGATCATCGGCCCTGCCGCGCGCTCAGCGCTGGCCGGGCGCGGCGCGAGAACCGTCTCCACCATCGAGTTCCACGCGCCGCAGTCGGTGCAGCGACCCATCCACTTGGCGGCCTCGAAGCCGCACTGCTGGCAGACAAATTTCGTCGTTGATTTTGGCATGCTGGCTCCACGCTGCTCTAGACTCGCTTTGATGAGATTACGCCAGGCGCCGCCGCTGGTTGGATGATTTCGCGCGCCGAGCGGACAGTATGAGAAAACTCACAGGAGAAAAGTCTCCATGCGTGCATGTTCTGACAGACAGGCGCCAGGATGGCATAGTGGCTGAATTAGTGGGCCGCGCTCTCGGCCTTGAAAGGCCGGAGCACACAACGGGCGGCTTGAAAGCCGCAAACACGGCGCCTGCCTGCGGCGACGCGAAACCAGGGCATGTATGCCCCCATACCGCGCGTCGGCCTTTCAAGGCCGCGACTCCAGCATACGCAAACGGGCGCGCTCCGGGGAAAGTTGCCTCTCCGGAACGCGCCCGTTCTAGCGTTGCGCCGCGTGGTTAGCGCGACGGCTCATCGCCCGCCGAGAGCGCCGCCTGTGGTGGGGCGGGCAACTCGTGGAGCAGATCCTCGC
>DATBTW010000107.1:0-2699 GCA_036559055.1 Ktedonobacterales bacterium
TCTGACGGCGATGATCGCCTGCTCGCTCGTCTCGTCAATGGCATGGTGAGCTTCTGGGAGGTTCGCAGCCGTACCGAGGCGCGCCAGGCGTATCTGCCACTGGCCGTCGCGGCGGCGCAACGTGTAGCGACGGCCAGCGACGCACGCGACGACCACCTGCAGGTCGCTCGCCTGGAACTGGCCTACGGCTCGCTGCTCCAGATGCTCGGCGATCTGCCTGGCGCGCGGCGGCTCATCGAGCGCAGCCTCGCAACCTTTGTGGAATACGGCGATCTGCGCGGCGAAGGGGTCGCCCGCAGCCTGCTGGGGGATGTGGCGCTCCAGGAGGGCGACCTGCCCACCGCGCGTGACGCCTATACCCGTGTGCTGGCGATCATGCAGCAGGTCGGCGATCTGCGCGAGGAAGGGGTCGCGCGCAGCAAGCTGGGGGATGTGGCGCTCCAGGAGGGCGACCTGCCCACCGCGCGTGACGCCTATACCCGCTATCTGGCGATCATGCAGCAGGTCGGCGATCTGCGCGAGGAAGGGGTCGCCCGCTTCAAACTTGCGACGGTTCTAGAAGCACTGGGCGAGGTGGACGAGGCCGAGCGATTGCACCGCGCATCGCTGGAGATCGGGATTCGCGTGCAGAGTCCACCTGATGTGGCGGATTCGCTGGCAGAGCTGGGGCGCTTCCTCATAGAGCATGGTCGCGGGATTGCGGAGGGGCGCGATATGCTGCGCCAGGCGGAGGTGATCTATATCAGGCTGGGATCAGCGTGGGCGCAGCAGGCGGAGGCGGCGCGGAGCCTGCTCGGCCAGATGGGCGGCGACGACATGGAGTGAGCGGGCTGACGGTTGAAACCGCGCCTAGGAGGTGGCTGGCGCCGCCGCGAAGCACGGCTCCGCCTGCCGCCTGCGCGGACTGGAAATCGCCCGCCCCGCGCGCCAAACCTGAAATGGATCCTCCCTCCCCTCGTAGGGGAGGGAGACAGAGGGTGAGGTTCTCGCCCCTGCGCCACAACCCTCGAAGTGGGCTCCCTCTCTCCGCCCTGGCGGGGGGGGTTGGGAAGGGGCCGTTGCCCTACTCCGGCAACTCGACGCCCTGGTTCCACTCAGCGGGGTCGGCGAAGCGGAGCTGGGCGTAGGGCAACGTGCGGCGGGCCAGCGCCTCGGCCAGCAGCGACGCCGCGTGCTCCATCTCGCCACGGCTGGCGGGGCGAGCGCCCGCGCCGAAGCCCATCCGCGCGGCCAGCACGATGCGCGCCCCACGCATCCACCCGCGCAGCTCGCGCGTCTGCGGGATGGCGCGGGCGGCGCGGCTGAAATGGATCGCCACATCGCGCGCGAAGTCGCGGGTGAAGTCCTGCTGGTCCGGGGAGAGCAGCATCGGCATCTCCATCTCCACACAGGGGAAAGCCGACACCTCCTGCTGACCCGCGCCATAGTGCGCCGCGCCACGCGCCATCTCCTCGCGCGCCCACTGGCCGGTCGTCTGCTGCGGCGGCTCTGGCATGCTGGGCGAGGAGACCGGCAGCGCGTCGATCAGGCGCGTCGGCGGGTAGTCATCCGAGCGCGGGCCGGGCGTCTGGAGCTGATAGGGATGCACAGGCGCGGGCGGCGCCACGGGCGCGAGGGGCGCCATGCGCTGCGGAGCGGGCGGCGCGCCATAGCCTGAGCTGCCGAAACCAGACGGCGCGCTGGCGAGCGGCGGCGGGGTCGAGTGCAGCCCACTGAAGCCGGAGTTCACCTGCGGCGGCTGGCTGGCATAGCGTGCGCGCTGCGCCCGCACCCCCAGCTCGAAGGCGCGCGTGCGGTCGAGTGTCACCGGCAGCCAGGGCGCGTCTGGCCCCACCGCATCGGCCTGCGTGGTGGTCGAGCTGAGCGCGATCTGCGCCCACGCCTCGCGCTCCTCCTGCGGCAGATCGTAGGAGTTTCCAGAGCTGTGCTGCGCCTCGATCACCTCGCCGGAGTCGCCCTGCCAGCGCACATGCGAGAGCACCAGCGGATTATCCGGAAGCCGATAGGCGGCATAGAGCATGCCGCCCTGCTGCCCATACGCGATCAATGCCATCGCGATCGAGCTGCTCCCGCCGCCCGAACGAGAATACCCATAGCCATTAGCTGCCATAACATATGTCTCCTGGCGCCATCCGTCTCGGATGGCGCCCGGTGGTCCTGAATGCAGGACATCGAGAATGAGGACAGTGTGCTTGCGCCCAGTCGTTCGAGGCATAGTCGCCAGTGATTGACGGGTCGCCTGTGTGCGCATCCAAAATCTACGCCAAATCGCTGCCCCTCCACACGATTTCGCAGGTCTTGCAGAGGTCGCGCGGGCCGTTGTGAGCGTCTTGCGCCATGCGCTACGCCGCCAGATGACAATAGGGCAGCGGCGCCGCTGTCACAGTGGCCTGAAGTATAGCATGTCGTCCCTGAGCGTACAACACGCTTATGCCACATGTCATGCAGCCAACCATTCAGGCTAGTACTGATCTCAAGACAATCGAACGATGCGACTGGACGGTCTCGCGCCCCGTCCCCAGGCAGGCGGCGCATCCCCCACCTGACGGTTCACAGCGCTTGACGCTGTGGGGCCGGGGGGCCATAATGCCGAGTAGCGATCCCCTCCAGTGTGATGATTCCGCCCACGGGCTGACATCCACGCCCAGGAGAATGGAGCGGGACACGCCAGCGCCCGATGCTTGGGCGGCCAGGACGCG
>DATBTW010000108.1:0-7410 GCA_036559055.1 Ktedonobacterales bacterium
CGCGACCAGCCACATCCCCCTCTGGCTGCCCATCGCCTTGCTGCTGTGGCTGCCTGCGCTGGCGCTGGTGTGGGCGCTGCTCAAGAGTGTACGGCTCACGCCCGAGGGGGTGGCCTGCGGACGCGCGCTCGGCCAGTGGAGTATGCTCGGCTTCGGCGAGATCGAGCGCATCGAGCAGCATGGGCCGCGGCTGGTCATCAGTGGTCGGCGCAACAGCCAGACGATCAGCTTCACGCCAGCGCTGCTCTCGCGCGGCGGTCAACTGCGCCGCACGCTGCTGCTGCAACTGCCCCTGCGCACGCTGGTGGGCGCCCTGCGCGCCGAATCGCAGCGCCTGAGTGTGGGCGACGAGATAGCCGCTGGCGACATCAGCGGCGTGCTGACGGTACGCACCCGTCGCGCCTGGCCGATGGGCGCGGTGGCGCTGGCGGTGGCGCTGTTGGCGCTGGGCGTGGCGCTGCTGGTGGTGTTGGGGATGGGCGCCGTGGGGTTGGTGGGGCTGGCGCTCGCGCTGGCGCTGGCGCTCCTCTGCGGCCTGCTGGGCCTGTGGAGCGCGCAAGTGATCTTCGTCAGCGAGAAGGGGCTGGTCATCCAGTATCCGCTGCTGCGACACGAGAGCGATGTGTACTGGACGCAGGCACAGCAGATCGGCTATACGCCGTGGGAAGTGGCGCTGCTCTATCGCGGCGCCTCCCGCACCACCTATAGCATCGGCCCGGGCCTGCTCACGCCGTCTCAGGCGCGGCTGATGCGCCAGTACATCAACCGCTACAGCCAGGCCGAGGTGGCGCCCGCGTGGTCGCGCCGGACGAGCGCCTAGATGGGCGCGCTCAGGCCGTCGCCAGCGCCGCCGCGCCGTGGCTCTTTTGATGCTCCTGTCGCGCGTGGCGCTGGCCGCCGCGGGTGCGGCGCAGGCGCGACGGCAGAATCTGCAACTCCTCACGATACTTCGCGATGGTGCGCCGCGCGATCTCGATGCCCTGGCGATGGAGGATGCGCATCAACTGCTCATCGCTATAGGGGCGCTGGGAATTCTCCTCGGCGATGATGTCGCAGAGCGCTTTCTTCGCGGGCAGCGAGGCGTCGAAGAAGTCGTCGAACGAGGCGGTGCGACCATTGGGTAGCAACACGAATTTGCCATCGGTCGCGCGGCTGACGGTGGACTCGTGCAGGCCGATCTTGCGCGCGACATCGGCGCGGGTCAGTGGCTTCAGCGCGCTCTGCCCGACCTCCAGAAACCCGCGCTGCATCTCGATCAGCGCATCGGAGACGCGCTGCATGGTCTCCCAGCGCTGGCGTAGCGCCGCAATGAACGTCTGGGCCTGCTCCACATGGCTGCGGATATGCGTCCTGGCGTCGTCATCGCACTGGAGCTTCACCAGATTCTTGCGCGCCCAGACATACTCCGGATTGACGCGCAACACATAGCGATTGCGCTCCACGACCTCAGCGACAAAGCCATTCGAGGTCGCCCGCATGACCACATCCGGGCGCACCGGCGTCGCCGAGGTGGTCAGCGCGCCAGAGAGCGAATCGAAGCCATGCGCGGGATACGGGTAGAGATCATGGCGGATGAACTCCCACTCCGTCTCGACACGCTTGGGTGTCAGGCCGAGGCGCTTGGCGACCTCACGGAAGCGGCGATAGGCGACATCTTTCAGGTACTCGCGCACCAGCGTCTCGGCCAGCGGATGCGGATCACCTGCGTCGCGCATCCGTTCGAGCTGGATCAGCAGGCACTCCTCAGCGCCACGCGCGCCGATGCCAGCCGGATCGAGGCGCTGCAAGCCTTGCAGCGCCTGCTCCACGCGCGCCTCGTCGCACTCCAGCGCGTCGGCGGCGTCCGCGACGATGCCAGCAGGCAGGAATCCGTGGTGATCGAGGCTGCCGACCAGATACTCAGCGATATGCGCGTCTTCCGCCGGGATGCTGAGGCAGAGCGTCTGGAGCAGTGTCTCGCCGGTGGGGATGGTGGCAGCGACGCGGCTCATCGGATCGTCGCTCTCGTCGTCCATAGAGCCGCCGGAGTAGGTCGGGCCATCGAAGTCAGGGCCGTCTTCGCGGCGGCGCTCATCGTTGACACGCGGCGCGGCGCCACAGACGGAGCAGGGGGCCAGCGGCGATTCCAGTTGGCTATTGCAGCGCGGACAGCAAGCGCGTGTTTCGGCCTCGAATGCGGGGTTTTCCTCAAGCGTGCGGGCGATGGTCGCCTCTAACTCGGGGTTGGGCAGTTGCAGCAGGCGGACGGCCGCGATCTGGCGGTAGGAGATGTTGGGGGTCGCCTGTTGTGAAACCGACGATTCGACTCGCAATTCGAGGTTGTCCACGAATGGTTGCTCCTCTCACACGCCCCGCAAAGGTCTGGAGAAGATGACTGCCGGGGCGTCGTTTGGGTCGTGATTAATTGTCGGTGTCAGTATACAGCAAGAACCGTGCCAATCGCGGGGAGCGAGTGCGCGAAGCCTGAATTATTCAGGCTTCGCGCACTACACGGTGTCGGCGTCTGCCTGCCTGACGCCTCGCTTGTGCGCCGCTGGGGTCGCGCGTGCTATAGTGGCGACTGGGTAAGAGTGAGGGCCGCGCCGCTACTTCAGAGTGAGGAGATTTGCTGTGATTGGGCCGTTCGTTGTACTGGCGCTGGCCTCGATTGTATTTCTCTCGGTCATCGCCATCGTGGCCGCTCTGATGCTGCGCGGCCACTGGGAGAAACTGGGCGAGCAACGCCAGCTTCCGGAGGAGTAGAGCCTATCTGCTATGCTGGATGCGGTTCTCTGCGCCACGCGGGCGCGGGCGGCGGACAACATGGCAAAGAGGGGCCTGGCAATGGTGGCGATGCAAGAGCGGCGCGACGCGGTCACGCGCGAGCTGGTCGGGGAGCTGGAGGCGCGCTTCCCCTACGCTGCGGCGCTGCTGAGCGGCGCCTCTGGCGTGCGGATCAGCGCTAGCGGTCAGGAACAGCAAGCATCCGAGACCAGCCCTGCGCAGGGCGCCGTCTTCACCGTCTACGACGGCGCCACCTTCAATGAATTCGCCACCAGCGAGATGGCCCCCGAAGCGCTGGCGAGCGCGGTGCGGCAGTGGGCCAGCGGGCTGCGGCGGCGCGACGGCCCGCCAATCGGCTTCGGCGGCCACGCCACCATCGCTGGCCAGGGCGAGCGCGACTTCGCCACCCCCATGCGGATCGACCCCGCCACCATTCCACTCAAGCGCAAGCTGGCGCATCTCCGCGACCTCCAGCGGCGCGCACAGGCGATGGATGCGCGCATCGTGCAGGCGCAGGTTCAGTACGCCGAAAGCGCCACCATCTCAACGTACATCGGGCGGGGGCGCTGGCTACGGCAGCAGGCGCACCGCCTCAGCCTCGGCCTGCTCGTCGTACTGCGCTCCGAGAGCGAGACACGTTACAACTTCCTGCCGATTAGCGGGGCGGGCGGCTTCGAGCTGGCGAACGTGACCGACGAGCAACTGCGCGAGACGGTCGAGACGGCGGCACGACTGCTCGACGCCGGGCGCATCGCGCCGGGCGTCTACGACACTGTCACCGATCCATCGCTCTCTGGCGGCATCGCGCACGAGTGCTTCGGCCACGGCGTCGAGATGGACCTCTTCCCCAAGGAGCGCGCCCGCGCGGCGCAGTTCTTCGGGCAGCAGGTGGCGGCGCCAGGCGTCGATATGTACGACGATCCCAGCCTGCCCGGAGCGTTTGGCTCCTACTTCTTCGATGACGAAGGTGAACTGGCGCGTCCCACGCAGATCTTGCGCGATGGTGTGCTGATTCATCCCATCAGCGACTTCGCCGCTGCCACCTATGCGGGGCTGGGCGTGGGCGCGCACACGGCCAATGGACGCCGCCAGGACTACACCCGCAAAGCTTACACGCGCATGAGCAACACATTCTTCGGCTCCGGCTCCGTCACGCCCGCCGCGATGATCGCGGGGGTCGAACGCGGTGTCTATCTGCGGCGTGCCATGAGTGGCACAGAAGATCCGATGGGCTGGGGCGTCCAGGTGAGCGCGCTGTATGGCGAGGAGATCGTCAATGGCGCGCTGACGGGGCGGCTCTTCTCGCCGGTGGGTATCTCGGGCTACGTGCCCGACCTGCTGGCCAGCATCAGCGCGGTTGGCAGCGATATGCGCCTGGAAGCAGGCCGCTGCGGCAAGGGCCACAAAGAGTTTGTCGATGTCACCGTGGGCGGCCCACACTTGCGCATGAAAGCGAGGCTCGGCTGATGGCGGACGCTGACCTGCGCGCCCAGATGGCGAGCGTGACCGATGGCCTGGCCGAGGCGTTGCGCGCGACTCCCGGCGTGGACGCCTGGCAGGTGGCGACCACGCGCCGCGATGAGGCGCAGATCTATCTGATCGGCGCAGAGATCGAGGAGGCGCGCCGCACGGTGTCGAGCGCGGAATCGGCGGTGACGATCCACAACCTGCATACGCGGCGACTGGAAGAGGATGCGGACGCCAGCGATGCAACGGGCGGCGCAGCGCGATCAGACGAGGCGGCGCTGGGCGTGGCGACGCTGACGGTGCAGCCCGATGAGCTGGCGGAGAGCGGGCCGCTGGAGGCGCGTTTGCGCGACGGCGCGCTGATGGCCAGCCTGACCGATAACCAGGCATTTCACTTGCCAGCCGAGCCTGCGCGCGGCTTTCCAGTCGTTGAGGCAGAGGATCTGGCGCTGGGCGGCTCCATCGCGGCGGCGGTGGAGCGTGCGGCGCAGCAGTTGCAGGCGGCGCTGCGTCAGACGCCGGGCGTGCGGCTGGGCAGCGCCGAGCTGTACGCCGTGCGCATCCACACGGCGCTGGCCAATAGCCAGGGGCTGAGCGCCAGCAAGCGCGAGACGAGCGTCTCTCTCGATCTGGCGCTGATTGCCGGGGAAGGCGACCATGCGGCGGAGTTTCACGCCGAGCTGCGGCGGCGGCGGCTGAGCGATCTGCATCTGGAGCGGGTGGTGGCGGCCTATGGCGCCTTCGCCTTGCACGCGCTGCACGCCACTGCGCCCGATGCCTGGGAGGGGCCAGTGATCCTCAGCGGCGAGGCGGCGGCGCAGTTCTTCAATCCGATCTACGGCGGGCCGCTGGTGGCGCATACCTCGGCGGAGATGGCCTATCGCAAGCTGTCACGGCTGGCCGCTGGCGAGTTCGTGACGCCAGAGGAGCCGCGCGGCGACCGTTTGACGCTGGTGAGCGATGCGACGCGCCCCTACGGTTCGCGAACGGAGCCCTTCGATGGCAGCGGCGTCCCGGCGCACAACGTGATGCTGATCGAGGGCGGCGTGTTCCGGCGTCCGTGGGCCGATGCGAAGTACGCGCAATATCTAGGCGTGGAGGCGACTGGCGACATCGGCAATCTGACCGTAGCCTGTGGCGCGACCCCGCTGGAGCGGCTGCGCAGCGCGGAGGCCGGGCCAGTCTATGAGGTGGTGGCGTTCTCGCTGTTCAATCCCGACCCGGTGACAGGCGACTTCAGCACGGAGATTCGGCTGGGCTATCGGCACGACGCGACGGGGACGCAGCCCATCAAGGGCGGCGCGCTGGTGGGCAATATCTTCGCCGCGCTGGGCGACGCACGCTTCTCTGCCGAGTCGTTCAGCGATGGCGTCTACCTCGGCCCGGCGGGCATCCGCTTCGGCGCGCTGAAGATCGCGGGCGGGTGAGGTAGATGAACCCCTTGCCATTCCAGGAATCGCCTGGGCTGGGTTCCCCTCGCCTCGCAAGGGGAGGGGGACAGGGGAGAGGCTCCTCACTCACCCTGGTAACGCTGCTTGGTGGCGCGGGCCACTTCGCGCTCCGATTCGCGCTTCTTGATCGACTCGCGCTTGTCGTAGAGCTTCTTGCCGCGACACAGGCCCAGCTCCACCTTGGCGAGGTTGTCGCTGAAGTAGAGGCGCAGGGGGATCAGCGTCAGGCCCTTGGTCTGGAGCTTGCCCACCATCCGGTCGATCTGGCGGCGATGCAGCAGTAGCTTGCGCGGGCGCAGGGGATCGTGGTTCATGTACGTCCCCTGCTCGTAGATGGCGATGTGCATGCCTTCGAGCCAGATTTCGTCCTGTCGGATGCGCGCGTAGGCCCCACGCAGGTTCACATGCCCCGCGCGGATGGATTTCACCTCCGTGCCCGTCAATACCAGCCCGGCCTCGATAGTCTCATCCACGAAATAGTCGTGGTAGGCCTGGCGATTGACGCTGATCGTCCTGGATTGTTCAGCCACGCGCAGTCACTCCAGCCGCCCCAACTCAATCGCTCGCACTCCCGCGCCTGAGGCCGCGTGCGTTATGATTTAGAGGTGGCGCACGATGCAAGCGGGAGCCGAGTTTGCGCCCCTGCTTGCATTCAACGATGCAAACGCTGTACAAACACTTCTGTGAGTCTCCAGTGCGGGGCGTTGCGCAGAGCGTCTCGCAGTGGGGACTCGCCCATCATACCCCCGGCGACGACACGCAGGCAAGCATGCGTCCTGGGGCGGAAGGCTGTTGGCATGTTCTATCGGCTTGGGCTGGCGATGGGCCGCCTGCGCTACTGGGTGCTTGGCCTCTGGTTGCTCGCGGCGCTGGCGAGCGTCCCCTTTGCCCCGCGCGTCGCCGAAGCGCTCTCCCCCGGCGGATTCTCCAGCCCCGACATGGAGTCGCAACAGGCCATTACAGCGCTGCAGAATGGCCTGCACACCAGCTTCACCAACGTGCTGGTCATCTTCTCCAGCAAGACCATGACGGCAGACGACCCGCGCTTCATCGCGCAGGCCACGGCGGCCACCGCCAGGCTCCAGGGATGGTCCGCCGTCAGCCAGATCGTCCCCTACACGCTGGACCCCTCGCAGGTTTCGCGCGACCACCATACCGCCTTCACCTCAGTCTTTCTGAAAGCCAGCCCCGACAATGCGCCCAGCGACCTGCCGGGCCTGCGCCAGCGTATCGCCCAGCAGCCCGACATCTCCGTCGTGATCGGCGGCGGCCCAGTCTTCTACTCCGATATCCAGACCGTCAGCGAGGCTGACCTGCGTCGCGCCGAGGAGATCGCCTTCCCCTTCGCGCTACTGGCGCTGCTGCTGGTCTTCCGCTCGGTGGTGGCCGCCGCGCTGCCCGCCATGGTCGGCGGGTGCAGCGTCGCCATCTCGCTGGCGCTGCTCTACGCCATCGCCCAGCACACCAGCATCTCCATCTTTGCGCTCAACATCACCACGCTCTTCGGGCTGGGGCTGGGCGTCGATTACTCGCTCTTCGTCGTCAGCCGCTTCCGCGAGGAGCTGCGACGCGGCCACGGCGTGACCGAAGCGGTCGCCATCAGCATGTCCACCGCCGGGCGGGCCGTCTTCTTCTCCGGACTGACCGTCTCCATCGGGCTGCTGGGGCTGGTCATCTTCCCGCTGAATGAGCTGCACTCCGTCGGCATCGGCGGCATGCTCACCGTCGC
>DATBTW010000109.1:0-2115 GCA_036559055.1 Ktedonobacterales bacterium
CATCTCACGCCAACTGCCGGGCCGATCGCGGATGGCCGCTATTACCTGTTCGCTGCGGCGCTGCCGTGGTCGCCGCATCCGTTGACCTATCTGGCGCCCGATGCGGGGCTGCTGGTGGGCGCTGGCGAGCGCGCCATCGCGGTGCGCGCGGGAGCGTCGCTCGCGCCCATCCATCTGGCGCTGCTCCCACGCCAGCTCACCGATCCGCCCATCCTGGGCGTCTTCCCGCCGCTGCAATCGTTCCTGCGTAGCGATTGGGCCGACGCCCGCGCTTGACGCTGGCTGCGCTGCAACGCTATACTACGGGCGGCATGGCAGCCCGCGCCGCGCTACCCCCGCCGACGTAGCTCAATGGCAGAGCAACGGTTTTGTAAACCGTAGGTTGTCGGTTCGAGTCCGACCGTCGGCTCCTAACGCAAACACTGAATAGAACGGCGATTACACTCCGGCGCCTCTCCTCCCTCGCAGGCACATCGGGGCATTTGACCCAGAACGCATCACCACTCCCACCGCTGTCATGTGGAATCCGGTATAATGGCGCATGGGTAGGCTGTTGGACCGATGGAAGCGGGAGGCGTGTTGCAGCATGACACAGGCAGTGGTAGTCTCCACTAGCGATGAACTGATCGCCGCAACGCAGAACCCGGATGTCAGGCAGATCACCGTTCGCGGGTCAATCACAGACGTGCTCTCATTTCGGCTGGCGCCTGGCCAATCGCTGCGCGGCGAAGACGATCAGGCGAGCATCACGTTTGCCAGTGGCAGCGAAGGGATTCAACTGGCCTCAGATAACGCCGTCAGCGCGCTTCAGTTCACGGTATCCCCAGAGAAGCGGGCGATCTTCAATGACACGAGCGTCGCCAGCCTCGGCCAGATCACGCTGCGCGCGGTAACAGCGACTGGCCGCGTGCAGTTGCTTGTGCGTGACCAGGTACGCAGCGGCCATGTAGATGTGCACGACCTCGACATCGTGGCTGCCGACGCGCGTGGTGCGAGCGAGCGCCCGCATGGGTATGGTGTGGATGTGCTGCAGGGCGCCTTCACCCTCTGGAATATGCAGCCTGACGAGGATGTGGTGGTGACGGCGGAGCTTGCGGGCATCTCGGCTGGCCGACCCGACGCGCCTGTACTGGGCAGCGGCGTTTTCGTCAGCGGCGCTGGCGACACGGGCGGGCGTCTAGTCGTACAGCGGCTGGAGACCGAGGCGATCTACAGCGACGGCAAGATCGCGCCCGGCACGCCCGACCAGATCACTGGCGGTGTCTTTACCGTCTATGGCGCGCATGTCGCGGTGGTCAGGAACCATAGCCCGGTCACGACCTATGGGGTCAACGATATGGTTCTCGACAATTGGGGCGTCGTGGATCGCTGGATCGCCGACGAGCAGATCACCTCGCATGGGCCAAGTGGTATTGGCTTCGTCAACTTCGGAACCGTCGATGAGCTGCGGGTCAATGCGCTCATCGAGACGTTCGGCCAGGGCGCGCGCGGGTTCAATGTCTACACGGGGACGGTGCGCCTGGCCGAGTTTGAGCGCGTCGTGACCCACGCGGACGGCTCAGTGGGCATTCAGATCAGCCAGCCGGTGGGCCGCATCGTCGTCCGCAACGGCATCGAGACATTTGGCGCTACGGGCGACTCGCTGGTCAAAGGGGTGGTCGTGCGGCTCTCGGCCATTGGGCTGAGTGTCAAGCCCGGTGGCTCCGCGCAAGCCATCGAGATCAGCGGCGGCCTCAAGACGCATGGCCCAGGTGTAGCGCCGATCGAGCAGCATGGCGCCATCGCAGCCCTGCGCATCGAGGGAGGCTGCGAGGCGGCAGGCGGCGGCTTCGATCAGATCTGACGCTGCGTTCGCACGGCGCGTGGCGATTCAGCGGGCGTCGTGGATGCGCGCGGGCGATGCTGCGATCAGCAAGGTGCGCCCCCGCGCAGGATGCCTCGTGAGCCATGGCATCGTCGGCGCGACTGGCCAGGAAGATCGGCGCCCGCACACCTTGGGAGCCGGAGGGACATCGAGCGACCTCAGCGCGCCCCGCTCGCTGGCTCTGGTGACAGGCGCAGGCCCTAGACGAATGCGCGCATGGTAAGGCTGCCTGCCTGATGTGTCAATGGAGC
>DATBTW010000110.1:0-13764 GCA_036559055.1 Ktedonobacterales bacterium
GCCACAATGGCGACCACCAGCGCTGGCCCCGCCGCCGTGGCGAACGAGGCGTTGCTCAGGGCGGGGATGAAGTAGGTGATGAAGTGCAGCGCGAACAGCACGACGGCGATATACGCGCAACGAATGGCGAGACGCATGGGGTGAAGCTCCTCCTGAGCGGCGCGTGATCAGAGCGACGGGGCACGCGAGCGGTCTTGCCCATGCGCAGCCTAGCTGTAGTGTAGCAGCGCGGCGCCCACATGGGAAGCCGAATCCCATGTCACCATTCCCCACTGGGGCAGCGGCTCGCGCATGTCGCGCCACTCCGGTGGGATGCCCTCCATGCCGACGCCGCTCGCCACGACACCGCCGACGATGGCGCAAGCCGTATCGCGGTCGCCAGCATCGCCGAGCGCCTGCCAGAAGGCTTCTTCCCAATGGCGCAAGTTTCCGCTGGCCACCCAGAGGCAGTATGGCACGGTATCCGGACAGGTCACGCGGCTGCCATTGCCCAACGCGATGGCGGCAATATCAGGCGTCGCATCGGCGGGCAGATCGCATGCCTCCTCAAGTCCACGTCGCACCGCGCTCTCCGGCGTGCGCGCGATGACCTGTTCCAGAAAATCCACGCGCGACGGAGTGGCGTCCGACTCACGCTGGCGCCAGGCGCACGCGGCTGCTAGCGCCACAGCAATCGCTCCGGCGAGCGCTTCTGGATGCGCGTGTGTCACCTCGGCTGAGCGCGCCGCCTGCTCAGGGATCAGTTCAGGCTCGTCGGCAAAGTAGGCGCCCAGAGGGGCGACCCGCATCGCTGAGCCATTGCCGAAGGAGCCGCTGCCGCCGAACAGCATCTTCGCCGCCGCGCGCCACGGTCGGCGGCTGCGGATGGCGGGCAGCAGCTCGTGCATCGCCGGGCCGTAGCCGCGCGAAATGTCGTAGTGGCGCCCGAAGCTCAGCGCGAGGTCGTCTTGATCGATCTCGCCATGCAGGCGTAGCGTCGTCACGATGGAGAGCGCCATCTGCGTGTCATCGGTGAAGCGCCAGGGCGCGGAGCGTTTCGCGCGCTCGACGGCCAGCGGGCGGTTCCACTCCAGTCCGATGGGACGGAAATGGTCGCCGCAGGCATCGCCAGTGGCAAGCCCCTCCAGCGAGATCAGCGCGCGGCTCATTCGCTCCCCTGGGGTATCGCTCATACTGCTCCTCTCACTGCTAGCTATCTCTCGCGATCAGCGACATGAACTCGGCGCGGGTCGCCGAGCCGCGCTGGAAGACGCCACGCATGGCGCTGGTGACGGTCAGACTGCCCGGCTTGCGGATGCCGCGCATGGTCATACACAAATGCTCTGCTGCAATCACCACGGCCACACCCTGCGGCGCCATCGTCTCCATGATGACATCGGCGAGCTGCGAGCTGAGGCGCTCCTGGAGCTGTGGGCGGCGCGCCAGAATCTCGACGGCGCGCGCCAGCTTCGAGAGGCCCACCACGCGGCCATTGGGGATGTAGCCGACGTGCGCGACGCCGTGAAATGGCAGAAAATGATGCTCGCACATGCTATAGAACGGGATGTCCTTGACGATGACCATCTCCTGATGGCCCTCCTCGAAGCCCACACGCAGCACCTCGGCGGGGTCTTCGCGCAGCCCGGCGAAGACCTCGGCGTACATATCGGCGACGCGGCGCGGTGTATCGCGCAGCCCCTCGCGGTCGGGATCTTCCCCCACGCCGATGATGATCTCGCGCACGGCGGCGCGAATGCGGTCGGTATCCACTGGCTCGGCGATGGGCATGGAATCGCTGGGCTCTTCGCGTCTATTGGTGGCCATCTGGGCCTCTCCTCAATCTCTCTCGTGTCGGACTCGCGCGGACTCGCCATTGGGTTCGCCAGGTATGACGTCCCTGTGCTGCTACGGCGCTCGTTACAGGAGGTCACAAGGCGCGAAGCGGCGGGCTTCCTCCTGCAACAGCGCTCCTTAGCAACTCTAGGGCAAGGCGTCGCGCTGTGCAACGCCGTGGCCTGATGCGGCGTATGGTGTGCCCAGATTGTGCAAACTGCACAGTGGTCGCGCCGGTTTGCTGGTCGCATCGCGCACTGGATTCCAACGCTTCCCTCTGGACAGTATGGCCCACAGGTGTGTATCATACCCGCATAGCCGTCGCAACGTCGCGCCCGGACACATTGATCTGGCGACGTTTGGTTGCGCAGTGTAGCGCGCCGCGTCCTGTGGACCTGTTCGCGTTAGCGAGAGGAGGCCCCCAATGCGGTGTGAAGAGTGTGGGCGTGTCCTGAAGAACGCTCAAATGTGGCAGCTTGGCGGTTCCACCAGCGCCCCGACGTCGCGCTCGATGCGGCAACTCTGCTGGGAGTGCCGTGAACGGGCCGCCGCCTCGGCAGGGGACGCTGTGGAGGTCGCCGCTGACTCCTCCAACGACATCCTGGAGCAGGCCTACCAGGTCGTGCGCGAATATGAGTCGCGGACCATGTAGCGGCTGACCCAGCCAGCGACAAGACAGGCGCGCCGTCCCCTGCGCTCAGCAGAGCGATCATGGGGTGGCGCGCTTCGTTTTGCGCTCGCGGAGGCGTTCGTTGCGGCCTCACGATGTGACTTTATGTCGCCGACGGGCGCGTCAGGATGCTCGTCACCGCCGCCTGCTCTTGCGCGTTGGCGACTGGCAGCGCTGACAGGATGTTGCGCGCCGTCGTATCCACTGCCAGCAGCACTCCGAAGCGCCAGAAGACTCGCGCCGTCGCGCTGCTGGTTCCGTACTGCACATCCATCACGCAGCCATCTAGCGGGTTGGGCGCCGCAGTGAAGGAGTACGACAGGCCGCCGGAGCCCTTGCCCGCATTGTCTATCGCCTGGCTGGCGGCAGTCATCGCGAGGTTCTGAATCGCATTATCCGCCAGCGCGTCGACCCAGTTCAGCTTCCATCCGGTGGACGTGAGCTGAATGCTCACCTCCGCCGGAGTGGCGAGCGGGAGTCGCTCCCCAACAAGATAGGTGGCCGAAGTAAGGCTGCGACCGCTGGCGTTCAAGATGGCCCACGACTCCGTGACGTACACTTGCGTCATCCAGCCGCCAGCCAGCGCGCTGGGGCCATTCAAGGAGTCTTGCAGTGGCACGGGGCAGAACTGCGCGCAGCCCGCGACGCCGTTGGGAGGCGCTGCATCGCCGAGCGCGAGGCTCAGGTGGAACGATAGCGGTGCGCTGGCGACGACGACCTGGCCACTGTCATCCAGGTAGCGCTCGCCAGGCGCGATGGTTGCCGTCGGCGACTGCTTCCGAAGTTGCTCATTGGCGCGCTGGGTCAGCGTGGCCCGCTGGTCGGGCCGCAGGGTGGCCCCGGTCGAGCCGAGATCGATCACCCGCGCAAGCGGCGCCTGACTCAACAGAAACTGATTGGCGTCGGCTGAGGTATCAAGTTTGCAGGTGTCGCTCGGGGCCTGTGGCGCGCTGAAGACACAGCGCACCGAGGGAAAGTAGCGCGCCTGATAGATGAGCTGATGAGCGCCGCGCGTCACCGTGGTGATGTAGCCCGTCAGGTCGGCCTGAGGCAGACGCTTGCCATCCACGGTCAGGGCGCCCCACGGCGCGCCATCGCTGAAGTAGATCAGGTTGGCGCCGGGAACGAAGGTTGCGGCGGGCGTCGGCGTGGGCAGATGCAGCAGCGCGCCCACCGCGCCGCGCGGGTCGCTGGCGACATGGACGAGAAGGCCCACGATCACCACCGCGACCAGCAGCGTCGTGGCCGCCAGCGTCAGCGCGCGACGCCGTGCCCCACGCAACGCCAGCGCCGAGGTCAGCGCCGCCATGCGGGGCGGCAAGCCGCGCGGCGCATCGAGCGGCGCGCTGGTGAAGTCGTCATCCTCACGCTCATCCACCTGCGCGCGCTGCCCCGGCGGCCCGTCGTCTCGCATGCGCTGGCTCCTTCGCAGCATCGCTGTCCGGCGCTATCCGGCGATGGAGATGATCTGCTCGGGGTTGCGGTCGGTCAGGACATCCGCGCCGCCCTCGCCGACGTAGATCATGTCTTCCAGTCGCACGCCACCCCAGCCAGCGATGTAGATGCCTGGCTCGTTGGTGATGACCACCCCCGGCTCGATGTGCTCGACGCGCGACAACTCGGCCTCCAGTTCGGGCGTGCTGACCCGCAGCCGACTGACGGCGGGCAGCTCGTGAACCGCCAGCCCCACGCCATGCCCCAGGCTGTGCATGAACTCTTTGCCGTAGCCCGCCTCGTCGATCACCTGGCGTGCGGCGGCGTCTATCTCGCGGCCACGGGTGGCGCCAGCGGCCACGGCGGCCAGCGCGGCGTCTTGCGCGCGTCGCACGACCGCGTAGACCTCGCGCAGCTTGGCGTCTGGCTCGCCGATGACCACCGTGCGGGTCAGATCGGAGCAGTAGCCATCCACCCGGCAGCCGAAGTCCACCAGCAGCGGCTCGCCCCGCTGGGCGGCGCGGTCGGTGGGAACCCAGTGCGGCTGCGCGCCGCCAGGGCCACAGGCGACGATGGTATCGAAGCTCTTCTCGTCGGCCCCCAGCGCCACCATATGCCGCTCCAGCAGGGCGGCGATCTCGCGCTCGGTCATGCCGATGCGGATGTCTTGTAGCAGCGCGGCGAAGGCGCGATTGGCGATATCCGCCGCGCGGCGAATGGTCGCCAGCTCGGCGGCGTCTTTGCGCGCGCGCACCAGCTCGATGATGTCATCGGTCGGCACGAACTCGACCACCTCACTGAGCGCATCGTGCAGGCGGGCATAGGCCGCGTAGGACATCCAGTCCTTCTCGAAGCCGAGCCGCCGCACGCCGCCCTCGTCGCGCAGCGCGCGGGCCAGCACATTGACGAAGGTATCGGTGTCGATCAGCAGCGGCGTCACACCGCTCGGCTTGATCTCATCTTCGACGCCATTCAGCGTGAAGCTGCTGGTGATCAGGCCGAAGGTTCCGCGCGTCACCAGCGCCGTCCCCGACGACTCGGTAATATCGTGATCGGTCGCGGTGAGTCCTGTCAGATAGCGCCGATTATACTGGCTGGCGATGAGCAGACCGTCGATGCCGAGATCGGCGATGCGCTGGCGTGTCTGCGCCAGCCGCGAGGCATAGTCCGCGTGATCCACATGCTCCACTGCTGTCCCCTGTTCTGTTGCGTGCGCAGGGCGAGGGGCGCCCATCCGAACGCCCGCCGTCGCGCGTCGTGGTTGGCCCTGGCTGGCGGCTCCTGCGACGCCGCTCAGTCCTCGCTCAGTATGACACGCAGCGCAAGCATGCCGCCACGCATGGCGCGGGCTGGGGCGCAGGCGTACAATAGGGGATGGATACGACGATGAGCGACCACGGATGGACAAGGCAGGCAGCATGTCTCTCGATACCACTCCCACCCCCCCAGCTTCTGCATCCGGTTCAGCCTCATCGTCGCCTCCGTCCGCTCAGCCTGGCGCGGTGGGTGAGTCCGCTGTCGTCGCCAGCGCGCCACAGCGTGTTGATAGCTGTCCAGATAGCTCAGATGCGCAGTCGATGTCAGATGTGAGCGATGAGGCGGATGTGTGCGCGGATGAGTCGCCCCAGCAGCCCGCGGCCGCCCGTGGATGGCGCGCCGCGCTGGGGCATCTGCTGGCGCTACCGCTCTTCTACAAGGTGCTGATTGGCAATTCGGCCATCGTGCTGGTGGGGGCCATCGCCGGGACGGCCATCACCTCGCGCATCGTCAGCGCCTCGGGGTCGGGTCATGGCGGCTACGACCTGCCGCTGGCGATTGGCTTCGCGGTGGCCGGGCTGGCGCTCACCTTCACCCTGAATGCGCTGGTGCTGCGTGCGGCCCTCAGCCCACTCGACCGCCTGCGCGCCGTGGTGGAGCGCGTGCAGCAGGGCGATGTGAGCGTGCGCGCGCGCACTTCGCCGCTGGACGATACCCAACTGCGCCGCCTTGCCGAGACGCTGAATACCATGCTCGACGAAGTGGAGCGTTATGAGGAGCAGGTACGCGCGCTCTCCGGTCGGCTGATCTACGCCCAGGAGGACGAGCGGCAGCGCATCGCGCGGGAGCTACACGACGATACCGGCCAGGTGCTGACCCTGCTGCTGATTCGCCTGAAGCTGCTGGAGACGCAGCCCGGCGCCGAGGCCATCGCCGCGCAATTGGGGGAGTTGCGCGGCATCGTGACGGGCGCGCTCGATCAGGTGCGGCGGCTGGCGCTCAACCTGCGCCCGCCGACCATTGATCAGCTTGGCCTGTATCCCTCGCTGCGCTCCCTGGTGACGACCTTCACCGAGAGCACGAGCATCGAGGTGAATCTGCGCCTGCCGCGCGCCCGCGTGACGCTGGCCCCAGAGCGCACGCTGGCGGTCTACCGCGTCGTGCAGGAGGCGCTGACCAATGTGGCCAAGCACGCCATCGCGCGCCATGTGACGATTACCGTCAACGCCGACGATGACGAACTGCGGGTGCAGATCGTGGACGATGGGCGCGGCTTCGTCCCCGACGCGCTGATGAGTCGCACGCGCCAGCGCCACGCGGGCGGCCCGGGCGTGGGCCTCTTTGGCATGGAAGAGCGCGCCCGGCTGGCGGGTGGCTCGCTGCGGGTGCGGTCGGCGCCAGGGCGGGGAACCGCCGTCACATTGCGCGCTCCCCTGGCGCGCGGCGAACGCAGCGAACGCCCCACCGACGCCCCCGCGCAGACGCCCGGCGAGGACGCCAGCGCCTGAAGGCCATGCGTCCGGCCCCGACCCGCTCACGTCTGGCAGGCGAACAACTCGAAGGCGCCCAGGCGATGGGTCGCTACGCTGGTGGAACTCCATTGGCTCGGCGGCACGGGCGTACAGTGAATGCTGATCCAGCGGGTGAGGCTGTTGGTGTAGACGGAGCCTGCGACAGCCGCTTTGCCCAGCCGTGCGGCGCCGCGTCGTGCGGGCGGTGGGAAGAGCGCAGCCAACTGCGCCGCCGTGACGTTGGTGGATGGCAACAGGAAGAGGTGCGCCTGATCCTGCGTGACGATCCGCTGCAACAGGCGATCAGTCAGGATGGGATCATTGCCGGTGAAGCCGCCCATATCGAGCACTGGCTGGCCGGTGGCGATGATGATCGGCGCGGTGATGTAGGCGTTCAGCGCGCCGACGAGAAAGCGATCTTCGCCGCGATGCTGGAGCAGGTAGCGCATCATCGCAGGATCGACCAGCGGGCGCTCTTTGGTCGGCGCGCTGGCGAACTGCGGCCCGGCGCTGGGCCAGCCGCCCTCATTGCCAGGGGTGAGCGAACTGAGTGTCCAGCCGGTCGGCGCAATCAACGTCACCGCCAGAGCGACCATCGCCAGCGCGCTCGCCAGCCGCCGCGCAGGGCGGGCGGCCAGCCGGGCGCTTAGCCGCACACTCACCAGCAGCGCCGCCAGCCCCAGCGCGCTCGCCAGCAGCGCAGGCGCCAGCCAGGGAGTCCAGCGGGGCGCGGCGCCGAGCAGCGTCGCCTGCAAGCCGACCGTGGCCAGCAGCGCCAACGGCAGCAGCAGGCCGCGCCACGCCACAAGCCAGCCGTCGCGCTCGCGGCGCTGGAAGAGCGCCAGATATACCCGCCAGAGTTCCACCGCGCCCATGCCCGCCAGCGCGCAGATGGCGGGGGCCAGCACGGCGACATAGTAGTCGTTGATGCTGCGCGCAAAGCTGAAGAGCAGCATCTCGGCGCCGAGCCATGCGCCCCACAGCAGCAGCCCATGCGTGCGCGGGCTGCGCCGCCACACACTCCAGAGTTCCCGCAGCGCCTGTGGCCGGTCGCGCCGCTCGGCCACGGCGGAGAGCGCGGCGATGGCAGCCAGGAGAAGGCCACCGAGCGCGAGCGGCAGCTCCCAGCTGATCTGACTGCCCAGCGGCGCCTGAACCAGGCGGAGCGAGCCGGGCGCGCCTACCGGGCTGGGGTGATGCGCCGGGAGCCGCACGGGCGCGCGCCCATCTGCCGACGACTGCCGCGGTGTGGCGCCGCCTGCCTGTGGCGGACGCGCGGCGTGGTGTGGGCGAGCGTATCCATTGGTGAGGGCATGCCCGAAGAGGGTCAGAGTCTGGCCGCCGAGCAGACGACCGGAGCCGTTGTAGCCCAGCGCAAGCTCCAGCTCGGAGTTGGCGGTGGTCGAGCCGACGTAGGGGCGTTGCGCGGCGGGCGTCAGATCGACGAACGCGATCCAGCTAAACGACAGCGCGACCATCAGTGCGCCCGCCAGGGTCAGGCGCCGCAACCGCTTGCCCCGGGCGCCAGGGGCGCAGAGAAGATAGACCAGCGCCAGCGCCGGAACGATCAGATAGGCTTCGAGCATCTTGATATTGAAGCCCAGCCCCACAAACGCTGCGCTGATGAGCAGCCAGCGCAGCGCGCCGCGCTCGACCGCCCGCCCGATGGCCCAGGCGGCCAGCAGCGCCGTCAGCGTCAGCGTCGGTTCGAGGATGTTGTCGCGGTTGACGACAACCGAGATAGGGGTGATGGCCAGCGCCAGCGCCGCCAGCGCGCCTGCCACCGGGCCAAAGGCGCGCCGCGCGATGCGCCACAGCGCCACGACCGAGAGCGCCCCCGCCAGCGCCTCGGGCAGCAGCAGGCTGAAGCTGCTGAATCCCAGCAGCTTGACGCTGAGAACCTGCGCCCAGAAGCCCAGCGGCGGCTTGTCCACCGTGACAAAGCCGCCCGGATCGTAGGCCGCGAACAGGAAATTATGCCAACTCTCCGCCATGCTGCGCACGGCGGCGGCGTAGTAGAGGTTGCCATAGCCAGATGCGGCCAGACCCCAGAAGTCGAGCGTGAGCGCCAGCGCCACGATGGTCAGCATGGCGCCCCACTCGATCATCTGGGCGCGTGATACTGCGATGCGACGGAGCCAATGATCTCCCGGATCATCCGCCGAGCGCAGGCGCCACTTCCTTTCGTCCACATGGTCACTGCTCCACACTGCGGTCACTCTCCCCATGTATGTTCGGCTTCTGGTCGGCGAAGCTCGGCGCTTGACGCACAGGGCATCACGCCGCGCGGACAGCGGCGCACGCGCTGTCGTGCGGCTTCGGCTCCTTCGCGCCGTAGCGAAGATGGTGGTAGGCGCGCTTCCTGACGCCTGATGCGGTGTCCCGATCCGCGCGCTCGCTGTTTCCTGCGCTGCATCGCGCAGAAAGACCGTCATTGCGAGAGACGCGCTGAGCGCATGCTGGGTTCCCTGATAGTCTACGCTCCAGCGGCGCCATTTCTTTCAGCGGTGTGACCCGTTGCACAGTATACGCGAGCGGGGCGACGGTGGATGCGTTCCACCGTCGCCCCGCTCAGCCTTGCGGCGCTCGTTCTGGCTACCACTGATTGCCGTCGAAGCCGCCCATCTGGCTCTGCCCGCCATTCCCGCCATTCCCGCCATTCCCGCCATTGCCGTGCGCGCCGACGCCATAGCCGTTCTGACCGCCGTTCTGGCCATTCATCGGGCCGTTGAGAATGCTCTCCCAGTCTTCGCCACCCATCTGCGAGGGCGCATCCCATGGCTGGCGTGGCGCGCGGGGGGCGATGCGGCCGCTGGCCGCCGCAGGCCGACCCGGTGGCGGCAGCATCTGCTGTCCACCGTACTGCCCGCCATATTGCCCGCCATATTGCCCGGCGCCCACCGTGTTCGATGGCCCACGGATCGCCGCGATGGAACCAGTCACCGATTCCATGCGCCGCTGCATCATCTCCTGCTCGGCGGCGGCCTCGGCGGCCGCATCGCTGGCGTCCGCCGCCGCGCTATGGCGTCCCCCCACCACATACTGCAGGTCGCGCACGACGCCTTCGAGCTGAGCGGCGCTCTGGGACGCCTCGGTGGCGCCGGTGAGCAGTTGATCGGACACCTGCATCGTCACCGTGATGGCCTTGTCGAGCCGGTCACTGCTGGCCTGCTGGCGCCGCGCCGCCTCATCGATGTAGGCGGCCAGCTCGCGCAGGTGTTGCACGGTGGCGCGCGCCTGCTCTTCGGTCAGGCGATCCCAGTAGTCGTTGAACCAGTTGCTCGCGCTCATGATGCGCTTGGCGGCCTGATTCATGGCGTCGGCGAGATAGCGCACGCCGTCGAGGCCAGTCTTGCAGGCGTCCACCACCCAATGCTGCTCGCTGGCGGAGCTTTCCTGGCGCGTCGCCAGCGACTTCAGCATGGCGACCGCGCCTTCCAGATCACCCGCCGACTGCTCCACCGGGCGGGCCGTGCGCGCCCCGATGAACAGACCGATCAACGCCGCCAGCACGGCGACCGCTGCGGCGCTGATGAGGGAGAGGCGCTCCTGCTGCGCCGCGACCGCCGTGATGGTGGTGATGGGGCTGGCGACGAAATACATCCACGGCAGCGACTGGAGCTTCTCGCCGACGAACTGGAACTGCGCCGTGCCTGGCTGAGCCGCCTGGAAGGTCGCCTGCTGATCGCTGGAGGCGACGGCATCGGCGACGGCGGGCACGCCCTTGACGGGGATCGAATTGGTCGCGCCGTAGATTTGCTCGCTGGCGATCTGCCCCTGCGCCTGCGCGTTGAGCGGGCCGACCGCCGTGAAGAGATCGGCGCTATCGGTCGCGGCGATACGCACGCCGTTCTGATCGGTGATGAACGCGATGCTACCGGAGCCGTTGGCCTTGGTCTCCTGTCCGACGATGGTCCAGACCTTGTTCAGCTTCAGCTTGGCGCTCAGGATGCCCAGCACCGAGCCTTGATCGGGGAAGGTCTGGTAGATCGGCGTATAGAGGTTCACATAGGCGAACTTGTTCTGCGTGTCGTAGTAGACCGCCGAAACCCACTGTTTGCCCTGCTGCACGGGCGTCAGATCCTCTTTCGGAATCGTCAGTCCGGCCTTGAGAGTGGCGGGGTCCGAGGAGAGCAGCAATTGCCCGTTGCTCAGGAACATGTTCCACTGGAGGTAGTTCCCGTCGCGCTTGGTACCGACCACCAGCGCGCGCCCGACAGAGGTCGCATAGGCATCGAAGTTATTGGCGCAGTCATTCGAGAGGACCGCGCTGGAGACGAATAGCCCCTGCGCGGCGGCCTGCTTGGCGGCGGCGATCTGTGGCGCGCACCCCAGAAACCTCGGCGCGGTATCCAGCGATGAGAGCGCCACACCGTCGAGCAAGCGCTCGCGGAAGTAGTCGTCAATGCGCGACGCATTCGTGTTTGCGTCGGAACTGAGCGCATCGCTGCTCTGCTTGATGAGCGTCTGTCGGGCGAAGTAGTCATTCACACCGACGACGAGGGCCAGTGGCAGCAGGGCCGCCAGCAGCATCAAGACAGAGAATCGAAGGGAGAGGGAGAGTCGGCTACGTCGCTGGCGACTCCGCTTGCCTTTTGCCATAGTCCATGCGCCTCGTTTCGGGGTGATGGGAGATCGTATCGCTCTCGAATCAATGAGTCCGGTGGGTCGTCACCTGCTCGCGCCGCGCTCAGATCACGCTCACGTCACGCTGAAGCCGTGCGCCGCCTGTACATAATCACTCAGGGCCGCCTACGCTGGTCGCCAGTGGTACTTTCGGGCAAGCGACGCCGGTCGCCAGCCAGTCGCCTGACGGGAAGATCACTGATTCATGCCGCGCCCTTGCGTGCGCCGGATGACATCCTCAATCGCTTCCTGATTGTTATGACGTATGGCAGGCGCACTACCCGTTAGAAGTAGTACACCAGGCCAAGTCGCTCCAGGTTGGCCAGCAGCGCCACGACCTCATCAACCGGCTTGGATGTCAGGCGCGCCAGATCGAGCACCGTATGCTCGCCGTCGGCCAGCAACAGAATCGTCCGGTGGCTGCGGCTCAGGTTATAGGCGCTGACGACCGAGATGAGATCGCGCACATCGGGCGCGCGGCGTGGCCGACGATCCAGCGTCTCTGGGCTGATGGCTGCGCTGCCTGGCGCGCTTCCGGAGAACGGTCCGGTCGTCTGCGATGGCGTCGAAGGCCACGATGGCGCGGCTGGCGGCACAGGCAGCGCGCCCGTCTGCGACTGTGGCCAACTCAACTGGCCCGTGCTGCGCGGGCCGCTCATGGGCGCATTGGATGGCCAGTTCGACGGCCACGATGCGCCACTCAGCGGCGCGCTGGACGAGCTGGACGAGCTGGACGGGGTGGACGGACTGGATGAGGTAGCGGGCGTTGGCCCACCCAGCCCATGCGGCGGGGTCATAGGATCAGCCAATGGCCGGTTGCTGGGCGCGTTCCAGTTGAAGCTGGAAGGCGAGCTGCGTGGCGGGGTCGGCTGCGCGCGCTGGGGCGCGCCATTGGCCGCCGGGCGAGCAGGCGCCGCTGGCTGCGCGGGATGTGGCGAGGTGAGGTTGGGGATTGGCGCTGGGACGTTTGGCTCGAAGGCAAATTTGCAGTGCCCCCAGCCCGCCAGCACCGCCAGCGCTTCGCGTCCAGCCAGGCCCTCGACCATCGCATAGATGGCGCGCCCCTGCGCAAAATACAGTTCGCCCAGTTCGAGCGATGGGGGAACGCCGCGCTCTACCGTCAGCAGCCCGCTCCTGCGACCAAGCTCGACCACCTCGATGATATTCGAGAGGCGATCAGCGGTTGTCACTCTGGGCTTTGTCATTGCGCCACACTTGCCCTTCACGGTCTGTGATTCCACGCTTCACTTTCCTGGAAACGTCTGGAATGCTCTGGAATCGTCTGCGATGGCCTGGATAGCTGGATAGCTGGATAGCTGGACAGATGCAGGGGACACCATACTGGCCCGCTTGGTCGCTCGTGTGAGTGCGTAGGGTGGCAACTTCGCTGAAGTCATGCCGGAGTCATGCGTGCTATCGCTGAAGTATAGCATGATAGCTGCTGCCCGCTCGCTGCCATATGTACTGATTTACTAGTGAGGGAGTTTTTGATCCCCAAGGTGAGGGGCGCCTCAGCATTCATCGGGTGGCGTTAGACACTCATCCCTCGCGCTCGCGGCGCAGTTGATCCAGCTCGGCCAGTTCTTTGACGCGCTGGGCGTGCTCTTTGGAGCAGACGAGCAAGCCATCGGGCGTATCGACGATCACCAGCCCCTCGACGCCTGCGGTGGAGATGCGCCGCCCGGTCGTGCTGTAGATGAGGGTGTCGCGCGTGGCGGTTTGCAGGCACTCGCCGCTGGGCGCGCTGGGGGTGGCGCGCTCCAGCCCGATCACCACATTGCCGTCCGCATCGGCCTCATAGAGGGTGGCGACCTGGCTCCAGCTCCCGATGTCATTCCAGCCCATCGCGATGGGGATCACGGCGAGGTCGCGGGCGCGCTCCAGCACGCCGACATCGATGGTGATGTTCTCGCGCAGGCGCGGCCAGACGGCGCGCATGACGGCGGCGACTTCCGGCGTCATGCGGCCTCCGCTGCGGCGGGCGGCGGCGCCGATCTCGTCGAGCACGGCGCTGACGGTGGGAACGTGCGTGCGGAGTTCCTGCAAGATGCGATCCACCCGCCAGACGAAGATGCCGGAGTTCCAGACGTAGTCGCCCGCCGCCAGATAGCCCTCGGCCACCGCGCGCTGCGGCTTCTCCACGAATTGCTCAACCGAGTAGGCGCTGAGGCCGTCGCTCTCTGCCAGCGCGGCCCCGTGGTGGATGTAGCCATAGCCGGTCTCGGCGTAGGTGGGGGTGATGCCCAGCGTGACGAGGGAGCCCTGGCGCGCCACCTGCGCGGCGAAGCGCAGCGCGGCGCGGAAGCCTGGCGCATCGCTGATGGCGTGGTCAGCGTGGAAGGAACCCATGATGGCGTGGGGGTCGCGTGCGGCGATCAGCGTGGCGGCCAGCCCGATGGAGGCGGCGGTGCCACGCCCGCTCGGCTCGGCGATGATGTGGGTGGGGTCCAGCTC
>DATBTW010000111.1:0-10051 GCA_036559055.1 Ktedonobacterales bacterium
CCGCCAGAACCAGGGCGGCCTGTGTGGTAGAATACGCCATATTGTCTGGATTCAGGATGTGAAAATGCGTCGAGACGTGGCAAGGGATGTGTAGGGCATGGCGATTCTCTGGCCAAGCGGCGCTACGGATCAGATTCAGTCTGCGGAGGCGCTGCGTCGCGCGCTGCGCTATGCCGTGGCGCTGGCGGAGGCGGGCGCCGGGCTGCTGGCGCTGCGTGTGGATGGCGTGGGCGCTTCGGCTGGCGCGCTGAGCGACGATGGCCGCCTCATCACCTGGGGCATCGGCTCCGACGCCGCCCGCCGTATCACCACCCTGCTCGCGCTGGACGCCGCGCCTGAGCCGCTGGATGGCCGCCCGCGCGTGATGGCCGCTCCCGACATCTGGGCGGGCGAGATCGCCACGATGCCGCTGGCCGACGCAGGCGGCGTGCTCGGCGAGGTGAGCTTTCTGGGGGCGACGGGCTTCTCCGCGCGCCGCTCGCTGCTCGACCCCGAACGCCGCCGCGCGCTGCTGGGCATGCTGGTCGCCGCCGTGCGCAGCCATCAGCAGGCGTCGCGCCTGCAGCAGGAGAACCGCCAGCTCGGCTCGATCCTGCACTTCACGGGCGATGGCATCATCACGGTCGATGATGGACTGCGCATTACGGGCTTCAATCCCGCTATGGAGGCGATGACCTCGTGGCGGCTGCACGAGGCGCTGGGCCGCTTCTACTATGAGGTCGTGCAGCTTCACACGCCGCAGGGCACGCCGATTGGCCTGGATCACGATCCGCTGGCGCAGGTGATCGCCACGGGCAGGCCGATTCTGGATCGTGAGCTACTGCTGCTGGCGCGCGATGGCCAGCGCGTCAATGTGACGGTGACGGCCACCGCCGCCGCTGCCTCGGCTGGCCAGCAGGTCAGCGCCGTCATGAACGTGCGCGACATCACCCGCAGCCGCGAAACCGAGGAGATGCGCACCACCTTCATCTCCGTGACCTCGCACGAACTCCAGACGCCGATCGCCATCATCAAGGGCTACGCCTCGACGCTGGCCCGCGAAGATGCACAGATGGATCCCGACGCCACACGCGAGCGGCTGCGCGCTATCGAAGATGAGGCCGACCGGCTGAGCCACATGGTCGGCAATCTGCTCTACGCCTCACGCATCCAGGCGGGCGGGCTGAAGATGGAGCGCTCGGAGGTGGAGTTGACCTCGGTAGCGCGCTCGGTGGCGCGGCGCATGATGGCGCGCAGCCCTGAAGTGGACATCCGCGTGCGGATGCCCTCGGCGCTGCCCCCCGTGCTGGCCGACCGCGAGCGCATCGAAGAAGTGCTGATGAACCTGCTCGACAACGCCATCAAATACTCACCGCGTGGCGCCCGCATCCGTGTGCGGGGGCAATCGTCTGGCGATGAGGTCATTATCAGCGTCATCGATGCCGGCCAGGGGATTCCGCTGCGCGAGCAGGAGCGCATCTTCGAGCGCTTCCAGCGGGTCGATAACGCCGCGTCGCGCCGCACGCAGGGGGCCGGGCTTGGCCTCTACATCTGCCGCGCCATCGTGGAGGCGCACGGCGGGCGCATTTGGGTGAGCAGCGAGCTGGGGCGTGGCTCGACCTTTTCATTCAGCCTGCCTCGCGAGGAGCGCGTGTCGGCGCCGCTGGTCATCTTCGGCGCGGCGGGCGCTCGCGAGCAGGAGCAGGAGTCGCGCACGCCCGATGTGCTGGTGGCAGGGAGGGAGTGAAGAAAAGCGATGGAGCAAGCGCATATCGACCCACGCAATCTGACGGTGCTGGTGGTAGACGACGAGCCGCGCCTGGTGGATGTCGTGCGGCTCAATCTGGAGATGGAAGGCTACCGCGTCATCACCGCCTCGAACGGTTACGAGGCGCTGGAGCGCCTGAAATCTGACCTGCCCAATCTGGTGGCTCTGGACGTGATGATGCCCGACATGGACGGCTTCGAGACGCTGGCGCGCATCCGCGAGGTGTCGAGCGTGCCGGTGCTGATGCTGACCGTGCGCGCCGAGGAGAGCGACCGTATTCGTGGGCTGGAGATCGGCGCGGACGATTACCTGACCAAGCCCTACAGCCCGCGTGAGCTGGTCACGCGCGTCAAGGCGCTGCTACGCCGCTCGTTCACGCCGTCGCAGGCGCGCAAGACGCGCATCGTCGTGGACGACGACCTCACCATCGACTTCGGCAAGCACGAAGTGCTGGTACGCGGGCGCAAGGTGACGCTGCGCCCGACGGAATATCGTCTGCTCTACCATCTCGTCACCAATGCGGGGCGGCTGATGACTCACGAGACGCTGCTCTCGAAGGTCTGGGGGCCAGAGTATCGCGACGAGGGCCACTATCTGCGCCTCTACATCACGTATCTGCGCCAGAAGCTGGAGCGCGACCCGGCGCATCCGCGCTACATCCTGACGGAGCGCGGCGTAGGCTATCGCTTTCGAGAGCTGGAGCCAGAAGAGCAGCACGATACCGCCCCCACTGACGTTGACCCTCCGACCAGGCCGCGCGCCACGCGCCGCCCGCCCAGCCGATGAGCGCCGACGAACGCGCGCCCGCCACGCTGAGCGAGCCGGAGCTGGCCGATCTCACCGCGCGCTTCGGCGGCGATGATGAAGGCGTCGAGGCGCTGGGGCTGACCGGCTCCTATGCGCGCGGCCAGGCGACCGCCCACAGCGATGTCGATCTGCTGCGCTTCGTGGCCGCCGAGCCAGAGAGCGACCGCGAGCGCTACCGGCTGTGGCTGCTGGATGGTCGGTTGGTGAGCGTCTCCACGACCACGCTGGCCAGCAAGCGCGCTGAGTTGGCGCGCCCGCAGACGGCCATCTGGACCGTGGGCGGATTGCGGCAGGCGCGCATCCTGGCGGATCGCGCGGGCGGCCTGGCCGCGCTGGTGGCCGAGGCGCGCGCCTTCACCTGGACGCCCGCTCTGCGCGCCGCCGCCGTTGACCACGCTTCCGATACGCTGGCAGGGCTGGCCGAGGAGGCGCACAAGGCGCTGGGCGCGCGCGAGCGTGGCGACGAGTCGGCGATGCTCTACGCCACGCTCGGACTGCAACAAGTGTTGATTCGCGTGGCGCTGGTGGCGCGCGGTACGCTTCTGGAGAGCGAGAACGAGTGGTTCGATGCGGCGCTGCGGCTGGAGCCGCCAGACTCACGCTGGCGGCGGCTCTTGCGTGTGGTGGCGGGCTACGATGCGTTGCCCGCAGACATGGCCCCGGCGCGCGGGCGAGCCGAGGCGGCGTTGTGGTTGTATGTGGAGGCGACTCGGCTGCTCGCCGACATGCTGGCAGTGGAGGACGCCGCGCTGGTGGCCGAGACGGTGGCGCGCATTCGAGCAGCGCTGGCTGGGCGGGAAATGCGGGATTAGGAAGAGAGCGAGAACGCATGACGCAAGGATTCATCACCGTGAATGGGGCGCGGCTCTGGTACGAGGAGAGCGGCGTCAGCTCAGGGCATGCCGTCACATTCGTGCATGCGGGCATCTGCGACCATCGCCAGTGGGATAGCCAGATGGCCGCGTTTGGTGACCGCTACCGTGTGATCCGCTTCGATCTGCGCGGGCATGGCCAGTCGGAGCTGCCCGCTGGCCCCGCCTCGCTGAGCGACGACCTCGCTGGTCTGCTGGACGCGCTGGGCGTGGAGAGCAGCGCTGTGATCGGCTGCTCGATGGGCGGCAGTGTGGCGATTGATTTCACCCTCAAGCAGCCCGCGCGGGTGGAGGCGCTCGTGCTGGTCGGCTCCGCCGTCAGCGGCGCGGCGCCGGAGATCGGCCCAGGCGAGGAGGCGATCATCGCCGAGCTAGCGGCGGCGGACGCTTCGGGCGACGACGACCGCCTCAACACCGCCGAGGTACACCTCTTCGTGGATGGCGTCAAGCGCACGCCGGAGCAGGTCGCGCCTGGCGTGCGCGCGCTGGTGGCGGAGATGAACCTCAACAACATCAGGCGTTCAGGTGAATGGCAGCAGACCCAGCCCACGCCGCTCGCGCCGCCCGCGATTGGTCGGCTGAGCGAGATTCATATACCGACGCTGGTAGTCGTCGGCGGAGACGATGCCTTCAACGTGCGCAGGCTGGCGCAGAGGTTGGCATCGGATATTCCGGGCGCGCAAAACCTCGTCATGGCGGGCCTGACCCATGTGCCGAATATGGAGCGCCCGGACGAGTTCAATCAGGCCGTGCTCGATTTCCTGAAGCCGATTTGGTGACGGGCGGGCGATGGTATAGGGAATGTGGCGCACTGCATTGACGATCAGGCGCCGGGCTGGCTAGCATAAGCGCAAGACTGAGGCGCAGGTGGCCACTTCCGGCCACCTATCATTCGCATTCGTCGGGCGCTACATCGCCGCGAACGCGAGAGGGAGTAGCTGACCTATGGGCATGCTCCGCAACCTCGCGCACATGATCTTTGGCTTCTTGCTGTTGACAACGCTGTGGGTGACGGCGCTGTCCTTCCTGTCGATGCGTCCGGCTTCCACGGCGGTCATCACTGACCTCGGTGTGGATGCGCTCAATCCGTTCCTCGTCTCGAAGGGCATCGGCATCAGCCCGACGACCTACACGCACTTGCAGCAGCTCGCCGGCCAGTTCCCGGATAAGGCGCTGCCCATCAGCTTCATCAAGGCGCCGATCACGGGCAACGAGCTGAAGGGGCTGAGCTACGATCAGGCGACATTACTGGTCTACAGCAAGGTCGCCAACGCCTACTATGATGGTGGCCCCAGCGCGGTCTTCAATCTGCCCGCGCCCATCGCCAGCGCGGTGCAGACCTTCGCGCTCTTCCCGGAGCAATATGACGCGGCGGTGAAGTCGCAGCCGCTGCCCAGTTGGTTGCAGCCCTTCCTGCTCTACACTGGCCTCTCGCCAGAGACGCTGACCGCCTCGGGCCATGCGCGCATCACAGCGCTGCTGCCGAAGTTCTGGACGGCGGCGCTGCTGCTGGCGGGGATATTGGTGCTGCTGAACCTGCTGAGCCGCAAGAATCCGGTGCAGAGCCTGGGGCTGGCGATCTGGCATGGCACATGGCCGACCGTCGCGTTCTTCGCGGTGCTCTGGCTGATCGGCCACATCTATCCTGACCGCGTGCAGCCGGTGGCGGCGGCGTTCGGGGTGGTGGCGGGCGCATTCCTGCCGATCTATGTCGTCGCGGCGGCGGTGGGCATCGGCGCATGGCTGGTGAGCAAGTTCGCCAGCGGGCTGTTCAAAGCGGCGGCCAAGGAATCGGCGGCGCCGAAGCCCGCGCCCGTGGGCGCTCGCCGCCTGCGCGGCGGCTACACCACACATCCCGACGATACGCCCGCTTATGTGCCAGGCGTGCGCGCCCCGGCCAATACGCCCCCGCGTACCGGACCCTATCAGCCCGGCCAGCCTGGCCCCGCGCCCTATCAGCCCGGCCCGCAGCAGGGCGCAGAGTGGAGTCCGGCGGCTCGCCAGACCTGGGAGCAGGCCGGCCAGCCCGGCTGGGGCGGCGCAAGCGCGGGACAGGATCCTCGCCCGCAGACGTGGAACGCGCCGCGTCCATGGGATGCGCCTGACCCGAATGCGCCGCCCCAGGGCGACCAGGGTTGGGGGAACTATCGACCCAGCGGGCCAGATGACCCCACTGCGCCGCGCTGGTAGCGCAGGCAGGGTGGTTTGCATGCGACGTGCGCTGCTATACTTTCCGCTGGGCGCGCGACCCGATGGAGCATCGTGGAGCGCGCGTCCCATGCGGAGGATTGCATGCAGATAGCTCCCGATATGCATCTGGTCAATGGCGTGAGCTGCAACGTCTACATCATCACCGAGCCAGATGGACTGACCATCGTTGACGCCGGACTACCCGGCGCGCCGAAACGCATCCTTGCCGCTGTCACGGCGCTGGGCCGCTCGCCGCGCGACGTGCGTCACATCCTGCTGACCCATCAGCATGTCGATCACGTAGGCGGTCTGGCCGCGCTGTCCGCCGCGACGGGCGCCGAGACGTGGGCCAGCGTAGGCGATACGCCCGCTATCGAGGGGCGCGCGCGCTACGAGACTCCGCGTGGCGCGCTGGGGCTGGTGATCCGCGTCGTCTTTTTGCCACGGCTCAAGCCAGGCTCCATTACGCATGTCACGCGGGAGGGCGAGACGCTGCCGGTCCTCAGCGCGGAGGGCGGCCTGCGAGTTGTCGAGACGCCAGGGCACACCCTCGGCCACATCGGCTTCTACCTGCCGTCGCGCAGGCTGCTCTTCGCGGGCGACGCGGTGCGTTCGAGCGGCGGTCGGCTGCCGCTCTCGCCCACAGCCCTCAATACCGACACCGCGCTGGCGCTGGAGAGCGTGCGCAAGCTCGCCGCGATGGAGATCGAGGCGTGCCTGCCGGGGCATGGCGCGCCCGTGCTGACAGGCGCACAGGCGCTGCTGGCCGCTACATCTGGTCAGCCATCCCCCAGCCGGGCGTGAGCAGGCCTCAATGTGGAGTATCGGCATGCGCTGCGGCGCCACAGGCGGCTGAAGCCACAGCTACAGGCCAGCGGGCACAAAACCCGCCTGCGCGGGCTAGGAGACGGTTCTGATATTTAGCCTGAGGAGGCAAGCTTTGCGGCGACCTGGAGGGTCGCCCTTAGCGCGCGGCTTCAGCCGCCAGCCGATAGCTTGACGCGCATCGGCGCTGGGCGCGATAATACAGGATACCTATGCTGTCAAAGAGGACACACCAGGCGCGCAGACGGCTCCATGCCGTCCGCGCGCTTGTTGTAGTGGCAAGGTTCGTCTCGCCGACCTGTCTCCATCCATTCGTATCGCGATTCGCAAGCAGGCGTCGCCGATGCGTTCAAGTAGGTGAGCGGTAATCGGGAGAGCGAACCGACAGCGCACGAGAAGACCCACTCGCAGGAGGGCAGCATGCGAGCGCCAGCGAGGATGAACCAGCCGGGCAAGCAGGCGCGGCAGCCAGCCGAGCCGTCTACCGCCCTGCTGTCCGATGGCATCCCACCTGGCCCACCCGATTCGCTGCATCGCCTGTTGCGTCTTTGCGCACAGTACATGCCGCAGGGCGATCTCAAGCTCATCTATGCCGCCTTCCAGGTCGCCGAGAAGGCGCATGAAGGAACGAAGCGCCAGAGCGGCGAGGACTATATCGAGCATCCGCTGGCGGTCGCCACCTGCCTCGCCGAGCTTGCCATGGACGCGCAAGGCATCGCGGCCGCCCTGTTGCATGATGTGGTCGAAGATACGAAGATCACCCGCGAGGATGTCGAAGCGCAATTTGGCCCTCTGGTCGCCGCGATTGTGGATGGCGTCACCAAGTTCACCGCTGTGGAGTCGCCGGACACCAGTCCGGGCCAAACCACCATGACCAGCGGGTCACTCGCGCCGATCGATGCGCAGACCAGACGCGAGGACAAGGCCCGCCAGCAATCCGAGACCGTGCGCAAGCTCTTTGGCGCGATGCTCGAAGACCCGCGTGTGGTGGTGCTGAAGCTAGCCGATCGACTGCACAATCTGCGTACCATGGAGGTCATGGCGCAGGACAAACGCGAGATCAAAGCCCGCGAAACGCTTGACATCTTTGCCCCTCTGGCCGGACGCATCGGACTCTACCTCTTCAAAATTGAGCTGGAAGATTTCGCCTTCAAGTATCTCTATCCCGCTGATTTCGCGCGTGTCACCGATCGGCTGCGCGAGGTCGAGGTGAATCGCCGCGACTGGGCCGACCGCATGTGTACACGTATCCAGCAGAAGCTCGAAGGGGTGGGCATCAGCGCCGCCGTCAACTGGCGTATGAAGCGACCCTATAGCGCGTTTCTGGACTCCCAGCAGAGCCAGCTCGACATCGGCGCGCTCGACGACGTGATCGCCTTCCGCGTCCTGGTGACGAGCGTTGAGGAATGTTATCTCAGCCTGAACGTGGTCTATCAGCTCTGGCGCCATTATCACGACAGTTTCCGGGACTATATCGCGCTGCCCAAGGTCAATGGCTATCAATCGCTGCATACCACCGTCTTTGGCTTAGATGGACGCCTCGCTCAGCTTCACATCCGCACGCATCGCATGCACGTCGCCGTGCAGCACGGCGTCGCCGCGCAATGGATGGAGGCGGCGCTCAGCCATGAGCCAGGGACGGTCGATCAGGCGCAATGGCTCAAGCGAACGGCCTCGTGGGTGGGACGCATCGCCAACTGGCACAACGAACTCAACCTCACCGCGTCGGAGTTCGTGGAGACGCTGCGCGGCGAGATGTTCGCCGATCAGGTCTTCGTCTTCACGCCCAAGGGCGCGGTGCGCGAGATGCCCGTCGGGGCGACGGCGCTCGATCTGGCGTATCGCATCCATACCGGGCTGGGCGACACAGCGACCGGCGCGTGGGTTCTGACGACCAACCGTGCCGATGAGCTGGTCGGTATGAAAGTTCCACTCTCCTACATCCTGCGCAGCGGCGATGTCGTGCGTATCCTGCGTGACCCGGCGGGCAAGCCGAATCCGGAGTGGCTGAACATCGCGACCACCCGCTATGCGCTCGACCGCATCCGCCGTTCGCTGGGCAAGCTGCGGCGGTCCGGCGCGCTCAACGACGCGCAGCCGCACATGGTGAACGAAGAGCCGACAGCGGAGACCGAGCCGGAGCAGCCCGAGCCGCTGCGTCACCCCTCTGGCCGACTGGCGGATGTGCAGTTGGCACGCTGCTGCTGCCCGATTCCCGGTGACGCCATCGTAGGGCTGCCGGGGCGGGGCCGCCTGATGACGATGCATCGCGTGGGCTGCCGCACGCTGGCCGCGACGGTGGCGCGTCGCCGCGAGACGGGCGTGCCCTACACGCGGGCTATCGCGCTGAGCTGGGCGCAACTTCCCCCGATGGACTACGTTTTGTGCGTCAATATCTATGGGCAGGATCATCAGGGATTGATACATCAGTTGTCCATCTGGCTTGCGGAGCATGGCATCAGCGTGCTGCGCAGCAACGCCGTCGCCAACCAGGATCGCGCGAAGGCCGCTATCGCCATGATGCTGCTGATACCTGCCACACGCCGCGCCGACGATGTCACCCGCCGCCTGCGCAGGTCGCCCGGCGTGACGGAGGTTGAGCGCGATGTGCGACGGGGATGCGATGGAGGATCGGCATGACGCAGGCAAGTGGGCGCCCTGTCGAGCCAGTCGGGCCCGCGCCCACTGGCCCGAATGCGCTGCACGACGCGCCGCCAGCGATCGAGCCGCAGGCGCGTGAGGCGTTCCTTGTGGCGGTCGCAGAGTATCTGGAGCCAGAGCAGGCGCGCCAGATGCAGGAGACGTTGGCGTTGGCCAGCGACGCCTATGCACATGCGCCCGCTGAGACCGCCGCGCCGATCCGCCGCACCCTGGGCGATGCGCTGCGCACCGCGACGATTCTGGCGGAGGGGCTGCGCATCGACGCGGTGACGCTGGCCGCCGTGCTGCTGGAGCCGCTGGTGGAGGCGCAGGCGCTGATGACGCGCGAGATACCTCATCGGCTGGGCAAGGGCATGAGCCAGCAGGTCACCAACGCCATCGGCGCCATCGAGCGCTTCGACGCGCTGCATCGTCCGGGCGCCACGCTGCGGCGACAGGCACGTGCTGAGATCAGCGAGGCGGAGGCGCAGGACTCAGACAAGCGCAAAGGTCGCGAGCGCCGCCGCGCGCAGGATGAAGACGCGCTGCGCAAGATGTTCCTGAGCCTGGCGGAAGATCCGCGCGTCGTCGTCGTCAAGGTGGCCGACCACCTGCGCTTGATGCGCGAGGCCGCCGCCGAAGCCGCGCGCATCCGCGAGCGGCAGGATACCGTGGCCCGCCCCGCTCAGGCGCCGGACGGCGCGGAAGACGCGGACGGCGCGCTGACGATGGATGAGATTCGGCGGATGGCCGAGGAGACGCGCGCGCTCTACGCGCCGCTGGCCGCGCGTCTGGGCATGGGGCGAGTAGATGGCGAGCTGGAAGATCTCGCCTTCGCCATTCTGGAGCCAGACGACTATCGCTGGTTGCAGGAGGCCCTCGCCGAAGAGACCAGCGAGCGCAGCAACTACGTGGATCGCGTCGACAGCGCGCTGACCGATGAGATGCGCAAGATCGGCATCCATGCGGA
>DATBTW010000112.1:0-4185 GCA_036559055.1 Ktedonobacterales bacterium
TGCAGGATGCCGCGATTGCCGAAGAGCAGCCCGCGCCCCTCCAGCGCGACGATCTCGCCGAAGGGCGTCACGCGATTTTGCAGAGGCATGACCGCGCCCTCAGACGATCATCAGCGCGCGCTGGGCGGGCGAGATGTAGTCTGCGCCCGACTTGCTCACCAGCACCTCATCCTCCAGCCCGATGAAACCGCGCTCGGTGGCCACACCCAGCTCCAGTGTGTAGACCGAGCCTGGCTCGATGGGTCGCTCTGGCGACTCGCCATAGCGCGGCCAGCGCGGCCCCAGCAGCGGCCCGCCGTCGTGCGTCGCCAGCCCCACACTATGCCCCAGCGCGTGCTTGTACTCCGGATAACCCGCCGCCGTCAGCGTCTGGCGCGCCGCCTCGTCCACCTTCCAGCCCTGCACGCCCGCCTTCAGTCGCGCACGCCCCGCCTCAATGGCGTCCACGCACGCCTGGAAGGCGTGCAGCACGCTGGCGGGTGGCTCCGGATCAGCCTCGCTGCGCAGATACCACATGCGCTGGAGATCGGCGCGGTAGCCCTCATAGGCGATGCCGAAATCGAGATGCACCAGATCGCCCGGCTGCATGGCGATGTCGGTTGGCCCGGCGTGGCCCGCCTCCGACGCCGCGCCCGCGTTCACCGTCGGGCAGTGGTCAGCCGCCCACGAGGTCTCCAGCCCACGGCGGCGAATCTCGGCATGCAGCATGTCGGCCACCTCGATCTCAGTGCGGCCCGGTCGCAGGTAGGCTGTCACCATCGCGAATAGCTCCTCGGTGATCTCGATGGCCCTGCGCATGCGCGCCAGCTCGGTCGGCGTTTTGCGACTGCGCAGGGCGCCGATGATCGGCCCGGCGGAGATGAGGCGCTGGCGATACGGCGTGCGGGCCAGCGCATCCACCAGTTGCAGGTACATCCCATGCGTCAGGCCATCGGAGGCGACATCCCCCAGCGCGTAGTTGATGGCGATCTGGCCAGGGTCAAGCTCGCGCATGATCTCGCGCAGCGTCGGCGCGATGCCCTCATCGTAGGTCAGCACAGTCTCGTAGAGGCCCGCGCGTCGCACCGTGGCGCCCTCTGGCCCGCCGACGATGGCCACCCGCCGCCCGGCGCGCGTGACGATGAAGGCGCTCTGCCACGTCACATCATGCCCGACGATCAGCTTCATCACCGGATCAGGCGTCTCCGAGGACTCGCGCACGAAGGTCAGCCAGCAGTCGATGCCCTGCTCATCCAGCAACTCCGCCGCCTGCGCCAGTTTCTCCGCCTGAATGCTACCCACCGCCATCATGTCGTCCTCTCTGTGCGCGTCTGCGCGCCTGAAACCATCGCCGCTCTGGGATGTTCCCTAGTATACGCCGGATGGCGCGTCCATGATGGAATCACGCAGCGAACGCCAGCCCGCTCCCACTGGCGCAAAGGGCCTGCTTTCGGATACCATCTCAAGCAATACAGGTCGCTGTGTGACGCTCTCCGCAGCGCGTGACCCAGCCAGCCGCAGTGTCCGTGGCGTCAGGGGGATTCCAGATGGCAAAGTCGCCGATCAATCCGTCAACGTGGGCGGGATGGAAACCGTTTGGCATGGGCGAGACCAAGCCTCATCACTTCTCCGAGATCGCCCAGACCGCCTGGGACAACCGCCGCCACCCGCTCTACGCCTGGCGCATCCTCAACGAAGGCGTCTGCGATGGCTGCGCGCTCGGCACCACCGGCATGCGCGACTGGACGATTGATAGCATCCACCTCTGCACCATCCGCCTGAATCTGCTGAAGCTTAGCACGATGGACGCGATGCCCTGGCAGCGCCTGCGCGACGATCTGGCCGGGCTGCGTCAACTCACCAGCGCGCAGCTCCGTGACCTCGGCCGCCTGCCCTATCCGATGGTGCGGCACAAGGATGAGGCGGGCTTCACGCGCGTCTCGTGGGATGCCGCGCTCGACCTGATCGCCGAGCGCCTGCGCCAGACCGCGCCGGAGCGCATGGCCTTCTACCTCACCTCGCGCGGCCTCACCAACGAGGTCTATTACGTCGCGCAGAAGGCCGCCCGCAGCATCGGCACGAACAATGTCGACAACGCTGCGCGCGTCTGCCATTCGCCCAGCTCCGTCGCGCTCAAGCAGACGCTGGGCGTCGGCGCGTCCAGCGTCTCGTATCGCGATTGGATCGGCTCCGATCTGCTGGTCTTCATCGGCAGCGACATCGCCAACAACCAGCCCGTCTCCACCAAATACCTCTATCAGGCCAAGCTGGAGGGGACCAAGATCGCCGTCGTCAATCCCTACCGCGAGCCAGGCATGGTGCGCTACTGGGTGCCGTCCACGCCAGAGAGCGCGCTGATGGGGACCCGCTTGATGGATGCGTTCTATCAGGTCAGTACGGGTGGCGACATTGCCTTCCTCAATGGCGCGCTGAAGTACCTGATCGAGCAGGATTGGGTGGATCACGCCTTCATCGATGCGCACACGACTGGCTGGGACGCCGTCGTCGCGGAGCTGGCCCAGCAGGACTGGGCGACGCTGGAGCGTTTCAGCGGCTCCTCGCGCGCTGACATGCGACGCTTCGCTGAGATGGTACACAACGCCAAGACGGGCATCTTCATCTGGAGCATGGGCATCACGCAGCATCCCTTCGGGGTCGATGGCGTGAAATCCATCGTCAATCTGGCGCTGTCGCAGGGCTGGCTGGGCAAACCCCACTGCGGCGTCGTGCCGATTCGCGGGCACAGCGGCGTGCAGGGCGGCGCGGAGGTCGGCGCCGTGCCCGATGCGCTGCCGGGCGGCGTGGCCGTCGGCTCGCCCGACGCCCAGCGCGTGGCCGAGGCATGGGGCTTCGATCTGCCCACCTGGAAGGGTCTGCGCGCCACCGAGATGATCGACGCCGCCTGGGATGGCCAGCTCGATGTCCTCTACTCCAGCGGCGGCAACTTCCTCGAAATCCTGCCCGAACCGCAGTACGTGCAGGAGGCGCTCGCCAAACTGCCTCTGCGCGTGCATCAGGACATCTACGTGACGAGCCAGATGCTGGTCGATCCGGCGGAGACCGTCGTGCTGCTGCCCGCGCAGACCCGCTACGAGCAGCGTGGCGGCGGCACGGAGACTTCGACCGAGCGGCGCATCATCTTCTCGCCAGAGATTCCCGGCCCACGCCCCGGCGAGGCGCGCGCTGAATGGGAGATCTTCCAGGACCTCGCCGCGCGGGTCAATCCGGAGCGCCGCGACAAGCTCATCTTCAAGCATGCGCAGGCCATCCGCGACGAGATCGCGCGCATCATGCCCACCTACACGGGCATCGAGGGACTGCGCAAGCGCGGCGACAGCGTGCAGTATGGTGGCCCGATCCTCTATGTCGATGGCAAGTTCAAGACGCCCGATGGCAAGGGCCACTTCAGCGCGCTCCAGCCGCCGGAGCTACGCCTGCCCGACGGCGCCTTCGCGCTCTCGACACGGCGCGGCAAGCAGTTCAACAGCCTGATCCACAAGCAGCGCGACCCCAATACCGGCGCCGGACGCGATGCGCTCTTCATGTCCACGGAAGATGCCCGCGAGCTGGGCGTGCGCGAGGGCGACCGCGTGCGGGTGGAGAGTGACAACGGCGCCGAGATGGAGTGTGGCGTCCACATCGCGGCCATCAAGCCGCGCAACGTCCAGGCATTCTGGCCGGAGTGCAATGTGTTGCTGCGGCGGCGCGTCTGCGACGTGGCGGCAGGCATCCCGGACTACAACGCGACTGTTCGCATCACACCCATCAGCGTGGGCGAGCAGATAGCGGCGGGCGCGTCCATCGCCGCGCAATAGGCGCGCGCAACGGGTTGACGACCACATGGGAGGTGGCGCCATGCGATTTATGGTGGATGTTCACATCGAAGTAGCGCCGGAGCGCGGCCCGGAGGCCCGGGCGCTGCTGCCAGCGGAGAATGCGCGGGTCGCCGCAGACCTGCAGAGCGGCGCATTGGAGGCGATCTACTACGAGGAGGCGACGCCGCCCACGCGCGTCTGGGCCATCATGCGCGCCGACTCGCTGGAGGCCGTGCAGCGCATGGTAGAAACCTATCCACTTGCCGCGTTCTTCCGCACGACCTATACGCCCCTGCGCGAATAGGAGAACTTCATCCGCCGCGGCGCCTTAAATTGGCCAGCCAGTCCTCGGTCTGGTGGGCGGCGCGCTGTCGGGCAAGCTCCGTGTGCA
>DATBTW010000113.1:0-4730 GCA_036559055.1 Ktedonobacterales bacterium
GAGCGGATCGCTGAGAAGCGATCTGACATGAGTCGTTCCCTCCGTGCGCTCGCACACGAGCGCATGTGACAACATCAAGAACCGGATGACGATGAACTCGCTGGTCTTGCGGCTGGCGAGATCATCTGGGGATTCTCGCGCGCCGTCCCGATGAGACTGTACGGCAGCTGTGTTAACCCGCATTTAACGCTGTGTTAAATGTGTGTTAAGGCGCGCGGCAGTGAAGGTGATGGTGATGTTGATGTTGATTGGAGAGACTGGCGAGCGCTCGGCTGGGGGTTGAAAGCGCGCCTGGGAGGCGGCCGCGCCGCCGCGAAGCTCGGCTACGCCTGCCGCCTGCGCGGACTGGGGCGCGGAAGGAGCTACGCGTATGCTGTTTACATGGGCCATGCGGGCCTGCCGATGAGCGTCTTCAGCAGCACAGCGATTGGCGAGGAATCGGGTCAGCGCATCCCGGCACGCAGCATTGCGGATGAGTACACTACAGGCGATACCGAAACACTGTCAAAGTATCAGAGCATGCCTGCGCATACCGGATTCTACTCACTGAGAAACTGTCTGAAACATCGGTATCGTCAAGCTGACGGTGGTATATGCTTCGCTCACGATCGGCGCTACTCCATAGACAGCGTTCGCCCGCCCCCAGCATGAGGGGCGGGCGAATCATGTGGCGCGCCGACTACCTATCGGCGAGCGAGCGGTTAGTCGGCGTCGTCCGTCACGATCACTTTGCCGGTCATGCCCATGTAGTCATGCAGGGCGCAGTGATAGGTGTAGACGCCAGGGTGGGTGAAGGTCACGGTGAGGCTCACCCCGTTGAAGATCCAGCCGGAGTTGAACACCGCGTCGGCGCTGCTCAGCGTCGCGGCATAGCTCCCGAAGAAGGTTGGCCCCTGTGCAGGCAGCGTGGAGCCTGAGCAGTCCAGCGCGCACCATGGATTGGTCGGATCACCGATCTCAGCGCCGACGGTAACGGTATGCGGCTCCATCGACTGGTTGACGAAGCGCACGCTCTGGCCGACATGGATGACCACCGTCGAGCGCATATAGGCCATCACGTCTGCGCCGACCTCCATATTGGTGTCGCCGACGATGACGAAATGGTTGTTCGAGGCATCAATATCCCGCGCCCGCAACCGATAACCCGCAGCGATGATGCGCGACGCCTGATGGCGCGACTGCTCGTTGTACTGCCGCTGCGATTCCGGATAGGGAGCGCCAGCGGGATGCACGATGACCGTGCCGCCCATACCGGGGTGCACCAGGCAGATATACGCGAACGTTCCGGCTTTCGTAAAGCGCAGCGAGAACCGCTGCTCGGTCGGAAAGCCTGCCACTGCTGAGGAGACGTTCGCCATCGCGCCGGAGCTCACATATTGCGAGCCATCGAAATTGCTACCATTGCCGACCGCCGGTGCAAAGGGGTTGAATTGCGCGTTGGCCGGCGCGTTGAAGGTGACGGTATGCGGCTCGGCTGAGCCTGTCCGCCAGACAATCGTGTCGCCGACGTCGATGGTGATGGAGCCAGGCAGGAAGACCATGCCCTGGATCACCATATTGGGCGACTGCGTGCCCGTCTGCACATACCAGGTGTGTGGCTCAGCGGACTTCGCTGGCGCTGCGCTGGCCGTACCGACCGAAATTGTCGCCAGTAGAGCCGCCGCGATGGTCCCCACCACTGGAGCCCGCAAGCGCCGAGCGACCGAAGAAAACATCGAGGACCTCCTGCTCAGTGAACAACTCGACAGTGAGTGTGAGGAGGTGAGCCACCGTGGGCAGGCGACAGCAGGGACGACAGCCCTGGAGGGAAACCGCTGCAGATCGAGGAACCGCCCGCATCACACAAACCCATCACACCTCATCGTAACGAACTACAACGATAAACGTGATGGCGCGGCCACACCTGTGGCGTGCGCAATTCTACTTGCCCATTGCGTGCGCAGCGCCTCGCCTGCGCTACCCCAGCGGGGCCAGCAGTGCGGCGGGCGCACCGATCTGCACGCCGAGCGCCTCCTGCGACCAGATGAGCGCGCGGGCCACCTGCGCCAGCAAGCCACGACGCGCGCGCGGTTGAATCGCGCCGGGTTGTGCGAGCGCGGCCAGCGCGGCCAGCGTCACGCCCATCGGCGCGACCGAGGCGAACAGCCGCAGCCGCTCCTCCAGGGTGGCGTCGCGCAGATCGCGCATGCCAGCCAGATAGGCGGCGATGAAGTGACTGTACTGCGCGCTGGAGAGTTCGTCGGCCAGCGCCGCCAGCGCCGCCACGCGCGCCACCTCGATGGCTGGATCGCCCAGCCCGAAGCCGCCCCACTCCGTCAGCGTCAGCCGTACGCCATCCTTCACCAGCCGCCCTGGCGCGGGATCACCGTGGCAGGGGCGACGCTCCACCCCCGCCCACAGCTCGCGATTGGTCTCGATGCGTACCTGCGTGATGGCATGCAACTGCGTCAGCCCGCGCAGCAGCGGCTGCGTCGCCGGGCCAGCGTAGGCCGCGCGGCATGTCGCCCATGCGGGCTGATTGCGTGCCCACCACGCGCTCAGGTCGGCGCTCATGCTGGAGGGCTGCGCCGCCATATCAGGCCGCAGATGGTGCAGGGTCAGCAGCAGGAAGAGCCAGCCGTCTACTTCGGCGTCGGATAGGGGTCGCTGGCCCAGCGGCTCGCCGCGCGGCTGCTGCGCGATGATCAGCCAGGCGCCCGGCTCATATCCAGGTCCGGCGGCGCCCGCGTAGGCCAGCGCAGGCGCCAGCCCCACCGCGCTGCCCAGCGTCAGTCCGGCCTCCTCGCGCCTGGCCGCCTCGCGCTCGCTGGCGGGGTAGAGGTGGATGTCGAGCGCTGCGTGTCCATCGCGCGCCACGAAGCGCTGCTCGCCGCCCTCTGGCTCCGCCTGGCTCAGCGTCATCGTGCCCGTCTGCGACCCTATGCGTCCGTTCAGGAGCGCGCGCAACGCCTCTGCGCTGATGCCCATGCGCGCTCCTCTTTCAGATCGCTCCGCACATAAATGAACCGACGGGCGTCGGTGTCCGTCGGTTCGCAGTATTCCATAGAAGCGCGTCTCGGCGCCAACCAGTGGTTGAGTTTGCTTCTAGCCGCTCGTGGCCGCTTGCGCGCTAATTGACCCAGGGGTCAGCGCCCTGCTCGCGCAGCCGCACCGTGGCGTTGATGGGGCGGGCGGCGCGCTCCTGGAGCGATACCTCAGGCGTCGCGAGCTTCTTACCGATGATGGAGGGCAGGAAGAGGACGGCGAAGACGAAGACGCCCGCGCCGATCAACTTGTAGGACCACGGCAGAATCATCCCCACCAGATTCGCCTCTTTGCCGACGACTATGATGACTGCGGCGGCGAGGCTTGCCAGCCCGGCCAGCGCGCGCACGGCGACCACCATCGGCTCGCCCCGGCGCGTGGCTGCGATGGCGAAATTGACCAGCGCCGCAACAATTCCCAGTGCGATGATACCGATCCAGAACAGGGTCATACGTCACTCCTCCCGAGGCGTATCGCCGCGCGGCTGGCCTGCCGAGCAGTCCTGGCCCATGCAGTCGCCTGGCGCCCGCATCATCCCGCATCGCGAGGGGGATCGGCGCTCGATAGGCGCTTGTTTCAACGAGTCTACCATACTGACGCAACCACGCCCGCCCTTGTGCGATGCACTAGGACTTCCTGGTGACGCCCACGAGGCAGCCGCGCCAGCGCGCGCTGTGCCTGCCGTGAGACGGTCGGAGTGGCCGCGCGTCAGATGGCGTCTGCGCTGGTGGCGCCGGGCTTGCGCTGGACGTTTGTCGGGCGCGCCGGGCCAGGCGGTCGGCGTCGGGCTGATGCGCGCGGCGTGGCGCCCGCCATGATATGCTGTGGCGGGTTCAAGCTGCGCAGGCAATGGCGGCCCGCGTGTCTGGCGCGGCTACGGTGTGGCTGCGAGCGAGGAGCGCGTCAAGTGGTGATCGTCGCGCTGGACATCGGCGAGGTTCGCATCGGCGTCGCAGTGAGCGATGAGCTGGAACTGATCGCCACACCACGCGCCATGATCCGTCGCAAGACGACAGCGGGCGCGCTCGACGCCGTCGCCCAGGAGCTTGCCCGCGCAGAGGCGCAGTTGGTCGTGGTGGGGCTGCCAGTCAGCTTTGATGGGCAGCTCCACGGGCAGGCGCGCGCCACCCAGGCATTCGCCGAAAAGCTGCGTCGCCGTATCAGCATCCCGCTCATCTACGCCGATGAGACGCTCTCCAGCGTGCGCGCGGAGGAGCGGCTGCGTCAGGCGGGCGTGCGGCCAGAGCGCCTGCGCGAGCGGATCGACGCTGAGGCAGCGGCGGTCATATTAGAAGATGTGCTGGAACAGCGTCGTCGTGAGCGCGAGCGCCACGCGACTGAGCAGGTAGAGCAAGAGGAGGACGACAGCCAATGAAAGGCTTCGCCCGTTTCGCTGTCGTCGTTCTCACGCTGGTGGCGCTCGTCGTCGGGTTCGCTGGGGCGACGGTCGTGCTGGATGTCTTCCAGCCAGCCAACAGCCACATCACCACGAGCGTCAATTTCGAGGTCAAGAGTGGCGACACGACCGCCAGCGTGGCGCAGCGCCTGCAAGACGATGGGCTGATCCGCAATGCGCTGCTCTTCCGCGCGTGGGCGCGCTACAAGAAGCTGGATCGCGGCATCGAGCAGGGGGTCTATTCGCTCAGCCCCGGCATGACGATGAACGCCATCATCCAGAAGCTGCAAGTGGGCAAGCCCGACGAGTT
>DATBTW010000114.1:0-3980 GCA_036559055.1 Ktedonobacterales bacterium
ACTGTCCAGTACCTGCTATACTAACAGAACAACAAGGAGAGGTAGTGGATGGCATGGCCACAAAACGGAAGAGGTATACACTGGGGAGTTTTTGCGAGCGGCTGAGACATAAATCACCTTTTATCATCAAGAGCGACCAGCACACGGGACTCGATACCCTCTCTTCGCTTCACGAGGCTTCGCCGCATGAGTTGGAGGATAGTCCTTCACTCGCGCTCTGGTGATGTCTCTTTACGCCTCGACTGTACAATTTTGAAATGAAGAGAGGAGCACCGGTTATCATATGAAGATCTACCTGGTGGATGGTACCTACGAACTATTTCGCAACCACTTCGGCCCGCCGCCGCGCAAGGCACCGGATGGGCGCGAGGTCGGCGCAACGGTGGGCCTGTTACGCAGCCTGCTGATGCTTTTGACCACGCCGGGCATCACCCACGTGGCCTGCGCGTTCGATCACGTGATCGAGTCCTTCCGGAACGACCTGTACCCCGGCTACAAGACCGGCGCGGGCGTTGACCCCAACCTGCTCGCCCAGTTCGAGCTTGCCGAAGAGGCCGTTTCCGCGCTTGGGCTGGTGGTCTGGCCGATGGTGGAGTTCGAGGCCGATGATGCCCTGTCCAGCGCGACCGCCCGGTTCAAGAACGAAGCTGGGGTCGAACAGATCGTGATCTGCTCGCCGGATAAGGATCTGGCCCAGCTGGTCTCGGGAAGCCGCACTGTTGGCTGGGACCGCCGCCGCAATACGCTTATCGATGAAGCGGCCGTGGTGGAGAAATTTGGCGTGCGCCCACAGTCGATCCCCGACTGGCTGGGGCTGGTGGGCGATGCAGCCGATGGCTTCCCCGGCATCGCGGGCTGGGGGGAAAAATCCGCGGCGGCCGTGCTTGCACAATACGAGCACCTCGAGGCGATCTCCGCAGATCCGCACACCTGGGGGCTCTCGGCCAGCCGCGCCGTGCGGCTGGCCGAGAGCCTGGCGCAGCACCGGGCTGAGGCGCTGCTGTTCCGCCGACTTGCGACCCTGCGGCAGGATGTGCCACTCGTGGAAACGCTCGCCGATCTGGAATGGCAGGGCGCCTACGAGCGGCTGAAAGATGTCTGCCACCGGCTGGGCGATGAAAAGTTCCCTGGGCGGGTTCCAAAGTGGCGCTAGAGCTGTATTCGGCAGGGGGAGATAGGACTTCAGCGTTTGATGTGAAATAGGCTGAGTGGGCTTGACATCCAGATGTCTGAAACGACAGGAAACTCTGCCGTTGGGCCAGATTCTGGATGATGAGCCGTGTCGCGATGTCACGTTCTCACCAAACGTTTCAATTGCCAGCCGCGCCCATTTCCCAACGATGCGGTTTCAATCCACCGCGCTTCGCTTACGCGCTGGCTTCCGCCTGCGCGACGTAGCCTGAGATGGCTTGCAGAGCGTTCAGGTTGGGGTCGAGCTGCTTGGTGACGCCGTCGAGCAGCCCCAGCGCGCGCCCGATTAGAATCAGGTTGGTGGGGATGTGGCCGATGCTCTTGCCCAGACGCTGCCCCACCTGCGCTGCGCTGGCGCCCTCCTGCTCGTTGCCCAGCAGCACGCCGACGAGCCGGAGCAGCGTGGTCACGTCGAGCCTCTCATCCGGCCGCACGCCTGCGGATCGCAGCGCGTGGGTGAGGCGGTCGAAGTCGCCTTGCAGCAGCGCCGCGACCATCTCGCTGATGGCTGCGACCAACGTGGGATCGAGCGGCACGGTCAGCCCGTGGTCCAGCAGCACGAGGCGCGGTCCGGCGCCCGCTCGCGCCTGCGCCAGAAGGTTGCCGGGATGCGGATCGGCGTGCAGCCAGCCCAGGCGGAGGAGCTGCTCGGCGTAGACATCGTTGATCAGGCGGGCGAGCGCGGACGGGTCGATGCCCGCGCGCTCCAGCCCGTCGCGATCATTGATCTTGACGCCCTCGACATACTCCATCACCAGCAGGCGGCGTGTGCTCAATTCTGGTATCACCGCAGGGATAAGCACGTCGTCGCGATGGCGCAGCGCCGCGCGCAGGGCGGTCATGGCGCGCGCCTCCCGCTGGAAGTCCAGCTCCAGCGGGAGCGTCTCTTTGAGGTGATCGACGATGGGCTGGAGCTGCACGCTGGGAACGAACTCGGCGACCCCGCGCACGATGTAGTGCAGCACCTTCAGATCGGTCGCCATGATGTCCGCGATGTCGGGATATTGCACCTTGACGGCCACGGCGCGGCCATCCTTGAGCCACGCGCGGTGCACCTGCGCGATGGACGCTGAGGCGATGGGGCGATGCTCGATGCGCGCGAAGACGGCCTCCAGCGGGCTGCCCAACTCCTGCGCGATGGCGCGGCGAATCTCGCGCCAGGGCGTGGCTGGCACGGCGTCTTGCAGCGTGGCGAAGGCGCGCGTGTAGGCGGATGGCAGGATGTCTGGCCGCGTCGAGGCGAACTGGCAGGCTTTGATGAGGGCGCCGCGCAGGCGCGCCGCGGTGTCGCGCACGCGGGCGGCGCTGCGCTCATGCTGCCATTCCCAGTCTTGCGGCTGGGCCAGGCGGCCCCACAGGCGCGAGCGGCGCGTGAGCGCCAGGTAGCCGCCCAGAATATCCGCCGCCAGCGCGGTGAAGGTGAGAGCGCGCGCGGGTTGGCGTCCCACACGTGCCACGCGGCTGTATTGCTCCAGCGACGTCAGGTTGGCTTCGAGCGCCAGCAGGCCATTCGAGCGCGCCAGGTCGCCCAGGCGCGCACCAAGCGTCACCGGGTCGCGCAGAGAGAAGCCCTCCCTGAAGACGGCGCGCGTATCTGCGATCGCCTGCTCAGCGGCCTCACGCTGATTCGTCATCCATACCATACGAGCGCGCTCCACAGAACTGCTGGTGGATCGCACGCCCATGCCGCAGGCGCCGATTCGCCACGATGCGCCAGCCGCGCCAGATGAGGTAAGCGCGGGGCAATGAAAGTCGTGAGAAAAGCAGCGTCGCGCGTGGCTGGATGCTCCGCCACGCGCGACACGCACACGATGCTAAACGACACGCGCGACGCGTGCGGGCGGAGGTTAAGCTTCCGCGCTCTCGGACTGCCTGGCGCTCTCGCGCACTGTCTCACGCGCCGACTCGAAGACGCGGCGATAGCGGCGGGCTGGCATGGTCAGCAGGCTGAACGAAGCCGCAGCGGCCTCGCGGCCAAGATCCCGGAACGCGGCGCGGCGGGTCTCAGACTGGTCAGCGACGGCGCTATAGAGCTTGTGCAGCGCCACGGTCTGCTCCTCGACCTGCTTGAACCCCTGCTCGATGATCGTCTGGGCGAAGTGTGTGTTGCGATCCTGCATGGCGATGGCGCCATCCACGACGGTCTTGCCCGCCTCGCGCAGTGTCTCGCCGAACGCGGTGGCCGCCTGATTGATGGCGCTCTCGGCCTTCTCAGCGGCCTGGATGGTCTCTTCAACAGTCTCGTGGGCCTTGGGGGCCTTCTTCGTCTCTGCCATGGTGAATGTTGTCCCTTCTGGCGGCCCATTGATTGCCTGGCCGCGCTGATATGCGTGAGCGGTGACCCGACGGTCGGGTCTACATCTGGAAGGAGCGATTGCGCTTCCGTGATGTATCTATATGTATTATGCACATAGATACAAAATGCGTCAAGGGGGGGAGTGGAAACTGGCTGAAAGTCGGTCGAAATGCGCTGATCCCGCCGTCACTCCGCGCCCAGCGCGCGGGACACCTCGGCGGTCTCGGCGCGCAGCGCCTCGGCGGCGCGGGGTAGCGCCTCATCATTGAAGAAGGCGCTGAAGCCGACGATCCAGACCAGCGCGATGAGCTGCTGATCCATCCCATGGATGGCGGCGGCGACGGCATTGACACCGGTGAGGTATTCTTCGCGGTCGATGCCGACGCCTGTGCGCGCGGTCTGCTCTACAGCGGCCAGATAAGCCGTGCGGTCGGTGATGGCATGCGTGGTGAAGGCGGGCAGCGTGTGTGCGCGCAGATATTCCTCGCGGCGG
>DATBTW010000115.1:0-24720 GCA_036559055.1 Ktedonobacterales bacterium
GTCCTTCCGCCATCGCTCCAGCGTCGGGCGCGTTACTCGATAATCATCGGCGTCTCGGCCTCCGGGTCAGGCGGGGGCGGTGTGACGCCACCTGTCAGCGTCCCCAGCGTGCCGCCAATTGCCCCGGAGATGAATCCAACGACGCCAAAGATATACAGTTCGTACGGGATCTGGGTGAATGCCAGAAAGTGGTCGAGGACGCCAAACGCGATCAGCGCCACTCCAAGGATGACGAGCGCAACGCTCAAAATACGCATGAGCGTTCTTCTCCCTTCCATCCTGCCACACGCCAGCTCAGTCGCGCGCCAGGGGACAAGTAATCGGTCATGAGGTCATAAAGCGAGTATAGGCGCGCGCTCCGAGCATGTCAATTCTGCGGTACAGGTGTGCGCACGATGCGCCTCCTGCGTCGGGCGTCATTTCGTGGCGATCAAGCCGAACGCTTCAGGTCGGCGGGTGATGCGCTGGAAGCCGACCGCCTCCAGTCGCCGCAGCACGCCAGCCGTTGTCCGCGCGCCTGAGGCGCTCTGCGGGTCGCCGATATAGTGGAAGAGGCGCCCACCCCGACGCAGCGCGCGATAGAGCCGTCGGTACATCTCCTCGGAATACAGTTCGCCCGCCAGCGCCAGATATGGCGGATCGTGGATGATGTGGTCGAACGCGCCCGCCGGCTGCTGCGCCACCACCGCGAAGGCGTCACCCACCACACGCTGGATGTTGGGCCGGTCGAAGAGTTCGTGCGACCAGGGATTGCTCCGCGCCACGTCCAGCCCGGTCGGGTCCAGCTCCACCGTCACCACCTCAGCCGATGAGCGCGCCGCCAGAATTGCCGTGTAGCCCAGGCCAGTCGTCGTATCGAGCGTGCGCCCGCTGATTGGCGCGACCGCCTGCGTCTTGGCCACGCTATCGGCCCACGGCTCGGTCCCCTTGATGCGGTGCATCGAGATGCCTGAGATGAGCATGGTGGGGGCGCCTGCGGTCGGCATCAGCGAGCGCAGGGCATTGGTGGTCGGCGAGAACGCCGCGATAGCCTCCGCGCCGTCATCCACGCTGAAGCACTTGGTGGGCGAGCCAATGATGCTGCGCGCCACTTCCCACGGCAGCCGCTCGCCGTTGGGATAGTTCACGCCCGCGCTGGTCAGCGAGACCGTCAGCGTCGAGAGGCCCAGATCAGCCGAGGTCGTCGCCTCGACGCGCTCGTCCGGCGCGGCGCCCGCCACCACTCGCGCCTCCCACGTCGCCAGCAACGGCGCCATCTGGAGATGCGAGACGATCACGGGATAGCCCGTCGGCGGTGTCGGCCAGGCGTAGACGCCCGTGAAGCGCTGCGGCGCGCTGGGTCGCTCGCGGCGGCGTTTAGCGGTCATAGGCGGGTCGCTCTTCTTTCAGGCGCAACACACGCAGCCCCTTGATGGCCAGTTGCAGCGTCAGCCGCGTCTCCGGATCGTCGAGGTCCTGATGCAGCAGGTCGCGCGCCTGGTTGAGCCGATAGAGCAGCGAATTGCGGTGCAGATGCAGCCGCTCCGCTGCCTTCGTGCTGTTGCCGTTGCTGGCGAAGAACGCCTCGAGCGTCTCGATCAGCGTACCGGCGTGGCGCTGGTCGCGCAAGATCGGCTCCAGCGCGCGGCGGATGAACGGCTCCAGCTCGCCGCGCTCACGTAGCGCCAGGAGCAGGCGATAGACGCCCAGATCGGCGGGCCGCGCGATGTGACGGGCGCCCAGCACCATCGCGCCCAGTTGCGCCGCGTCCTGGGCCTCCTGCGCGGAGCGACGCACCTGCGCCGGAGCCGTGGCTGGCTCGCCCAGCCCCGCTGACCACTCTAGCGCGCGCCGCTCGTGTCCATCGCCCAGCGCGCGCGTGATCTGCGTCAGGATGCGCTCGGTCAGCTCCTGCGTGGCGCTCTCGGCGGTCAGCGGCAGCAGTGCGACGACCTGATCTGGCTCGCGGGTCTGCGTCCAGGCGCCCAGCGCCACCTGCAACCCCTCAGCCAGCGCCTGGCTGCGCGTCGGATCGACAGCGCCATCGCGGCTGGCCCCCTGCGCGCCGCCCGCGCGGATGTCCACCCACAGCACGAGATGCGGCTGGTTGAGGTCGTAGCCGAGGTGGCTGGCACGCAAGCGCATCTGCGCCTCGCCGACGTAGGCTCCGGCGAGCAACGCCTCGAGCGCCTCGCTGCGCAGGCTAGCGCGCATCTGGGCAGCATAGGCGTCCACCGGTTCCAGCGGCGAGGCGATCAGGTCGCGGCGCGCGGCTGCCAGCGCCACGATGGCGGCGCGCACATCGGCTAGCGGCGCCTGCTGTGGCAACGCGATGATCGGCAGAGCGAGCTGATCGGCGCGGTCGCGCACCTCGCGCGCGACGGCCGCCATCGGTCGGGTCAGCGCGACGAGCGGCGCCAGCCCGGCGATCACCGCGCCAGAGGCGCCCAGCGCGTCGAGTTGATCGATCACCGTCAGCAGTGAGATGGGTGCGCCGCGATCCTGCAGCGCCTGCACGGTGGCCAGCGAGAGGATCGCCAACTCGCCCCGTCGCACATCCTGAAAGGCGGGAAGCTGCGCCCGCATGACACTGGCCCAGCTCACGCTGCGCTCCAGCCCGCTCTCGCCCGCGACCAGGTGCGCGCCCCATTTGGCCAGATGAGGCAGCGTCTCGCGCACGGTGACTGGCCCGCTCACAGTCGCTACGCCTCCTCGCTGTCCCACGCCAACTGCGCGGGCGCGCCGTGAACGCCAGAACGCCAAGAGAAACGCGCCACCTCGCGCCGCCCGCAGGCGCGCAGAAGTGGCGCGGCGATGCGCACAGCGCGCGGAGTTAGCGCCTGGCGCCCGCGCGTGGCGCTGGCGAGGCAGCGGCGGGGCCCGCCGTCGTCGTCGCACGAGCGGTCTTGAGCTTCTCCTCGTGCTTCTTGCGCGACTTCAGATGCTTGTGCCAGGCGACCTTCTTTGTCTTATTCACCCGTTTCGTGTCCTCTCACCTGATGACCCATCAATAGCGCCATGACGCTGCTCCAGGCGCTGTTACTCGTGTGGTTACTCTTCCGGCTCGGCAAGGTCGGCCTCTTCGAGATCAGTCTCGTGCAGGTCTTCCATATCGTCGTCGTCACCGTCATCGACGTACTCGCCGTCCTCGTTGTACTCATCCTCCTCGTCGTTGTGGCGAACGAGGCTCTCTTTGGTGTAGGGGCGCACGGTCTCGCCGCCGCCCCTCGCGGGGAAGCTCACCTTGCCAAACTGACTCGGATGCTGGAATGTCTCCCGGATGATAATACGAACAACGTGGTCGCGAAGCTCTGAGATGCCCGCAGCGTACTGGTTGCCACCCTCCATGAAGGTGATCAGGCGCGAGGCCAGTCGCGGCTCGATGCGCCCGATGCGCTCGCGCTCGGCGTTCAGCACCCAGAGCAGCGCGCCCTCGCGGCTCAGATAGACCTGATCGCCCGCCGTCAGCAGCCCCAGCGTCTGCTTCGCGGCCAGATCGAGCAATTGGGTGAAGCCCGTCTTGCCCGTCTCTTCAATGAAGAGGCGCGGATCCATGCGCTCGTGCGAGGCGCGCGGCGCGGTGACGCCATCGCCCAGCGTGGCGAGTCGGTCGAGGTTCTTGCGCGCGATGTTATTGGCGGGATCAACCTCCAGCGCCTCGCTGTAGGCCTGGCGCGCATCGACGTACTGACCCAGCTCGCTGAGCGCCTTTCCCAGGCGATTCAGCGTGCTCAGGTCGCGCGGAAAGAGGCTGAGAAGCTGCCGATTGGTGGCGGCGGCCTCTTCCCACTTACTCTCCAGCGCGAGATTGATGGCCTGCTCGGTGAGCTGGCGCTGCTGACGCGCTCGCTCCTCCGGTTGGTTGGTGGCCTGGGGCATTCGTGCTCTATCCTCCTGCGGGCGATACTCATCAGCATCGCCCCACTCCTGGCCTGTAAGCGCCAGTGTCGAATCTTACACCAGCGCGCGCGTCCCTTGCAATGACCACGCCGAAGTGTGTTCGATGACCACCTGCGCCAGCCCTCCAGGCCGAATCTCCGTGCGGGCCAGCGCCGCCACGCCGCCGCTCGCCGTGGCGCTCTCCTCGGCGGCTGGACGGGTCGCGGGAAAGAACACCAACTTGTTCGCGCGATTGCGCCCACGCCACTGCTGCTGGCCGTTCGAGGTCTGGCGACTCTCTACCAGCACCTCCTCGACACGTCCCAGATAGGTCGCGTTGATCTCGCGCGAGATGCGCTCCTGCGTCGTCTCCACGGCGTGCAGGCGCGCTTTCTTCACCACAAGCGGAATGTCGTCCTCCCATTTATAGGAGAGCGTGCCGGGGCGCGGCGAGTAGGCCGCCACATGCACGACATCGAAGCGAATCTCTTCGAGCAGGTCCAGCAGGCGTTGGAACTCGTCTTCCGTCTCACCGCAAAAACCGACGATCACATCGGTGGAGAGCGTCACGCCGGGCCACCAGGCGCGCAGCCGCTCGATGAGTTGGCGATACTCGGTGATGGTATAGCCGCGCCGCATGCGCCGCAGCACCTCGTCGTCGCCGTGCTGAACGGGGATGTTGACGTGCTCGCAAACCTTCGGCAACACCGCCATCTGTTTGATGATCTTGTCCGTCATGTGGCGCGGATACGAGGTCATGAAGCGGATGCGCTCCAGCCCGTCGATCGCGCTCAGCCGCTCCATCAGGTCGCCCAGGTCGGCGCGCTGGTCGGGCAGGTCCAGCCCATATGCTTCCACCGTCTGGCCGAGCAGCGTTAGCTCGCGCGCGCCCTGCGCCGTCAGCTCGCGCGCCTCCTCCAGCAGTTCATCCAGCGGGCGGCTGCGCTCCACGCCGCGCCGCGACGGCACGATGCAATAGCTGCACACTTTGTTGCAGCCCAGCACGACGGGCAGCCAGGCGGTCGGCCCGCGTGTCTGCGCCAGATGCTCCGCCGCGCCGGGGTAATGCAGGTCACGCGCCGCCGGACGCGGCGTAATCTGCATCGGCGTGTTGGGCAGGTTGAGGGTATGCAGGGTCGGCATCGGCAGCACGGGCAGCGCGTCTGTCGCGCCGATGGTGCGCGGCGCGCCGAGGTCAGCGAAGTCTATGCAGCCCTCGCCGGCGATGGGCGTCCAGCGCTCCTCCAGGAAATGCGGCAGAATGTCGGCGCTCTCGACTTTGAAGAAGAGATCGACGACGGGGTAGCGCTGCTTGAGATCGTCGATGGTGCGCTGGTTGCCGATCATGCAGCCCATCATCGCCACCAGCAGATCCTCGCGGCTGCGCTTGGCATGGCGCAAGAGCGAGAGCTGGCCGTGGGCGCGCTTTTCGGGCTGCTCGCGCACGCTGCACGTATTCAGCACGACCAGATTGGCGCCGTCCATCGTGGGGGCCGACTCCCAGCCGAGGCCATCGAGGATGCTGGCGACGCGCTGCGAGTCTGCCTGGTTCATCTGGCAGCCCACCGTCCAGATGTGGTACTTGCCCCTGGCGACGCTCATGCTTCGCCTCCCGTCGCCGCCGAGGCCGCCGAATGCGACCTCCGCGCCTGCTTGCCGTCCTGCTTACCGTCCTGCTTGCCGTTGCGCGCTGGCTTCTCCGACGGCGGCGCGCCCTCTGGCTCGATGTCGTCTTCCGTTACCTCGCGCACCTTCTCGGGCAGGATGTGATCGGTATAGAGAACACCATCCAGATGGTCGATCTCATGCTGCAGGATGCGCGCGAACCAGCCATCAGCCTTGACACGAACCTCCTTGCCCCGGGGGTCGCGCGCTTTGACGGTGATGGCGCTGGCGCGCGGCACATCGTCACCGATGAAGCCGGGGATGCTCAGGCAGCCCTCCTGCCCCAGCTCTTCCTGCTCGGAGCGCTTCAGAATCTCTGGATTGACCAGCGCGACCGACTCGCCCTCATACTCCGCCACCAGCACGCGGATCGATTCGCCGACCTGTGGCGCCGCCAGGCCCACACCCGGCGCCTCGCGCATCGTCTCCCACATATCCGAGACGAGCCGCTCCAGATAGGCGTCGTAGCGTGAAACCTTCTTGGCCTTCGCGCGTAAGATGCGCCGCTCGTTTGGGTTATCCACGACCAGGATTCTTCGTTTCGCCATGAGTTGATCCCATCTGCTTCGCGCAGCGCAGTGTTCCGCTGGTAATAGCCCGTCTTGAGCCTGGGCCTGTCTTCGGCCTGTCTTCGGCTGATTTGCTGCGCCCGCGCTGCCAAACGCTGCGCGCCGCCTCCTCCTCGTAGAGGAGCAACGCCAGGAGGCCACAGCACAGGCAGCAGACAGAATAGCGCACAGTCATCGGTTAGTATACAACGCGCACCCCGGTTTCGCGCCAACATGTACGCACGCCAAAACGTCCGTGTCAAGCACGCTGAGCCCCCGTGGCTGGCTGCGGCTACTGCTGGGTCGCGAGATAGCGGTGGATGAGGTGTTCGGCCTCGCGCACAATCGCGATCTCGTTATCGTAGGTCATCGCCAGCAGCGCGGCGCTGAAGGAGAACCAGCGCGCCTCGTCGTACTCGTGGTCGTGCTGCTCCACCGAGCCGCCCGTCGCCAGCATCAGATAGTGAAAGACCTGCTTGATGAAGCGCATGCCGCGCCGCGCGAACGTATATTCGATCTGCCCGACCTCGCCGACGATGCGCGCCTCCAACCCCGTCTCCTCACGCACCTCGCGCAGCGCCGTCTGCTCGCGCGACTCGTGGGGCGCAGGCGTCCCCTTGGGCAGCGTCCAGATGTTCTCCCGCACATGGCCAACGAGCACGATCTCGACTAGCCCGACCTCTCCGTCGTGCGCGGGTGGCGCCACCCGAAAGACAATGCCGCCTGCGGAGAAGGCATGCGTGACACGTTTCTTCGTCATCGAACTCTCATCGACCGCATAGTTAGCCTGAGTCGCGCTAGGCGGATTCAGGCGAGGGATGCTGCGCAAACACCACGCGCGTCCCCGCCTGGCCAGGGCATCGTCAGCGTGCGCAGTAGCGTGCGCGGCGACGAGCGCCTGTAGCCGAGAAGGACGCGCGCGGATAGGCGGCGCTAATGCATCGCCGGGCATGCTAGCGAGCGCGCTCAGCCAGTCGGTCGAGCGGGTTGTCACTCATCAAGGAAGGAGCGGGCCGGTTCTTGTCGCGGTTGACCCGCAGGATCTTGAGCAGATACTGCTCGGAGTTCAGGTAATACGGATTGCGCTTGATGAACTTGCCCACCACGGCGATCGGGTGCAGCTTGAGCAGCTCGACCACCAGCAGACCGGGGAGCTTGGAGTAATCGTAGTGCATCAGCGCGATGATGGGGGCGTTCTGGAAGGTGAAAACGGCGTCGGAGGCGGCTTCGTACTTGAGGATCTGCTCGGGGGTCGCGATGTCGGCGGTCAGCCAGGTCATGTCCATCGAGATGCGGACGGCTTTCCAGCCTTCGCGCAGCGCCTGCGCGATAAAGGTCTGATGCGTCGAGAGCAGGTGATAGGCGTCAAAGCGCTTCCCAACGAGCAGGTCATCTCGATCGGAGACGAAGACCAGTTGGCCCGATTGCGTCAGTCCATCGACATCTACGCCCGTTTTGCGCAGGGTGTCGGACAACTCCCGTACCGAGGCCTCAGACCCAGCGAACAGGCACTTCTCCTCTGACGCCAGCGCGGATTCCAGCAGCTTGGCCGTCACCCCGGTAATCTCGCCCACCTTGTTATAGAGCTGCAAAATATGCGAACCGGGCGGAATCCGCTCCGACTTACCCTCGACGCTCAAGTCCATGCTGCTTAACCTCCGCTATCTGGTATCAGATCGCAGGCCACACCTCTACCCGCAGAGCTGCTCATCATCGCAAGCGACCACGCCCCACGAATCCTGGAGTCCTCTTGCGCAGGGACATGCGCTCATTACACAGGCCAGCCGCCAGGTCGAACGCAAGGGAGACGCAGGGGAAACACTCTGGCGCCCCTGGGCATCAAGCCGCTTGGGGCCTGGGAAAAATTCGCGTGGTCTGCCTGACGGCGTCTTTGAGAAAGTATAGACAAGAGTACCAGCACTGTCAAGCCAATACGTCAACCTAATCGCTCAAGTGTGAACAGTTTAACATCCAACTATATAGCGCAAATGCCGAATATATGGCCGCTCGCGCTCGTGCGCTTGCTCGACTGTAGCGCGTCAAAAATGGGCGAACGTTTGCCCAGGACAGGCTATCAGGCCGCTCCAATGGAGCAGACAGACGGCCCCATGACCGCCTGTCTGCTCATGTGCCCTATTGCTCGCGCATCGTCGGGAAGAGAATGACCTCACGGATATTCTCCTGGTCGGTCAGCAGCATCGTCAGGCGGTCAATGCCGCCGCCGAAGCCACCCGTCGGTGGCATGCCCACCTCCAGCGCCTCGATGTAGTCCTCGTCGAGCTGCTGCGCTTCATCGTCGCCGCCCGCGCGCTGGCGGGCCTGATCCTCGAAGCGCGCGCGCTGATCCAGCGGGTCATTCAACTCGCTGAACGCGTTGCCCAGCTCCAGTCCGGCGGCGAATGGCTGGAAACGCTCGGCGGTATCGCTCACGCCGGGCTTGGCCTTGGCCAGTGGCGAGAGGTCGCGCGGGTAATCGTAGAGGAAGACCGGGCCAACTACCTTCGACTGCGGCCCCTTGACGATGCTGTCCTTCAGGTCGTCGATCAGCCGCCCATGCGCCAGCCGCGGATCGGGCCGATAGCCATGCTGCTCCATCGCCTTGGCCAGCGATGCGCGGTCGGGATACTGCTCGTAGTCGATGCCCGTATGCTCGGCGATGGCCTCGCGCAGCGTCAGGCGTCCCCACGGCGGCGCCAGGTCGATCTGTCGCCCCTGATAGGTCAGGACCGTCGAGCCGAGCGTCTGGCGGGCGATGTAGGCGTACAGCTCCTCCACCAGCCGCATGATGTCCTCGAAGTCGGCGTAGGCCTGGTAGCACTCCATCATCGTGAACTCTGGATTGTGGCTATGATCTAGCCCCTCGTTGCGGAAGTTGCGGGCGATCTCGTACACCCGATCGATGCCACCAACGATCAACCGCTTGAGATAGAGTTCTGGCGCGATGCGCAGATAGAGGTCGCGATCTAGCGTGTTGTGATGCGTGACGAAGGGGCGCGACGTGGCGCCGCCATAAAGCGGTTGCAGCACGGGCGTCTCGACCTCCAGGAAGCCCTGGCCGTTGAGATATTCGCGCATGGCCGTCAAAATCTTCGCTCGTGCGACGAAGACTGGCAGGCGCTCCTCGCGGTTGGCCAGCAGATCCAGATAGCGCTTGCGATGGCGCGTCTCCGGATCAAACAGCTTCATCTCCCCGCCGACACCCTTGGACGGGAGCTGCCGCAGCGCCTTGGCCAGCATGGTGAAGCTGGTGACGTGCAGTGTCCGCTCGCCTGTGCGTGTCGTGAAGAGCGTGCCGGACGTCTCAATAATGTCGCCCAGGTCGAGCAGTTTGATCCGCCTGAAGGCGTCGTCGCCTACCTCGTCACGCTTGATGTAGATCTGGATGCGGCCAGAGCCATCTTCGATGTGCGCAAACGTGGCTTTGCCCATCTCGCGCAGATAGATCAGCCGGCCAGCCAGCGTGATGCTGGTTCCCTGCGCGGCCAGCGTGTCGAACTGCGCCAGCGCCGCGGCGACGGTGGTGTCGCGGGCGGTGCGGGCGGGATACGGATCGATTCCGGCGGCGCGCCAGGCCTCAGCCTTAGCCAGCCGCTCTTCGCGCTCGTCCATAGTCGGGCGTCGTCCTCCTGGGTTCCTCGATGCTGCTCAAACGCAGGCCATACCGCCAGAATTGTATCACGGCGCGCGGACCGGGAAGCGTGCAACTCGCAGCGGCGCCAACTGAGCGGCGCTATTGACTGGCGCGGCGAGCGAGTGGCACAGTATGATGAGGAGCGCGCCTCGATCACGCGCGCTGCCCTGCTCCACGGAGGTGTACGGGTCCCGGTGGGCCTCGCCGTCTTCAAAACGGTCGCGCGGCCGCCTGAGCGGTCGCGGGTGGGTTCGACTCCCATACGCCTCTGCCACTGGCCAGACCTCGACGAGAACAGGCAATTATCCCTGGGACAACTTGTGGCGCAGATGCGCCTTGCTACGTTTTGATCATGTATGCGCGAGTGCTGTGTGCTCGCGAGGGACTGAGTGCGCGAGGAGCGCTCCTCACCTGCTGACGGGCAGGTCTCGCTCCATGTCGCGTGCAGCAGCGATCCAGCGGGTGATGTGTCGTCGGTTGCGGTCATTTCTCACGCGGAATCTCTCGAATAATTTCGGCGCCGGAGCGGTGGTCTCTGCTCCATTGGCGCCATACTTACTACTATTTACAGGGGATAGATGTGATGGGCGGCATGAGGAGAGGCGCTGCCTTGGCGCGCGCCCTGAAGGCGTTCTATGAGTCGGCGGGAGCGTACAGGCGCAAGACAGCGGTATCGCTGATCGCGGCGCTGCTGCTGCTCGTCAGCCTGTATGGGGTGATGTCCGTGCCGCGCGCCAGCGCCGCGACGGGACTCTTCTCCGACGACTTCGAGGCCGATGCCATCGGGACTGTTCCTTCCGGCTGGACGGTCGTCGCGGGCACAGGCTGGTCGGTGCAGCAGGATGGCACACACGTCCTCAAGCAGACGGACACCAGCACGAGCGTCAACCATGTCATCTCGGCAGGCTCAGCCTCATGGACAGACTACACGGTGCAGGCAAGCGTCAAGCCTGGCTCAAACAGCCTCAACCCCGCCACCGTCATCATGGCGCGCTACCTCGACAATAACAACCACTACTCATTCCTGATCAAGAACCACAGCGAGTGGTGGCTGGGCGCGGTCCAGGGCGGCAATTGGAACACCATAGACAACGGCAATTTCACCTACAACGCGACGACGTGGTACACCATGACGCTGACTGTGCAGGGCAGCACGATCAGCGCGGCGATCAACGGGAAAACGCTGACCACTGACACCGATACGACCTTCAGCAGCGGCATGATCGGCTTCAGCACCAAGGCGACCTCAGAGTTTGATAACGTCCTGGTCACCACCAACCTGATCCAGCCGACGCCGACGGCGACCGCCACGCAGCCACCCACGCCGACCGCGACCACGGCCCCCTCGCCGACGCCAACGGCTACCGCGACGCCTAGCCCGACAGCGACCGCTACTCCAACGGCTACACCTTCGCCGACACCGACGGCTACGCCTGCGCCTACTCCCACCGCGACGCCTAGCCCGACGCCCACGGCGACTCCGGCTCCAACTCCGACGGCCACGCCTTCGCCTTCGCCTACCGCGACGCCTAGCCCAACACCGACCGCGACACCTGCGCCGACGCCTACCGCGACTCCATCGCCAACTCCAACCCCGACGGCGACTCCGGCTCCCACGCCCACGGCTACACCTTCGCCGACTCCGACGGCGACTCCGGCTCCGACGCCTACGGCGACGCCTAGCCCGACGCCGACCGCCACTCCATTGCCGACACCGACGCCCACGGCTACACCTTCGCCGACTCCGACGGCGACTCCAGCGCCGACCCCGACGGCGACGCCGCTGCCGACGCCGACACCTAGCCCGACGCCTAGCCCGACGGCGACTCCCAGCCCGACGGCGACTCCCAGCCCGACGCCAGCGCCGACCGCCACGCCTTCACCCACGCCACCGCCGGGTACGCTCTACTCCGACAACTTCGAGTCCGACGCCATCGGCGCTGTTCCGGCTGGCTGGACTGTCGTCGCGGGAACCGCCTGGTCAGTGCAGCTTGACGGCACGCATGTGCTCAAGCAGAACGACACCAGCACCAGCAACACGCATGTGATCGAAGCTGGCTCCTCGTCGTGGACCAATTACACCGTGCAGGCGGATATCAAGCCCGGCGCCAACGACCTCAACCAGTCTAGCGTGCTGATGGCGCGCTTTGTCGATAACAGCAACCACTACTCGTTCCTGCTCAAGAACAACAGCGAGTGGTATCTGGGCATGGTGCAGGGTGGTTCGTGGACGACTCTGGATCAAGGCACGTTCAACTTCGGCAGCCAGTTCTACACCATGACGCTGACGGTTAATGGCAGCACGATCAGCGCGGCGATCAACGGGAAAACGCTGACCACTGACACCGATACGACCTTCAGCAGTGGCATGATCGGCTTCAGCACCAAGGCGACCTCGGAGATCGACAATGTGGTGGTGAACGCCATCGGCGCGCCCGCTCCCACCCCGACCCCCTCGCCGTCGCCGACGCCCACTGGCACACCATCGCCATCGCCGACGCCTTCGCAGTCACCCACCCCTTCGCCCACGCCGTCGCCCACCCCGACGCCGCCGCCCACCACCGGGCCAGCGCAGCTCTCGGTGACGACGACGAGCGCGGGTGTCACGGTCACGAGTCTCGACGCCAATAACAACGGTTGGCAGGACTTCTTCAACGCCAGCGCTGGCGGCGTGATCTCCAATAGCGGCGAGATCGATTCCGGCGCCTACACCGAACTGGAGGCCCAGAACACCGCTCATGGCCGCATCGAGATGTACCTGCACACCAGCGGTGACTCCTGGCTGAGCGACCTCGGCAACCAGGGGACGGTGACGGTGCTGCGCAACACGCCGGGGATGGTGGCCGTGCAAACCGTCTCGCTCGACACAACCTTCCACCTGACGTGGACGACCATCTACTTCATCTGGCCCGATGGCGAGATCTACGTGCTGCATCAGGTCACCAATACCGGGTCGTCGGCGCTGAGCCTGAACAGCGTCAATCCCACCGAGCTCGACTTCGGCGGCTTTGCGCTCACCTACTATCAAGATCAGTCGCCCAACGCCTGGTATCTCAACAATGGCGTGACCACCTCGCCCATCCCGTCCGGCACAGCGGGAGCCGAGGCGCAGCTCTTCGCGCACATGCCGACAGTCGCGGCGCCGCCCAACATGGGCTATCTGCTCGACAAGTACAACACCTGGGCTTCGCAGGGTGTCTCCAACGCTGGCATCGACGAGACGCAGAACGGTTTCCGTGCCAAAGACGAGTGGTTCGGGACGCTCTCCTCGGTCAAGGCCGGGCAGACGCTCTCGTTCCTGTTCCTGTTCGATCAGCGGCGCTCGCTCACGCAGGCGCAGAGCGTCGCGGTTGACGCCGACTACCGTGCGCCATCGCTGACAGTCAACACAGGCACACTCGCCACCAGCGACAACGAGCCAACTGGAGCCACGGTGATCCAGGGCTTCAACCTGGACATCGGCGCGTATGTCGTCGCGGCCAACGCCAACCACGTCAATGCGCAGCTTGGCTTCCCCGCTGGCGTCACCGTGCGACCGCAGCCGCGCTTGAAGATCACCAACTGGACCAAGGGCGCGCCCACCCTGACCTGGGGCGGCCAAACGCTCACCGCCGGAACCGACTACACCTACACACTCAACGCGGCGACCAATACGCTCTACATCCAGCTCGACTTCGATGTCGTCACGGCGAATGCGCAGGCGGGCCAGCGCATCAATGCCGCCCTCGACATCTCGTAGCCGCCGGATACCACGCAAACCGCGAGGCGTCGCACGGCTCTCGTCGCTGTGCGACGCCTCGCGCTGTCATCCATTTCAATAGGATTCGGCGCCGCTGCTCGCCTGACAGGGTGGCGCCGAACGCGCGGCAGCATGTACCATAGAAAGACCAGAAAGACCTGAAGAACGACCTGACGACAGCCTGAACGACAGCCTGAACGACAGCCTGAACGACAGCAGCGCCGCGCGACAGCCCACATGACGCTATCTGCGCGCGAACGAGGAGCGATCCCTATGCGTGTACGGTTCCTTTCAGTCTCGTATCGGTTTGGCGGCTCGTCCTCGAACATCGAGCGACGCTATCAGGAATTGCGCGAGGCGATGGTGAGCGCGGCGCAAGGTTTTGCGTATCTGCACTCCTCCTCCGAGTGGCGACCGCCGATGGATGTGCACGAGACAGATGCGGCGTTTCTCGTCAAGCTGGAGGTCGCGGGCGTGCAGGAGGACGACATCGAACTGTCGCTGTATCCGAACGCGCTGGTGGTGCATGGCATCCGGCGCGACGACGCCGAGCACAGCGAGGTGGATTGTTTCCACGCCGCCCAGGTGCGCTACGGCCTCTTTCATGCGGATGTCGCGCTGCCTGCGCCCATCCAGCAGGAAGATGTGACGGCGTCGTACCGCGATGGCTTCCTGCGCATCCGACTGCCCAAGGCGACGCCCAGCGCGCCAGGTAGCTCTGGCGAGCGTTCCCGGCCCAGCAGCGAGGGCTCCGACTCCACCGCGCGCTGGCAGGCGCACGCCGGAGCCATGGCGTCCAAGCTCTAGTGAGCCCCCATCGCGCAATCCCAGCAATCGCCGATAGTGTTTTTCAACCGGCGCACAGTGTTTTGCCCGCGCGGATTCCCCAATGTCCTGGCTCCTGGTTCCGCAGGCGCCGTGGCCTGAGGCGTCGCGTGGCGCGACCTGACGCCGAGGAGATAGCCGACATGTTCGACCACCCATCTGATGACGCTGATGAGCGCCCCGGGACGCCCGCATCGCCTGACCCGGTGGAAACACCACCGGCGTCCGACGCGCCAGCCCAGCAGCCCGCCGACCAGGAGCCATCCATCGTCCCGGTGACCACGGATGAGTCGGATGAGCCGAGCGTGTCGGATGAGCCGCACGACGGCGAACCAGCCGAGGTGGGTGCTGGCGTCAGCGAGACAGAGAGCGAGCGGCGCAGCGAGATCGAGCCAGAGGTCGAGATACCCGATGAACTGGCGGTGCTGCCGCTCAAGGATACGGTCGTCTACCCCTTCTCGGTCGTGCCACTCGGCATCGGCAAAGAACGCTCCATCCACCTGATCGACGATGTCATGCGCGGTTCGCGGCTGGTGGCGCTGGTGGCGCAGAAAGACGCGAGCGTCGAGGAGGCCGCCCCGGAGGACTGCTATAGCATCGGCGTGGTCGCGCGTATCGCCCGCATGCTGCGCATGCCCGATGGCACCATGAACGTCATCGTGCAGGGGCTGGATCGCATTGCCATCACCGAATATACCGCGACCGAGCCATTCTTGAAGGCGCGTGTGAAGCGGCTGCCAGAGACGACCGAAGAAGGCGTCGAGATCGAGGCGCGCACCCGCACCGCCATCGATCTCTTCCAGCGGCTGGTCAACCTGGTGCAATACCTGCCCGACCAGCTCTCGATGGCCGTCATGAATCTGGATGACGCGCGCCAGGTGGTCTACCTGATCGCCAGCAATGCGCAGATGGACCTGGACGTGCGCCAGGCGCTGTTGGAGATGGACAGCGTGCGCGACAAGCTCGACCGCGTCACCGCCTTCCTGACACACGAGCTGGAAGTGCTGGAACTGGGCAAGAAAATCCAGAGCGAGGCCCAGGAGGAGATGGGCAAGGTCCAGCGCGAGTACATCCTGCGCGAGCAGCTCAAGGCCATCCAGAAGGAGCTGGGCGAGGAGAGCGAAGAGGCCGCCACCATCAACGAGCTGCGCGAGAAGATCGAGCAGGCCAGCCTGAACGACGAGGCGCACAAGGAGGCCAACCGCGAGCTGTCGCGGCTGGAGAAGATTCCCAGCGCCTCGCCTGAATACAGCGTCATCCGCACGTATCTGGAACTGCTCATCTCGCTGCCGTGGAACAAGAGCACAGGCAAGCCCATCGACGTACCCCACGCCCGCGCCGTGCTGGATGAAGACCACTATGATCTGGAGAAGATCAAAGATCGCATCCTCGAATACCTCTCTGTGCGCCGCCTGAAAGAGGATCGCCAGCGCGAAGCCGCCGAGCGTGCCCAGGCCGAGGCCGACGAGGTCGCGGCAAGCGCCACGTCCACGCCTGCTGCGGAGAGCGCCGACGAGACGCCCGCGCCAACGACGCCGCCCAGCAATACCGCCGCCGAGCGCGCCATCAATCACGAGCCGATTCTGTGCTTCGTCGGCCCGCCAGGGGTGGGCAAGACCTCGCTGGGGCAGTCCATCGCGCGGGCACTGGGGCGCGAATTCGTGCGGCTGTCGCTGGGCGGCGTCCACGACGAGGCCGAGATTCGCGGCCATCGCCGCACCTACATTGGCGCGATGCCGGGGCGCATCCTGCAATCGCTGCGCCGCGTCGGCACGAATGACCCCGTCTTCATGCTGGATGAGGTCGATAAGCTGGCGGCGGACTGGCGCGGCGATCCCTCCTCCGCCATGCTGGAGGTGCTCGACCCTGAGCAGAACTTCTCGTTCCGCGATAACTATCTCGATCTGCCCTTCGACCTCTCGAAGGTGATGTTCATCGCCACCGCCAACGCGCTCGACCCCATCCCGGCGGCGCTGCGCGACCGCATGGAGATCCTGGAGCTGGCAGGCTATACCGAGGAGGAGAAGCTGCACATCGCGCGGCGCTACCTGCTGCCGAAGCAGATTCGCGCCAATGGGCTGACCGCCGACGAGATCACGCTGCCCGATGAAACCATCATCGCCGTCATCCGCAACCACACGCGCGAAGCGGGCGTGCGCGGGCTGGAGCGCGAGATTGGTTCCCTCTGCCGCAAGGTGGCGCGCCGGATCGCCGAGGGCGCTACGGGCCAGCGCACGGTGACGCCCGACATGCTGCGCGACTTCCTGGGGCGCCAGCGCTTCTTCGCCGAGGCGGCCGAGCGCATCGACCGGCCAGGAATCGTTACGGGCATGGCCTGGACTCCCAGCGGCGGCGACATCATGTTCATCGAGGCGGCCATGATGCCCAGCCGCGACAATCAGCTCATTCTGACGGGCCAGCTTGGCGACGTGATGAAGGAGTCGGCGCAGGCCGCGCTAACCTACGTGCGCTCCAACGCGCAGGCGCTGGGCATCGACCCGCGCGTCTTCGATGGCAAGGCATTTCACATCCATGTGCCAGAGGGCGCCATCCCGAAGGATGGCCCATCGGCGGGCATCACCATGACGACGGCTATCACCTCGCTGGTGACGGGGCGCAAGGCGCGCTCCGACGTGGCAATGACGGGCGAGATCAGTCTGCGCGGCAAAGTGCTGCCCATCGGCGGGCTGAAGGAGAAGATTCTGGCCGCCAATCGCGCGGGCATCACCACGATCATCCTGCCCAAGCGCAACGAATACGACCTGGAGGAGTTGCCCAAGGATCTGCGCGAGCAGATGACCTTCGTCCCGGTGGACGACGCCCGCGAGGCGCTGACGGTGGCGCTGGAAGGTGGCCTGCCCGCCCGCACGACGCAGGCGCCCACCACGCCCAGCCTGCCCGACCAGGGCGCCTCTGGCCTGGTCGCCAGCCCCAGCCAAATCTGAGCGCATAGGTAAGCATCTGTTACCAGGTTGCCCGCCAGATAGGCATAGCGGTTCAGCCCGCCAGCGTCGTACCGACGCTGGCGAACCTGTAGTGGCATCCGCTGATGGGTGAAGTCGATCTCGGTCGGCAGCGCGTCTCACTGTTCGCGCACCGCGCCATACGGGCTGTAGAGCTGGCTGGCGACCACCTGCCCGCTGATGGTGGAGACGCTGGCCGAGGCGCGTTAGCCCTGCGACGCCTGGTCCGAGAGACGCCTGGCTGCCTGGGCAACTGGTTCGAGGAGTTGATCGATGTCAAAGGGCTTTGCTACCAGCGGAGCGCCCAACTCATCGAGCGACTCACCGCAGTCTTCCTCGGCGCGGAGCGGGCTTGCTGTCACAAAAATGAAGGCATGACGGGTTCGCAGCTCCTCATCCTGAGCGACGAGTTCAAGCAGGTCGCAGCCGTCCATCTTGGGCAGCTTGTGATCGACCAGGGCAATGAGTGGCGCGGACGCGGTTCGGAGCAGTCGGTAGCCCGCCAAGCCGTCGGCCGCCTCGACAACCTGATAGCCCTCATCTTCGAGCAGATCGCGCATCGTTTCCCGAATGGCCTCGTCATCTTCGATGACGCAGACTGTTGGAGCCGCTGCGGACGCAGACAATGCCTTCGGACTGCCCAGATCCAGGATATCGACCTTCGCCACGGGAGCGCTGGCATCTGCGAAGTCCGTTGGCTTGTCATCGCGGCTGCTGATCATATGTGCTCTATCCTTCGCTGCTCGCTAGAGGTATGCGCCAGAGGCGTTCGCCATGCTGCGCACTGACGCCGTGGTGGTCGGTAATTGCGAGGCGTCGCCAGGCCCACTATACCATGTATGGCGGATGCGTCTTGTGTGCGCGACAACATGACTATGTGTGACGGTTCACACTTCGGCTGCCTCACTTGTGCGATATGCTACAGCTGGGAGGCAGCGAACACCGACGGGGATAGAGGGGGAAGGGCAGGGGCAGGTGATGGTCGCGCCTCGCTGATAACAGCCGCACCTGCGCATCGGCGCGCTTGCTGGTTTGCGCCCCGATGACGCCGAGAAGCGCCTGTTGCGCCTGCGTCGATCCTCACAGTCTCCACCCCGCTCGAAATCCCGCCGCGTGAGCCGCTGCACGTCATCCAGCATCTCGAATTGGGAGCGCTGGTACGGCAGGGGAGAGTTGGAGAAGATGAGACGACTCCGCAACGGCATAACCGCGCTGCTGCTGTTCGTGTTCACCTGTGGCGTCGCGGCATGCGGCGTCCCGACGAGCGGTGGACAAACACCCACCACGACTGTGTACGTCCAGCCGACCGTGCAGATTGTCACGCCGACAGCCAATCAACAGCTCAATGCGAACAGTGGCGGTGTGATCGCGGTACCGCTGGACGCCGCCGCCACGGGCGATGGGCCACTCACCTTTAGCTGGAGCGATACGCTTAGCTTGATAGGCGGCTACAAGAGCAATCAGATCATCTTTGCTCAGCCACCGACCAGCTTCCCGTGCGGCCCACAGCCTGACACGCTCACCGCCAAGGTCGCCGACGTGCACAACCAGAGCGTCAGCGCGCAGGTGAACATCAGCCTCCAACGCTCGGCCTGCGCGAGCACGCCACCGCCAGCGCCCACCGCGACACCACACAACAATCCGCCGCCAGCGCCCACCGCGACGAATCCCCCACCGCCGACGGTGACGATCACCTCGCCGAGCGCAGGCGCCACCGAGACGGGTAATAGCGGGGGTACTATCAGCTTCTCGGTGTCGGCCAGCACCACCGGGAACTGGACCACCATGACCTGGAGCGACACGCTGGGCCTGTTTGGTGGCTACAAGACGCCCGAATTGATCACGATCACCAATACATCCTCGTTGTCATGCAGCCCGACGCCTGACACTGTCAAGGTGACGGTCAAGGATAGTCATGGTCAATCGGCGTCCGCGAGCGAGCTAATTTACCTGAAGGCCTGTTGACAATGAGACGGTGAGCAGCGCGCAATAGCGGCTTTACCTGCTGACTGGTAGAGCCGCTGTTTTTCTAAGACGAGGCTCACATCCACACGTTCGATGGCTAGCCAGCGCGTTCTGCTGCTATAGTGCATAGCAGTCGTTGCGCTATCGTCGTATCCCTTCCACCGGAGGTTCGTGTGTCCGAAGAGCGTTCCATCAGCCGACGTCTGATGACCATTTACGCGCATCCCGATGACGAGAGCTTTAGCTGCGCCGGTACGATGGCGCGTGCCACGCGGCTGGGGTACCTGGTCGCGGCGGTCTGCGCCACGCGCGGCGAAGAGGGACAAATCGCCGATCCCGCGCTGGCCACGCCCGACAATCTCGGCCAGGTGCGCGAGCAGGAACTGCGCACGGCAATGGCGGCGGTCGGCGTGCGCGATGTCGTCTTTCTCGACTACATCGACGGCCACCTCGCCGAGGCTGACCACGATGAGGCGCTGGGCAAGGTTGTCGCGCAGATTCGCCGCTTCCGCCCGGACGTCGTGCTGACCTTCGACCCCAAGGGCGGCTACGGCCACGTCGATCACATGGCCATCCATCGCCTCGCCGTGGAGGGCGTCGCGGCGGCGGCTGATCCCGCGCGCTTCCCGGAGCAGCTCGCGCAGGGCGCGCAGCCGCATCGTGTGTGCAAGGTCTACTATTCCGCCTTCCCGCGCGAGCGCATGACGCAGATGCGCGATGAGGCGCGCGCCCGTGGCGAGGATTTCATGCCCGGCGGCGACGAGGCGACCATCCCCATCGAGGAGATGGGCTTTCCGATGGCCGAGATTCGCACAGTCGTTACGCTGAATGACGAGGAGTTCGCCGCCAAGCTCGCGGCGGTCAGCGCCCACAAGACGCAGCTTCCCGCCGACACCCCGTGGTCGCAGGCGACACCAGAACAGTTGCGCGGCTTCATGGGCGCCGAGACGTTCGTGCTGGCGCAGCCGCCGATCTCGGACGGCGCGTACACCATGCCGGAGGATGACGTTTTCGCCGGGCTGTAGCCGCCTGACGAGCGCTCATCCCCCATTCGCCGCTGGATTCTCGCTCAACCAATCAGTCCTGATACAATCACTTCACAGTGGTTTGCGCGTCTCATAATCAAGAGACGCGCACGTTGTCGTGACGGGCGCGCCGTGTGGCAGACGCCGATTGTGAACGCCGTCACACTTGACCGCCGTCCGAGTGACAACACTGTACCCATGCGCGTGTAGTAGTACAGAGAAGACGCGACAGATAGCTCCCAACGCAGTCCAGCGCAACGAGGATGGAACGGATGAAACAAGGCTTCGCGCCCGCAGGGATCAGGAGGCAGGCGCAATCTGGCAGGTCGAGCGGCTGGATACTCGGTATCTCCTCTGCGCTGCTCGCGCTGACCGTGGTAGGCAGCATCGCGCTTGGCTTTTTCACCAACGCGGCGCGCTCGGCGGCGCAGGCCGATAAGGCGCGGCTCGACCAGTCGCTGACCAACGCTACCAGGACTATGCATGTGCCACCCAGCCTGCTCGCGCCCATCATCAAAGGTGAGGCGCAGGCGAGCGTGGGCGGCGACGGCGCCATCGGCAGCTATCAGGCGGCATCCAGCGCCTATGTGGGCCTCATCCAGCAGCTACAGGCCATCGAGCAGATGAGTCCGGCGCAGGCCAAGGCGATGGCGCAGAAGGACCTTACCACCTTCACCAGCGGTGTCGCCACGCTGACACAGGGCAGCTATATCGAGGCGTCGGGCTACTCCGGGCGACTAGCGCAGGCGCAGACCAACTTCACGAACGCCAGCACGACCAAAGACTTCTTCGCGGTAGATAGCTTCGCGCAGGCACAGAACGCTGCCATCGCGCAGTTCAAGCCGACCTATGATCGCCTCGAAGCCTTCACCAAACTGGTAGACGACGAATCCAGCCTGCTGAACGGCAAGGCGGTCGACAATGGCCCGCATCCATTGCAGTGTGCAGTGGGCATGAGCGATGTCTACTGGCAGGATGACCCGCTCATCACGCTGCCCGGTGTGCAGGCCAGCGTCAAGACGCTACCCGAAACCCAGTGGGCGCAGAACGACCTGCTGGCCTTCCGCAACGCCTCGACGGCGGCGGAGTACGCCAGCCTTAACCGCCTGCTCATCACCCAGCAGCAGCAGGCCAAGGCCAATGAGATCAACCTGCTGCCCACAGCGGCCACCAACGAACTGAAGAACTTCCAGGACGACATCGCGACCGCCAAGAAGCAGGGCGTCGATACCGGCCAGTTCGACTCCCAATACGCCGGCGACACAACCCAGGCACAGTCACTGACCGCCAAGCCATCCATCGACGGCTACTCCAAGCTGATCACGACTATCCGCTCGCAGGATCAGGGCCTGGAGCTGCCCGTGCTGAAGGCCAAGACCAACAACGATGTGGCGACGCTCCAGCAGCTCGTCAATCAGGGACAGGCGCTCAAGACCATCGACCCGGCCAACGGCATCGGCTATCCGAACGCCTACGAGTACGCCGACCCCAATACGGGCGTCGGCGACGCAACTCAGCGGCTGGCCTACGCGCAGACGGTGGACGACTATCAGGTCATCGACAGCGAAGTCCTGAGCATGACCGCCAACATCCAGGCGATGCTGACGAATCTCAACGACAAGACCCCCAGCAATCAGTCGCACCAGACTGACATGCAACTGCTCAATCACTACCAGATCACGCCGTATCGCGTGGTGGTCGTCTCGCTGCGCGAGCAGGTCGCTCGCATGTACGACAACGGCAAGCTGGTCAAGACGCTGAACGTGACGACCGGCGCGCCTGACCTGCCTTCGATCCCTGGCATGCACTGCGTGCTCGACAAGCAGACCAACACAGTCTTCAAGTCGCCCGATCCGCCGACCTCGCCGAATTACTACCAGCCGACGCCGATCCACTTCGCCATGTACTACTCGTACTACGGCTACGAACTGCATGACGCCTGGTGGCGCTCGTGGTTCGGCAAGTATTCGAACCTGCCGCACTACGACCCCAGCTCGTTCAACGGCGGCTCACACGGCTGCATCAACTTCAACTACTACGATGGCGACTCGGAATGGCTGTACAACTGGGTCTCCATCGGCACGCCGGTGATTGTCTACTAGAGTCTGCCTTACGAATCACGCCACAGCACGATGGCTGCCCCGGCCTCCAGCGTGCTGTGGCGCGTCAAACCTGATACAGCCTAGCCATCGAGCGGCAGACTGAGCACCACCTCGCCCTCCTCGGTTCGACCAGTATCAAGGAAGCCTTGTTTGAGGTAAAAATCGCGTGGGCTGTGCGGGCCAGGGTGGTAACTAACGAGCAACTCATGCGCAGCCGGTCGGGTTCGTACGTACTCGACCAATAAAGCGATAGCGCTCCGGCCATACCCTTTGCCTTGATGCGCGTGGTCGATCATGAGACGCCAGAGGAAATATTCGGGCGCATCTGGGTCGTCAGAGAGCATCATGAAACCGACGGGCGTCTCGTCTGCGTAGATTGCACGGAACCACGCTTTCGGCTCAAAATGGGCCTGGGCAATCGAGAATGCGTTGTTTGCGACGTACTCGCGTTGCTCCGTCGCCACCTGAAGGCTGCAAACATCTCCCACGGTGTCCTTGGTGACTTCACGCAGTGTGACCGCCGCGTCGTGCTGCGCTTGCGGAGTCTGGTTTTGGGTCATGATGTCATATCCTCTTGAGAGGTCGTGCGTTGGCCAGACCGGGTTAGCATCCAGGTCACATCTGTGAAGACATTGTAGAGCTTGGCGCAAGTATACCGCGCCACACGAGACAGAGCGCGCCATCGCATCTCATCCATCGCCGCAGACCTCGCGCTTCCCCCCAGTGGGGAACGCCGAGCCTGCGGCGGTGTCGCGCCGTAACGCTTTCTGGACGCGCGGCAGGCATACTCTCTCCAGAGGTATGATCTGGACAGGCATGGCCACCTGATGAGAGGAGCCGCGCGCATGGCTCAGCAGACATCCACTCCCACCCTGATTCGCGAGCAGCCGCGGGGCGCCGCGCCACCCGCCGCGCCACGCGGCGGACTCGTGCTCGGCAGCGCCCGCGATCTCCAGCGCGACACGCTGGCCTTCATCCGTGTGCTTGCCGCGACGGGCGACGTGGCGCGCTATCGGTTCGTATTCTGGCCGAGTGTCTTCGTCAACCACCCCGAATTCATCAAGCATGTCCTGCAAGAGAACAACCGCAATTACGACAAAGACGCTCCCTCCAATCGCATGCTCAAGACCGTACTTGGCGAGGGACTGCTGACCAACGATGGCGCATCGTGGCTGCATCAGCGGCGGCTCATCCAGCCAGCGTTTCACCGCCAGCGTATCGCCGGATTCGGCGCGCAGATGGTCGCCGCGACGACCGCGATGCTCGACCGTTGGGACGCTCGCCCCGACACCGCCGCGCCGCTCGATGTCTCCGCCGAGCTGATGGGGCTGACGCTGCGCGTGGCGGGGCAGGCGCTCTTTGGGGCCGAGATGAGTGGCGACGTGGCCGCCGTCGGCTCCTCCTTCACCACTGTCAACACCTTCCTGACGCACTCGTTCTATCAGCCCTTTGCGCTGCTACCGGGCGTCCCGGCGCACGGCAAGCGCGGATTCCAGGCTGCGCGCCGCGAACTCGACCGCATCGTCTATCGCCTCATCGCCGAGCGCCAGCGCGAGAACGCCGACCGTGGCGACCTGCTCTCGCTGCTCCTGCAAGCGCGCGATGCCGAGACTGGCGAGGCCATGAGCAGCCAGCAGGCCCACGACGAATGCCTCACCTTGCTGCTCGCCGGACACGAGACGACCGCCGTCGCGCTCTCGTGGACCTTCGCGTTGCTGGCGCGTCATCCCGAGGTGGCGGAGCGCCTGCGCGCCGAGGTGGCGTCGGCGCTGGCTGGTCGCCCGCCCAACATCGATGATCTGCCCGCGCTGCCCTACACCCGCATGGTGATCGATGAGGCGCTGCGGCTGTATCCGCCCGCATGGGCCATCCTGCGGCGGGCCATCGGCGACGATGAGATTGGCTCCTACCACATCCCCGCGCACAGCAACATCTTCATCAGCCCGTGGGCCATCCACCGACATCCCGCCTTCTGGGATGATCCAGAGGCGTTCGACCCCGACCGCTTCTCACCCGCGCGCTCGGCGGATCGGCCACACTTCGCCTACCTGCCCTTCGGCGGAGGGCCGCGCCAGTGCATCGGCAATTCGTTCGCGCTGACCGAGGCCCTGCTGATCCTCGCCGCCGTCACCCAGCGCTACCAGTTACGCCTGCTCACCGACCAGCCCATCGAGCCGCAGGCGCTCATCACGCTGCGCCCACTCGGCGGCCTGCGTATGGAGCCGCAGCGCGTGAGATGAGGGCCGCAGTCGTGAGGTCGCCTGCCCCCTAATGCCGCTTGCATGAAGGCGTATACTTCTCGCAGGATGCGAAACAGCGTATAATCTCTCGTGAGTGGCCCACGCCAGGTACGCCTGCGTCCGGACGCCACACCGTTGCACGATGGAGACCATCGCGCC
>DATBTW010000116.1:0-5495 GCA_036559055.1 Ktedonobacterales bacterium
CGAGGGTCAGCACGGCGCCCAGCACGGTCGCATAGAGCTTGGCGAGATTGTCCATGAAAGAGTGTTCCTTTCCAACCAGCGTATCCGACTCGGCCCATCTGGCCCGCCGCCGCTGGAGTCGTCGTCGTTCGTAGCGCCGCATGTTCCGCCATCCGTCGATGGCGGCGCGCCGCAAGCTGCTCGATGTGAGGTCTGTTCCCGCGATGTGCGCACAGGTCAGTCATCAGACTCGCCTATACCTACACGTCTGCTGACCGCCCGGATGAGCGAATGGGGTAAACTCGCAATGGCGCGGGAATATTCGGAGTTTGTCGTGCGTGGCGAGGATGACTCATGCCACCCTAGCGCTCCATCTCTCGCAGGCGGCGCTGGAGGTAGCGCCGCTCGACCTGATTCTGGCAGAGGGCGAGGGCGCGCTGGTAGCTGGCCGCCGCGTCCTGGGGCTGGCCAGCGCGGCGCAGCAGCTCGGCGCGCGCGGCGTGATAGAGGTGGTAGTCGTCCAGCCGCGCGCCCAGCGCGGGATCATCCAGCAGGGCAAGGCCCGCCGCTGGCTCCTGCGCCATCGCCACGGCCACCGCGCGGTTTAGCTCCACGATGGGTGTGGGCGTCAGCTCGGCCAGCCGGGCGTAGAGCAGCGCGATCTCGCCCCAATCCGTCTCTGCCGCCGTCACCGCCCGCGCGTGCAGCGCGTTGATGGCCGCCTGGAGTTGATAGGGGCCGCGTCGCCGCGCGCTGACCGCCAGATCGAGCAGCGCCAGCCCTTCGCCTATCTCCGCGCCATCCCACAGGCTGCGATCCTGCTCCTCCAGCGTGATGAGGTCGCCTTGCGCATCCACCCGCGCATGTCGGCGGGCGTCGGTCAGCAGCATCAGCGCCAGTAGCCCCTGCGCCTCTGGCTCGGTGGGCAGCTCGCGCTCGCGCGCCAGCAGCGTCACCAGCGTGCGCGTCAGGCGGATGGCCTCGGTGGAGAGCGACTGGCGCATCAGCGAGTCGCCAGCGGAGGCGATGTAGCCTTCGTTGAAGATGAGGTAGAGCGTGGCGAGCACGCCTTCGAGCCGCTCTGGCAGCAGGCGCAGCGGCGGCGCCTGATAGGGGATGCCCGCGTCGCGAATCTTGCGGCGGGCGCGCACGAGGCGTTGCGCCATCGTCGCCTCTGGCACGAGGAAGGCCCGCGCGATCTGCTCGGTGGTCAGTCCGCCCAGCGTGCGCAGTGTCAGCGCGATGCGCGCCTCCAGCGCCAGAGCCGGATGGCAGCAGGTGAAGAAGAGCTTGAGCCGGTCATCGGGAATCTCGTCGGCGTCAGTGGCCGCGTCATCCTGAGCCGCTTCGAGCGCCGCCAGCGCGGTGAGTGTCTCCTGCTTGCGCATCAGCGTGGCGTCGCGGCGCAACCGATCGATGGCGCGTCGGCGGGCGATGGCGGTCAGCCAGGCGGCGGGGTTGCGTGGCACGCCTTCGCGCGGCCACTGGCGCAGCGCCGCCTCCACCGCATCTTGCAGGGCGTCCTCGGCGATGCTGAAGTCGCCAACGCTCGCGATCAGCGCGGCCAGAATCTGCCCTGACTCTTCGCGAAAGGTACGTTCGACGACACGCGGCGTCTGCTGCATCTGCTGCCTGCCAAACTCCGGCTTCCCCCTCTCCTCGCGGGAGAGGGGGCCAGGGGGTGAGGTTCCGCTCGCCTATTGGTCGAAGGCCATCACCGGGCGCACCTCGATGCTGCCATACTGCGCGCCTGGGACGCGCGCGGCGATCTCGATGGCTTCATCCAGGTTCTCGGCGTTGACGAGGTAGAAGCCGCCCAACTGCTCCTTCGTCTCGGCGAAGGGGCCGTCGGTGGTGATGGCCTTGCCCTCAGGCGCGCGCACGGTGGTGGCGGATTGCGTGGGCATCAGCGCCTCGCCACCGGTGATCTTATCCTTGTACTGCTCGCCAAACTGGAAGTACGCGGCCATGGTCGCGTCCATCTGCTCTTTGGTCGCTTCGGCGTCCTGTTTTTCGTCGGTGTAGATCAACAACGCATACTGCATGGTTTCCTCCTCCGAGGCTTCTGTGCGCCCGAATGGCCGACGTGGCGAGGCCCAATCGCCTCTCACCGCCCCATTCTGCACATACGTCGAACGGGTACGAGTGAAAACGACACCTGCGTACAGATGTTCGTCTCCGGCGCCTGATTTTCATTCCCTGAGGCTGATTGAGCGCGCAGGATCAGCGCTCGTCGGGGTGGTCGGAGAGCTCGGAGTCGTCGCTGGAGGCGTCATCGGGGGAGGGTGGGCGCCGACGTTGCAGGCGATTGGCGTTGAAGAGGAGAAAGGCTGGCGCGCCGAAGAAGATCACCAGCGCGACGACGATAACGATGGTGGTGGGGTCGCGGCGAGAGATTCCATAGGCGATCAGGGCAAGGATGCCGATGAGCAGCGCGATGGTGAGGAAGCGGTTGGGTGGCACGATGTCGGAGCGCACGGGCTATCCTTCTGGGGCGGTGTGAACCTGGGAGCGCGATGCGCCAGCGCCAGCGGCTCTCCGCATCACCGAGAGGAGAACCGCTGGCGCTGGCAGACACGCGGCGACCGGACGCGCTATTGCGTGGGGGCGCTGGCCGCTGCGGCGATGCCGATGATGATGAAGATGACAAAGATGACCGCAGCGGCGATCTGCAGGTAGCCGATGATGAGGCCGGCGATGGCCAGTCCACGCCCCTGTGTGTAGCCATTCGACTTATTGATCTCATTCAGCGCCAGATGGCCGAGGATCACGCCGACCAGGCCGATCCCCAGCAGCGAGCAGACCAGGCTGGCGATGGCCATGCCGCTGGTCGGGCCGACCGGGGCATAGCCAGGGCTGGGCGCATATTGCTGGGCGTACTGCGGTGAATATGGTTGCGCGTAGCCCGATGGCTGTTGCGGCGGTGGTGGTGGCGGAGGATAGCTGCCCTGATAGGGCGGCTGCTCCTGCGGCGGATAGGGTTGGTAGGGTTGCGACGGATATTCCTGCTGGGTCGTCGGGCCGGTGGGCGGCTGATACTGTGGGTATTCGCCATACGGAGTTGTCATCGCACAGGCTCCTCTCCTGCCGTGTCCATCGCGCTCGGCGCGATTCGCGCCCCCAGTGTCTCACATCGCGCACGCGATGGCCAGCGGGAAATATCTCCGATGCCTGATCCGCACGTCTGAGGCTCTTGCGCCTCGTGGGGTAGTCATTTTAATGTATCGCACGCAGTACATAATTATGTTATGCTCGCCTCGGTAGTGGATGGCGCGCCGTCGGAGACGCCGATGATCTCTGGCGCGCGCCCTGCAAACGGAGGAGCACGAGCATGTCGCGCAAGGTCACAGATTGCCGTGATACCCCAAATATCGTTGGTTGCACGCTCATGATCTCAGGGGAGGAAGAGGAAGTGGTACGCGCCGCTGCGGAGCACGCTATCTCCGTCCACGGCCACGAGGACTCGCAGCAACTGCGCGATGAGATTCGCGCCACACTCAAGGATGAAGTACCCGCCAGCGCCTCAGCAGGCGCCTGAAACCGCCGGGCGCTGCTCCCCGCTACGAGATGGATTCCGACTAGATCACGCGCCCGCCGATGCATTGCCATGGGCGGGCGCGCTGGCGCTTGCTCCCAGCTCGGCGACACGTCGCTTCAGGTCGGCGATGGTCTGCGCGTCCTCCTGGGTCTGCGTGCGCAGCGCAGCCACGTCCTGCGCGATGGCGGCGTAGCTCATGCGCCAGGGATCGGCGGCGCGTTCGTCGTAGATCAACGCGGCGCGCTCGAAGTCCTGGCGGGTCTTGCCCGATCCAGCGGGATACTCCTCGGAGAGTGGCAGGCCCAGCAATTGGGTCGCGCTCTGCCCGCCCGGCCCGCGCAGTCCGACATAGAAGGCCAGGAAGACGCCCGCGAGCGAGTGGCCGGTGGCGGGGCTGCGCCACACGCTGGCGTTCTCAGTGTAGGAGAGGCCATAGAAGGCGGTGGGTTGTCCGGCGAGCTTCGCGCTCGCGTTGGACGTACTGGCGCCCCTGGCGTCTTTCGGCTCCATCACCCACACCTCGCCCTCGCAGAGCCGCGCCGCCCACCACTCGTCGCTGGCGTCCTGCATGAAGCCGTGCCACGGGTTCATCACGCGGATGGCGTGCGGCCCGACGCCCACCGCGAGGCCGACGTGGGTCGAGCCGCCGGGGTGCGCGGGATGCCCAGGATGCGCTGGCACGTGCGCCCACTGCGACGGCATCGTCACCACGACCGGGCGCCCCTGCGTCACCTGTCGCCGCACGGTGACGATCAGTTCCGCCTGCGAGCCGGTGAAGCGCGAGAGCAGCACGCCGCGATCATGGCAATATTGCTGATAGCGCCAGGCCGCCTGGACGCCCGTATAGCTCTGACCGTAGACAGCGTCTTTCAGCTCGTCGGCCACGAAGCGCTTGCCTGTCAGGATGTTCAGCCCCTCGGCGATGCTGGCGGCAACGCAGTTGTTGCGGGCGTTCTCGTCGGGATGCCCATCGAGGGTAGGCTCGTGCAACTGATCCAGCGTGCGGGCGCCCGGAATGGTGTAGGTGATCGTCGCTGTCGCATGCATATGCGTCGCTCCTTTGCGCACTACTTGTTGCGCGGCGTGCTCGCGTCTCAGATGGCCATGCTGAAGGTGAGCAACACTAGCAACATGGCGTTGACGGGATGCAACGCCGTGATGACCGTGCTGAGCCGCGCGGCGTCGATCAACCCGCCCTGCACGATCATCAGCGCGGCCAGCAGCCACGAGCGGCGGGTCAGCGCGCTGCCCAGGCGCCCGCGCCACGCCAGGATCGGCAGCGCGAACGACGTCAGGATGATGACGCTGCCCAGGATGGCGTGCGGCGCGAAGCCCGTCACGCCAAAGACGCCCAGCCCGGCGAAGAAGAGCTGCACGGCCAGCGCGCCGAGCAACACCCGCGCCAGCCCGCGATGCCAGCGCGCCGCGCCAGCGCCGCGCCTGCGCACGGCGATGACATTGACGCGCAGCTCCGCCGACGCCTCTGGCTCTGCGAGCGACTGGGCTGGAGCGGTATGCATGGTAGCGCTGCGTGGGGATGTCATGGTCTGCATTGGGGAATACCTCCTCGACGCCCATTCGCGTCGGCTGAGAGAAGGCTTCGTCCCGGTGTCCGGTTCGCTCTGTGACCTTCTCTCTCCACACCCTCAGCATAGGGGATGGCCGTCCCGAGGTCGTTACGGTGGTCGTTACGGGGAACCTCACCCCCAACCCCTCTCCCGTAAGGAGAGGGGCTTTCGGAAGCGCTTTGTCAGGCGGCGCGACCGAGGGTCAGCAGCAGCGGCGCCCGCGCGGTGTAGGGCTCGCCCGCGTAGGAACCGATCATGCGCTCGACGGTGAAGCCGGTGGCGTGGAAGAGCAGCTCCAGCTCGCGCGGGAAGTAGACGCGCATGGCGAACGCGGAACGATAGTCGCGCTGCGAGCCATCGGCCTCGGTCACGCAATAGTCGTACTCCAGCCGCTCCACCTGCGAGGCGGC
>DATBTW010000117.1:0-15052 GCA_036559055.1 Ktedonobacterales bacterium
TGAAGGCGCTGAGGTAGTCGGCGCCCGTCTGGAGCTTCAGTGTCGCGCCGCGATAGTTGCCATTCAGCAGATGGTAGCAGCCAACGCCGACCTGCAAGATGCCCTTGTAAAGCACGCGGATGGGATCAGGCTCGGCGTTCCACAGCTCCTCCAGCGTCTCGTGCGCCTCAAAATACGTGCGCTGGTTGAACTGCTCGATGCCGCGCAGCAGCCCCACTGGCGGCGGCTCGGCGCAGCGGGCGCGCGGGCGCAGCTCCGGCCCTGGTGGCTCGCGCCGATTGTAGTAGCGCGTCGGCTCCATCGGCTCCGCTGGCTCAGGCGTATCACTCATCGCCGTGCCTCGCCGCTTGTCTCACCAGTCGCCACGCAACTCGACCTCCAGCTCCAGCTCCACGCCGCAGCGTTCGCGCACTGTGCGCCGCGCCAGCGCGATCAGCGCCACCACATCCGCCGCGCTGGCGTGGCCCGTGTTGACGATGAAGTTGGCGTGCCTGGGCGAGATCTCCGCGCGCCCGATGCGCGTCCCCTTCAGCCTGACCGACTCAATCAGCCGACCGGCGTGGTCGCCTTCGGGATTCTTGAAGACGGAGCCTGCGCTGGGCTGCGGCGGCTGCGTATCCTTGCGGTGCTGCTTGTAGCGCGCCACGCGCCCCAGAATCTCCGCAGGTTCGTCGCGCCGCAAGATGAACGTCGCGCCCGTAATCATCTCCGGCGGCTCGATCAATGCGCGCGCCGCTGCCTGCGGATGGCCAGCGTCGTCGAAGGTGACGCGGCGGTCGGCGCGGAAGCGGCTGTGGCGATAGGTCAGCCCCAGATCGTGCGCGGCCAGCTCGCGAATGACGGCGCGGTCGGGCTTACCCTCCGCCGCGCCGGGCGCGAAGAGGATGCGCGCCGACTCCAGCGTATCGGCCACACAGGCGCCGTGCGCCCCGGCGTTGCTGACGACCGCGCCGCCGATGGTTCCCGGCACGCCAGCCGCCCACTCCAGGCCGGCCCAGCCCTGCGCCGCCAGCTCATTCACCAGCTTGGGCAGGCTGACGCCCGCGCCCGCGCGCAGGCGTACCCGCTCGGCGTGCTCCAACGGCTCCAGCGACCACTGCGTCAGCAGCATGCGCGCCACGATGCCACGCGCGCCTGCGTCGGCGTAGAGCACGTTCGTTCCGTTGCCCACCAGCATCAGCGGCCAGGCGTGCGCGGCGGCCAGCGTCGCCAGGCGCTCCAGCGCGCCTTCTTCGACGATGCTGACCCAGGCGTCGGCAGGGCCACCCACGCCAAACGTGCCGTGTCGCGCGAGTGGCTCATCGGCGCGCGCCAGTTTGGCGAACGCCTGCCGCACAAATGCGCGCATCTCATCCTGTTCCGACGCCACCGACATGCTGCGCTCCTGCTCCATCTTGCCGTCGCTGCTGCTCGCCAGGCCCCCATCAGTATACACGGATTCTTTCGGCTCCCCTCTCCTCGTGGGAGAGGGGCTGGGGGTGAGGTTCCGGGCTAATTGTTGGGCAGGCTGTAGTGGTAGTCGCCGGGGACGATGGCGGCGGTGTAGCCCGTAAACATCTGGTAGAAGACATCCCTGGGCAGATAGTGGATGTAGTACTCCGACGAATCAACGATCTGGAGGCCCTGCGCGTCGCCGCCGACCACAACGAGGAAATGCCCACCATCGAAGAAGTGGTAGTAGCCGTAGCTGATGTGGACATTCACGATTACGGGCATGCCCAGTTGCTGTGTCAGGTAGAGCAGTTGATTGTAGGTCAGCGACATGCTCTCGTCGGCGCGCAGATTGTGTTTCGCCGCGACGGCGACAAAGCCGTGGCGATTGAGCAGGCCGCCATTGGGTGAGATATAGGAGCCAAGCTCGTCGATCTCGCGCCCGATGGACGCGCCGTGGACACCATAGGCTGTCAGCACCTCGGAGATCGCCGCCGCGCTACAGGCCGCGCCACCCCACTCCAGGAACTGGCCGTAGTTGTCGTACAGATCGGGACGCATCAACTGCGTCTCGGGCCGCACCAGCGTGGTCGTGGCGCCGCCGGACACCAGGCCAGCCTTGGCCTGCGCGGTCATCAACGGCTGGGAAAGCTCGCCCATGCTGCCAGGGGCATGCGCCAGCGCCAGCAGCATCGCCGTCACGGCCAGCACGAGCCGCGTGATCGTCCACGGATTGCGCGCCGTCTGCGCCAGCGCACGGGTATCCAGCCGCACCCGATGGGGCGCGCGCACGGGGCGATAGGCGGCCAGATCGGGCGCGCTATCCTGCGGCAGTGGCGCATACAGTGGCGGCGCCAGATCATCGGGATCGTTGTAGTGTGGCAGCGCGGGCGACAGCGGGCGCGCCAGATTGCGAGCGCGCGTGCGCGGCTGCATCTCCCACTCGTCATAGTCGTCGTAGCGCTCGCCGTACTCGTCCCCGTATTCATCCCTGTACTCGTCGGCATCGCCGCTCTCGACATAGGCGCCGTCGTAGCCGCGAAACGCGGCATCATAGGGGGCATCGGGCGCATCGGGCGCGACCTCGGCCTGCGCATAGACGATCTCATCATCGGAGGCGCTGGCGTAGTCGCCGGTGTCGTCCCAGCGCTCCCACGTCTGACGCTGGGGCGGCGCCTCGCGACGCGGCGCGCGCTTCTTCTGGGGCTTGTTCTGGGGCTTCGGCTGGGCGCTCGGCGGGCGCATGGCCTGCGCGCGAGGCATGCTGGGCAGTGTCAGGCGACCGGGCGTCTCGATGATTTCATCCCGTTCCCGATAGCGCGCATCCGCAGCGGAGTCACCGGGATCGCTGGCGCGTGGGGCGCGGGGATAGGAGCCAGAGGAGCCAGAGCGACCGCCTGAGACGGGAGCGCGTGGGGGAATGGGCGTGCGCGGCAGGCTATCGAGCAGTGTGCCGCGACGTGCGCCGCGCGCTGGCCCGCGTTTCCTCTCCGGCATTCCGTCGGCTCCCTCAACTGCGCTACAGCAAAGCGGCAGGGCGGCTGCCCGCGTCTCGATGATATGCGCCGGGTCGCTGAGCCGTCAACCCACAGGGCGCATTGGCCTATGCGACCGGCCTCCTACGGGCCAGAACGTCGTCGGCCCACACGCCGCTCGCAACCCAAATTTGGCTATTGACGCCGCGTCGGGTTTCCGGTATAACGGAGGCACGCCGACGGTTGTGGAATTGCTCTACACGGTCTCATTCGCACCTCTCTACACCACAGTCGCCGGCTACCCTTTTGCCCTGCGCCCGGAACACCTGCCGCCGGGCGCGGGGCAGCACGGCTTCCCTCGCGGGCAAAGCCTGCCAGGAGGAGTCGGCCATGCCACACTCGCAGCCACGCTCACAGTCTCGCTCTGAGCCTCGCTCACTGGAGCGCGTCATCACGCTGCCGCAGGCTGTCGCGCTGTATGTGACGGCGGTGCTGGGCGCGGGCGTGCTGCTGCTGCCGGGGCTGGCCGCCACCACCGCCGGGCCAGCCTCCATGCTCGCCTGGGCGTTCGATGCGCTGCTCGGCGCGCCGCTCGCGCTGACCTTTGCCTGGCTCGGCGCGCGCTATCCGGACGCTGGCGGCGTGGCCACCTACGCCACGCGCGCATTCGGCGGCGGCGTGGGAGCGGCGGTCGGCTGGATGTACCTGATCGGCGCGGCCATCGGGCAGATCATCGTTCCGCTGATCGGCGCCTCGTACATCGCCCAGCCGCTCGGCCTGGGCCGCAACGGACTCTTCCTCATCGCCGCGCTGATCCTCGCTATCCCCATCGCGGCCAATCTGCGCGGCTTGCAGGTCAGCGGACGCGCGGCGCTAGCGCTGAGCGCGCTGGTGGCGCTGCTGTTGCTGGCGGCGGCGCTCGTCTCGCTGCCACGCCAGCGCCTCGCCGCGTGGACGCCCTTCGCGCCGCACGGCTGGAGCGCGGTGGGCGTGAGCGTGGTGCTGCTGCTGTTCGCCTTCTCTGGCTGGGAGGCCGTCGCCTCGCTGGGAGCGGAGTTCAAGCGGCCAGAGCGCGACATCCCGCGCAGTGTGGTCATCAGCGTCGCCATCATCACCGTCCTCTATCTGGCCGTCGCCGCCGCCACCATCGGCGCGAAGGTCTACGGCAGCCCCGCGCTGGACAGCGTCTCGGTGGCGCTGCTGCTGAGCGGCGGGCTGGGGATCGGCGCGACCATCATCGCGGCGGTGGTCGCCGTGGTCGTCTGCGTCGGCACCATCAACGCCTTCATCGCCGGGGCCGCGCGGCTGGGCTATGCGCTGGCGCGCGATGGCTCGGCCCCCGCCCCGCTGGCCACCCTCGACCAGCGCGGCACGCCTGTTCCTGGTGTGCTGCTGATCGGCCTCTTCGCCGAGGCTGGACTGCTGGTGAGCTGGCTGCTGGGGCTGGACGCCAACTTCTGGCTGGCGCTGCCCAATACGCTCGTGCTGCTGACGTATATCCTGGGCATGGCGGCGGGCGCGCGGCTGCTGGCTGGCCGCGCGCGGGCGCTGGCGGTGGTGAGCCTGCTGCTCTGCCTGGTGGCGCTGCCCTTTGCGGGTGTCTCGCTCTGGCCCGCCCTGCTGATCGCGCTGGCCGCGCTGGCCTATCGCTGGGTGCGCGCCCGCCGCAAGCAGCCCCAGGCAAGCTAAGCGCGCCCCCGCTGCTATACTGGAGTCGCACGGGTGGGTCGCGTGGATGGGGTCGCGGCCATCAATGGTCGGCGCACGGAACATAGGGGCATAAATGCCCTGGCTTGTGCCGCCGCAGGCAGGCGCCACGCGCGGCTTTCAATTTCAACCCGCCGTCCGCGTGCTCCGGCCTTTCAAGGTCGAGAGCGCAGAACGAGAACGCACAGCATAGAACAGGAGCGCGCGCCATGACAACCGACGACACAGCCGCCGCTGCTTCCGCGCCGCTGTCTCCGCTGACGGGGCTGCGTGCGCTCGACCTGACACGGCTGCTCCCCGGCCCCTACGCCGCGCAGATGCTCACCGAACTGGGCGCTGAGACGCTGAAAATCGAGGAGATCGCGGGCGGCGATGGCGGGCGCACGCTGGCCCCGCTGGTGGATGGCGTGGGCATCGGCTTCCTGGCGAGCAATCGTGGCAAACGCAGCGCCGCCCTCAACCTGAAAGATGCGGATGGACGCGAGGCGCTGCTGCGGCTGGTCGAGCGCGCCGACATCCTGCTGGAGGGCTTTCGCCCCGGCGTGGTGGCGCGGCTGGGGCTGGGCTACGACACGCTGCTGGCGCGCAACCCACGTCTGGTCATCTGCTCGCTGACCGGCTACGGCCAGAACGGCCCCTACGAGCAGCGCGCTGGCCACGACCTCAACTACCTGGGCTACGCGGGGCTGCTGGGACATCTGGCGCGGCCCGGCGCGCCGCCACCGTTGCCCGGCCCGCTCTTCGCCGATATCGTCGGCGGCGCCATGATGTCGGTCATCGGCGTGCTGGCGGCGCTGGTGGCGCGCGGTGTCACGGGGCGCGGCCAGGTGGTAGATGTCGCCATGCTGGACGGCTCGATGGCGATGGCGCCCACGCTGGTGACGCCGCTGCTGCTCGGCCTGCCCGAGGCCATCCCCGGCGCCCACCCGCTGACGGGCTGGCTCCCCGGCTACAACATCTATGAAACGGCGGATGGGCGCTCTGTGACACTGGCGGCGCTGGAGCCGAAGTTCTGGGCGCAGTTCTGCGAGCGTGTGGGCCGCCCCGACCTCATCGCGCATCACACCCCGCGCGACGCCGCCGACCACGACGCCACAGTCGGCGAGCTGGTCGCGCTCTTCCGCACGCGCACGCGCGCCGCCTGGCTGGAGCTGCTGGCCGATAGCGACGCCTGCTTCGGCCCGGTCAATACGCTGGCCGAGGCGCTGGCCGACCCGCAGGTACAGGCGCGCGGCGTCATCGCCTCCGCGCCAGAGGGCGAGCAAGGGGACGAGCAGGGCGGCGCGCAGCCGATGCTCCGCAGCGTGCCGCTGCTCAGCGCGACCCCCGCGCGGGCGCTGGGCCGCGCGCCCCGCCTGGGCGAGCACACCGCCGAGGCGCTGGCCGAGGTGGGCTACACCCCCGCCGAGATCGCCGCGCTGGCCGAGCGGCGCGTGGTCTTCACCGGCGACGACGCCCCCAGCGGCGCTAATGAGCCGTGAGCGTCAGGGTATAGGTATTGCCCAGCGAGTCCTTCATCGTCACGGTGACGGGCGATGCGTTGCGGATAGCGCTGCATGATGACGTCGCCAGATCGAGACTGTCGGAGCCATTCCCGGCGGGAATGCCCGCTGAATCGGTCGGTAGACCAGGCTTCCAGTTGCTGCCGTTGAGACTCCAATAGAAGTTTTTCTGCGAGAGCGAACCAATGGAAGTCCACTTCCACGTCACCGCCGATGAGTTGGTGTTGGTGATGGCGATGGTCGAATCAGCCGTGCAGTAGCCGTTGTTGTACGAGAATGAGACAGTGGTGGGGGAAACAGACAGTTTTTGCGTGCGAGGAGGCGTTGGCGTCACCTGAACATAGATGTAGATTGGCGTGTTGGTGGGCGCCGGGGTCGCGGTGGGCGCGGTCGTCGCGGTGGGCGCGGGCGTCGCCGTCGCGGTGGCCTTCGGCTTGTGGGTCAGCGTCGGTGAGCCAACCGAGTTGGTGAAGAGGCCCATCGCGCTCGATACGCTCATTCCCACGGCGATCATCGCTACCAGCGCCACCAGCGCCACCGCGCCCAGCAGCAGCGCCGAGCGCCGCGAGATGGAGCGACGCAGCGGCGCCGAAGCTGTCCCTGCGTAGTCGGTAGCCCCCCCCACCTGCTGGCCGACGGTGGGCCGCTTGGTCGTATCTCCCAGCGCGATCTGCGGCTGCTTGATCAGGCCGGAACTGGCCGAGGCCAGGCTCTTGCCCAGCACAGGCCCATTGCCCAGTGAGCCGCTGTTGGCCGCGTTGACGGGCGCATAGTGAGTCCAGCGCAGCGCGCCAGAGCCGACCGCCTGAGCGTTTCCGCTGGTCGCATTGCGCAGGGCCAGGGCAAACGCCTTCATATCTGGATAGCGCTGCACAGGGTCCTTGGCCATCGCCGTCATGATGACATTCTCGACCGCGCCTGAGAGCGTGTGATTGTAGTACGACGGCGGCCGCGCCTCATCGCGCAGCACTGCGGTCGCCACCTCATAGGGGGTCGTGGCGTCGTGCGGCACATGCCCGGTCAACATCTCATAGAGCACGACACCCAGCGCATAGAGGTCCACCTGCTCGGTGGCGGCCATGCCGCGGAGTTGCTCCGGCGCCATGTATTCGGGCGTGCCGACGGGCAGCCCGGTGGCCGCCAGCGTGCGCGCCACGCCCGCCTCGCGCAGCGACGCCAGCTCGCGCGCGATGCCGAAGTCCGTCAGCATCGCCTTGCCACTCTCATCCAGCAGAATATTCTCTGGCTTCACGTCGCGGTGGACGATGCCATGCTGGTGCGCGATGTAGAGCGCGGCGGCGATCTGGTTGGTGATGCGCGCCGCCTCCTGCATGGGGAGCTGGCCCTCCTGATCCATCCGCTCGCGCAGCGATTCCTTCAGGCGCGGCATCACGAGGTACAGCAGGCCGCGCTCCTCGCCAAAGGTGTAGACGGGGGTGATGTTCGGATGACTCAGGCTGGCGACTCGCTGAGCCTCATTACGAAAGCGCTCTACATAGCCGGGGTCGGCGGCCAGTGAGCGCGGCAAGACCTTCACAGCGATGTCACGCCGCAACGAAGGGTCTTCCGCCAGGTATACCTCCGCCATGCCCCCCACGCCCAGCAGCGACCGCAGGCGATACACGCCAAGCGTCTGTCCGACCAGGGAACCTTCTTGCGCTGTCACCTTGCACCCTCCGGGGGCGCGGCCACATGAAGCCTCACTGCTTCATACTCCCTCCGTGCCCCCAATTGGCTGGCTGCATTCCCCATGTTCGCCTCATTGTAGAAACGTTCAGCGCATTCGTCAATCACTACGCCCGCAAGGTACAACCCTTGTGGGCCACAGCGCGTCCCATCGGTCGCACGCTATTTGGCGATTTGCTCGGTCGCGAAGACGCCCAGCGCGCCCTGATCGGTCACTACTGGCGGTGCGCCCGACCCACCTGCCGTCGTCCCGACCTGAGCGGGCAGCGCTGGCGCTACGGTATCGCCCGGCGGGCCGGTCAGCACGCGCACGCCGATCTGCGCCTGCGATCCCTGCGCGCTGGTGACGAAGATTGGCCCGCTGGTGACGGCATACGTCACATCTGGCCCCCAGTTCCTCATCGGGCGGAACTCGGTCGTCGCGAAGTCCGAGGTCACCAGCTCCGCGCCATCCGCCGACTTCAGGACCAATTCGATGTGATAATCGTTGGCGCCGGGCTGCCCAATTGGGATACGACTGGTATCCGAACTGAGCGGCGCCGACGCCTGCCAGTAGGTCGTCACCGTCAGATAGGGGTTGTTGAGGTAGAGCGTCGGCGCGGGCGAGATATTGTAGCCCACCAGCCGCAGCGTCGCGCCATTGGTCGTCGGCCCATAGCGGATGTCCGTGGCGTGCTGCGGCGACCCGCTCAGCCTGGTGAAGGAGTAGAACGACTCCCGCAGCCCCAGCGGATCCGCTGGCGAGAGCTTCGGGCCAGGCCCGCGCTTGAGGAGTAGATAACCATCCTGCGCGGCGATTACATGTTCGTTGGGGTCGGCCAGCAGCCCCAACACCTGCGCAGCGTAGGCGCTGCGATCGGTCTGCGGATAGATGTTGCCGGTCACGTCGAGCAGCACATAGTCCGCCTGGAGCATCTGATAGGGGAAGAGATAGACGTAGCGGCGATTGCTCAGATGCGGCAGCAGATCAGACTGGCCGCTGACGCTGGCGTCGGCGGGAACCATCGCGACGAACTTATTGGCCAGCGCGGTGTGCGCGTCCACTGTCGGCCAGGTGAACCCCTCGGTGAAGGGCATATCGCCGTGCGAGCGCTGCTCGTACACCCCGAAGGCGAAGGCGAAGAGGGTCAGCGCGGTCATCACGATGCGCGCCCACGGCCACGTCGTGGCCCGCCTGAATGGCCGCAGCCGCTCGCTCAGCCCGCGCGTCATCCGCGCCATCTGCGGCGCGCGGCGCGCCAGCCAGGCCGCCGCCGCACTCAGCCACGCCACCGCGTCGATAGCGGCGAAGACCAGCACAGGCGCGATCTCGGCGTTGTAGTGATAGATGCCCGCGCGCATGGATGGATCGCTGCTGAGCAGATTGATGGCCAGCGCTGGCCCGGAGATGAGCAGCGCCCAGGGGCTGAGCGCAGGCAGATAGCCCAGCGGCGAGAGCAGCGTGCGCAGGTAGTAGATGCCATCGTGGCTCAGCACATACGTGCGCAGAACCATCACCGGATGCGTCAACAGGGTCAGCGCCACCTGCGTCGGCGAGGAGCCGAGCGCCGCGTAGCGCCCCGCCGTGGGCGAGTAGCCCAGCGGGCTGACCGCGCGCATGATGAGCAGTTCGCCCACCAGCCAGACCAGCGCGAGCGCCACCAATCCGCCACCGGTCTTCCAGCGGCGTTGCAAGAGGCCCACGCTCAGCCCGATCATGAAGACATCGACGGGAATCTCTTCTTTGGTCGTCAGCGCCAGCAGACACGCGATTACCAGCCCGACATCGTTGCGTGTCATCATGAAGTAGAGCGCGAACATCAGGAAGGCCGCCGAGAGCGTCACCGCGTGGAAGTCATACGTCACAGCCGATTGCAGCGGCGGATAGAGCAGGTAGAGCAGCGCGAAGGCCACGCCCGCCAGCGAGCTGCGCAGGCGACGGCTCGCCAGCCAGAAGGCGGGCAGCGCGCCGCTCGCCACCACCACCACCTGGAGAAATTGCAGCAGCTTGGCCGTGGGAACCAGCGCATAGAGCAGCGCCAGCGGGATCATAATCGGCTCGAAGTGGATGGCGAATCGCGAGACATCGCCAATGCAGTTAGTGTCGGTGACGATATTGCAGACGGTCTGATGCAGGAACGCGCCATGCGTCGTATTCCACAGCGCCTGGGTCATCGTCGCCATGTCTTCGGCGTGGGTCTGATAAGCGTCGTGGGTGGCCCAGAGATAGATAGTGTAGAAGATGACCCAGAGGGCGGTCATCCCCACCACGCTCCAGAACGCCACCCGCGCGCCTGTCCCCTCCAGGGGGAGTGGTAGCTCAGGGTAGCGGTCGAGCAGGCGGGCCAGCAGACGGCGCGGCCCCTGCGCCGCCGCGGCGGGGGCCGCGTGCGCCGCCGCCATGCGCGGAAGGGTCGGCTGCTCACCGGAGCCAGGAGGCGCGCTACTCAGAGACATCAGACCGTCCCACTTCCGTCTATGCAGGTTCACTGGCCGATTCGCGGCCTTGAAAGGCCGACGCACGCAGCACGGGGCTTGAAAGCCCCTGCGTAATCAGCGTCCGACGGCATGTATGCCGCGTCTGGCGTGCTCCGACCATTTATGGCCGAGAGCCGTCCGTCTCCGGCGGAGTGGGCAGCTTGCCGCCGAACGCCAGATAGGCCAGCGAGATCGAAATCATCTCCGATCCGGTGGAGAGCAGCCGTGAGACCATCGCCACGACGAATGCGATGGCGAACCCGCCCGGCCCGACCACCACGCCCGCCGCCACCATCAGCGCAGCGATGGCCAGCTCGCGGAAGCCGATGCCGCTGGGGGTGATGAAGCTGAGAAAGCCAATATCCCACCCCAGCGCATAGATACCAATGCTCAGCGCCAGCAGCGCCGTGGGCAGCGGTGTCGAGACGATGCTATGCGTCAGCAGCGTGAAGCCGATGCCCGCCACGACCCAGCTCAGCGACCAGTACAGCGTGATGAGGAGCAGGTCACGATAGCGCAGGGTCAGACGCGTTGGCGCACGCTTGAGTAGCCGCAGCCCCGTATTGAGCGCGGCCTCCAGCAGGCGCGGATGCAGCCCCAGCAGCAGCAGCGGAATCGCCACGGCCCCCGCGATCAGCGCCACATTGGCGGGGATGGGCGTCTGCGCCGCCAGCGCGGTCACATCGGGCCAGAAGAGCAGCGACACCGCGAAGACCAGCGCCGCCGAGAAGATCTTCGTCGCCAGCTCGACGACCATGCTGGCGAACCCGATGGGCTTGGGAACACCGCGCTGCTCGGCCCACAGCACCCGCGTGATGACATGCCACACGTTGCCTGGGATGTAGCGCACGAACTCCGCGCCCAGATAGATGCGCTCGCTGCTGACGACATCCAGCTTGCTGCCCAGCCGCGCCAGAATGCTGCGCCAGATCAGCGCGAACATCAGCTCCTGTGCGATGAAGAACACGAAGCCGAGCGCGAGCAGCCCCCACTGCACATCCCAGTGGTAATCCTTCAGCGCGCTCCAGCTCTTGTTGATGGCGAGCGCCACAAAGACGGCGATGAGCAGCAGCGCCAGCGCCTGCACGATGCGCTTGTGGCGGCGCGTCCAGCCCAGCGCGCGAGCGAAAAGACCCCCGGGCGCCGCGCCCGCAGACTCTGGATGCGTGGCCGGGCGGCGCGGCAGCGTATCCTCGCGCACATCCTCCTGCTGATCCCGTGTATCCTGCGATGGGGCGCTCAATCCAACACCTGCCTCACGCTATACTCATCCTCTGGATGATAGGCAAAGTGGCGAATCATCTCGCTCTGCAAGCCCGTCAGCACGAAGCTGATGCCAAAAATCAGCAGGATGACGCCCAGAAAGAGGATGGGCCGGTTATGGATGGGCTGCTGCGAGCCGAAGGGCAGGTAGCGGTCGAGCACGACGTAGAGGTCGATCACAAAGCCCGACAGCAGCGAGAGCAGGCCAATCGTGCCAAAGAGCCGCAGCGGCGTGCGCAGGTACGACACCAGGAACAGCACCATCAGCAGGTCGAGGAAGCCGCGCAGGAAACGCCGCGCGCCAAACTTCGACTTGCCAAACTTGCGCTGGTGGTGATGCACCTTCACCTCGGCGATGCGGTAGCCGCGCTGGTGCGCCAGAATCGGGATGAAGCGGTGTAGCTCGCCATAGAGCTTGACTTCCTCGATGATCTCGCGGCGATAGGCTTTGAAGCCGCAGTTGATGTCGTGCAGCTTGACACCCGTGGTCGCCCAGACCATGCGATTGAAGAAGAACGAGGGGATGGTCTTGGTCGGCGGGTCGTGTCGCGGAAACTTCCAGCCGGAGACGAGGTCGTAGCCCTCCGCCAGCTTATCGAGGAAGAGCGGAATCTCCGTTGGGTCGTCTTGCAGGTCGGCGTCCATCGTGAAGACCACGTCGCCGCGCGCCTCGTGGAATCCGGCGACCAGCGCGGGCGTCTTGCCGAAGTTGCGGCGGAAGCGGATCACCCGCACATGCGCATCGAGGTCATGCAGCGCCTGCAACTGTGCGAAGGTCGCGTCGCGGCTGCCGTCGTCGATGAAGATCACCTCGTAATCCAGATTGAGGCTGACAAGCTGGGGAGTGAGCGCGTCGTAGAGTGGACGTACACTCTCCGCTTCGTTATAGACCGGTATCACTACACTGATGGCGACCTTGGCGGGCTGCGTCTGCGCGCCGCTCGGCGCCACGCCTGGCGACGTCATCGGGATGATCGTCGCTGGGCTGTCGGTCTGCTGCATGATCTCTCTCCCCTGTTCGCGCGTCGCCGAGGGGTCGCCTGCGCGCCGTGATGCGTCTCGCGATGTGTCTGTTGGGCGCATGGCTCCCACGTTTCGGCTATCTTCGGCATTATGGCGCCGCGCCGAAACGTCGTCAACGCGGCTATGACCGCCTGAATGGCCGCCCGGCCTGTTTCAGTCTGTCTCGCGGCGCCATGCCGATCTCACGCCTGGCTCCCGCGCCGATCTCGCGCCTGGCGTCGCATGCGCGCACGCGGCGGGCCGAAACTCAGCCAACGCGCAGCCAGCGCATTTCTATCACGCGGGTCGCCGCGACCGCCGTTTCGTCGCCCCGCGTTTGCATCTGGGGGCGCGTGGGATACAATAGGTGTGCCGAAGAAGCTGAAGATGTGGTGTGGGGGAGAGCATGTCGGCGTCTGACACCGCAGCGGCCGCTGTGGAGTATTGGGGTAGACGCCAGAGGACGGGAGAATACAGAACACATGTCGCTCATCAATATCGCCAAACGAGAGATTAGCTGTAAAGTGGTCTACTATGGCATCGGTCTGAGCGGCAAAACGACCAACCTCTATTACCTCCATCGCACCGTCAACCCCCATGATGTAGGGGAGATGGTCTCGATTGACACCGAGACCGAGCGCACGCTGTACTTCGACCTGCTGCCGCTGGAGCTGGGGATGGTGCATGGCTTCCGGGTGCGCTTCCAGCTCTACACGGTGCCGGGGCAGGTGCTCTACCAGCAGACACGCCTCTCGGTGTTGCGCGGGGCCGATTGCGTCGTCTTCGTCGCGGATTCGCAGGCCAACAAGCTGCAGGAGAACATCGAGAGCTTCAAAGAGCTGACCGATCAATTGCGCAGCATGGGCAAGAATCCCGGCGAATTCCCCATCGTGCTGCAGTGGAACAAGCGCGACCTGCCCGGCACGCTACCCACCCCCGTGCTCGACCAGTACCTCAATCCGTTCCGCTCACCCAGCTTCGAGGCGGTCGCGGTGAACGGGCATGGCGTGGTCGAGAGCCTGCGCTATGCCATCAACGCCACGCTTACGCGCCTCGATCCTCCTTGATCGAAGCGAGATGGATCGAAACGATCTGGCGCCCCACGAGCGCGGGAAACCGCTTCGACCCGGACGCTAGCCGAGCAGCGATTCACGAGAACTCGTCGGGCGAGACAGCTCGCTCTCGTTCGTGGTCTCGAGCGAATGCACCTGCAGGAAGCTGAAGAGCGTCCCAAGGGCGCGTTTCAGCGTGTCCTCTACCTGCTCACACAGTACGAGTCGCTCCTGTAGCGAGAGAATCTCCTGCGGCACTTTGACGGCAGCCATGATACAATAGCCCGAAAGCTGCTCGCCATCTACAACGTAAACCGCTGGGAAGACGCAGGTCGAGATGTCGATCGCATCGGGTGTCTCGCTCGCCAGGGCGCCGCTCGCCATCTCATCCGCCTGATCTTCGATCACTTGCGCCGACGCCGGGGGCGAATCGCCATCTGATTGCTGCCCCCAGAGTGTCGTGAACACAACCGTCGCCATCTGGCGCCTCCCTCTGCCGCCAATCTGCGTCGTGGTGGGGTCGCCGCTCACCTGGATGGGTGAAGCTGCGACGTCTCGCCGCAGGGCACGACTCTACATAGTCGTGGGTTTCAAGGCGAATTCAGTCTCAACAGGAGTCTGTCGGCAAGAGCAAACGAGGCGTAAAAAGTCCCGGTGGTACTCCAGGTAAAAAATGTCTCCGACAATGATGTGGGGAGTGGTGTATGGAGGGAGAAGGCTTCGGCGCCTGCCTGTTCCGACTCATGGAGGGCAATCCCTCTGAGCACGTCTGCGAGCCTCAGCATCTCGCCGATGCCATCGAATGCGACGCCAGCCAGGTCAATCGCTGGCTCAGAGGTATCGGCGCCCCGAAGCTCAACTCCGGACGCACTGAAGCGATCGCCCAGCACCTGCATTTGAACGCCGAGCAGACGAAGGAGTTGGAAGCTGCGCAGATCTATGAGCTCAAGCAACCAACGCAGCCATACCAGAAGCGTCCTCCACGCCTGCCCCGAGACGACACGACCAAAAAGCCACCGTACAGCGGCGCGCGTGGCAAAGCAGCCGTGGAGAGCCTCCTTGCGTTGCTCGAACAGGCGCCTGCGGGAACCGGTCGCGACGAGCCGACCAATACGATCACGCTGACGTGGCGCAGTCGCACGCCCCTCCAGATGACCGACGAGCAGCAGTCGCGGTGGCGCGTGGCGTTCCAGTCCATCTTGCGGCGAGGCTGGCGCCTGCACTACCTGTGTCTGCTGGACAAGAATGTCTATCGCACCGTGAACCTCGTCCAGAACATGCTGGATTTCATCGGCATGGGCGTGTATATCCCGCGCTACTTCACCACGGGCTATGACACCCTGACCGCCGCGACGGATCTGCTGGTCATCCCGGGCTTCGCGGCGGCCTGGCTCTACTCCGCGCAGTCCGCCGACCGCGCCGACGCGGGAATCTTCGTGCGCGACCCCCGGCAAGTGCGGTCGATGATGGCGCATGC
>DATBTW010000118.1:0-3349 GCA_036559055.1 Ktedonobacterales bacterium
GAAGACCAGCGGACGCGCCCAGCGTCGCCCCCAGCCGACCAGCGCGCCAAAGCTGGCGCTCCAGAGCAGCGCGCCGAGGAAGAAGGCCAGCAGGAAGAGGAGCACGCCCAGCGGGGGCGCGCCGCTGGCCACCACGCCGCCACCCAGCCCCGACCAGAAGGCTAGCCCGACAGGATTCGCCAGGCCAAAGACGACACCCGTCGTGAAGTCGCTACGCCCGCTGGCCGCGCCCGATTGCGGACGCCGCCGGAAGAGCGCGTCGTGCGCGGCGAGCCAGGCCATGCGCAGCAGGAACAGCCCGCCCACCAGCCCCAGTGTCACCTGAACCGGCCAGAAGCGCGCCGTCAGCGAGACGCCCACCAGCGCCAGTATGGCCCACGTCATATCGCCGATCAGCGCGCCTGCCTCCACCGCGAAGGCCGCGCCGAAGCCACGCGCCGAGCCACGCCGCGTCGCCTCCGTATTCACCACGCCTGGCGCGGCGGAATAGGCCAGGCCCAGCGTCACGCCCGTCAGCGCCAACTGCGCCATCGTTGTCATGGCGACCACTCCTTGCGAGACTGCGACTCGGACTCCAGAGACCTGCTCTCGGCGTAACACCGCACATTCGCGCGAGGTTGCGCGGCGCGCTACACCGGGCGTCCGCCAAGTTGCAGCACGAACGCCGTGTGGCCGTCATCGGTCGGCTCCTCGTCGCGCGGGCCACGCGGGCCGCCCTCGCGCATCTTGGCCGAAAGTTCCTCCACGGGCACGCGCAGCACTTCGAGCGCGCGCATCTGCTTCTCCGTCGCCGCCGCATAGTCATGCCCGACCGTGCGGCCAGGGAAGTAGCGCAGGGTCATGCGCTCCAGGATGGCGCGCTTCTCGGCCATGCCGATGACGCGCTCGGCCACGCCATAGACGACCACGCTGCGATAGTTCGCGGAGTGCGACTCGGCGTCGCGCGAGGCGATCAGGCCATCCAGCAGCAGCACCTCGATGGCCACCGGCATGCCCGCACGCAGCGATTTCAGCGTGCGACTGGCGGGGGCGCCGTGCAGGTAGACCGCGCCATCGGCGTAATCGTAGAGGAACGGGATGACGTGCGGCAGACCATCCACGGTGTAGGCGACATGCGCCACCCGTCCGGACTCCAGGATGCGCTGGGCCTCAGCGGCCACCGACCTCTCGGCATGACGCCGGATGCGCGAGCGCGGCGAGGTCTCGGCGCGCCGCTCCAGCGGTTGAGCCAGCGCGCTGGCTAGCGTCGTCTCGTCGGTGGCGGCTGGTCTGGCGGCTGGTCTGGTCGTCATCGATCATCTCTCCTGCTGGATAGTGCGCTCGTTTCTGGCGTGTCTGTGGTATGGTACTGAAAGTCATTGGACTATCGCAAGCGCCATTTTGCGAATAGGATGGCAGGCCAATTATGAAGCGGATGACCCTCGATCTGCTCATCACACTCGACCGCTCCGGCGCGGCGGCGGAGGGGCTGACCCGCCAGATCTACGCCCAGTTGCGCCAGGCGATCCTCTCCGGGCGGCTGCGCGCGGGCGACCGCCTGCCACCCAGCCGTGCGCTGGCGCAAGAACTGGATGTAGCGCGGCTGACCGTCGCCACGGCCTACGACTGGCTGCGCGCGGAGGGCTATGTGGCGGGGCGCGTGGGCGCTGGCACCTTCGTCGCGCCGGTCTTCGAGGGCTACGCGCCCGTCGAGCATGAGGAGCATGAGGAGCCGCCGACGCGCGCGCCTGCTGCCGAGCAGCCGCCAGGCGCTGAGCCGCAGCAGCGCCCCGCGCTGACGGCCTGGGCGCGCCGCATTCAGGCGATCCCGCTGATCGGCGCGGGCAGCGTGGATGGCGGAGTGAGCGGCGGCGCGTTCGACTTTCGCCCCAGCGTGGGCGCGGCGGATCTCTTCCCCTGGGCGCGCTGGCGGCGCATCGTCGCCTGGCAAGATTCCACCGACCCGCTGGCGGAGCTGCGCGCCCAGGCTCGCGAGAGCGCGGCGCGCTCCGGACGCTGGGATGCGCTGCTCGGCCCGCTGGAGACGCGCGCGGCCATCGCGGCGTGGCTGCGGCGCTCGCGTGCGGTGCGCTGCGACCCTGATCAATTGCTGATCGCCAGCAGTGTGCAGCAGGTGCTGGCGCTGCTGGCGCGGCTGCTGGTCGAGCCGGGGCAGCCTCTGCTGGTCGAGGACCCCAGCTACATCGGCTTCCATGCGGCTTTTCTGGCGGAGGGCGCCGCCCTGCGCAGCGTGCCCGTGGATGAGAGCGGCATCCGCGTAGAGGCGCTGCCAGAGCCACGCGCAGAGGGAGCCAGCGCCGAGGCGCGCCTGCTGATCGTGACGCCATCGCACCAGTATCCCACTGGCGTGACGCTCTCGCTGGAGCGGCGCATGGCGCTGATCGAGTGGGCGCGGCGGGCGGGCGCGACACTGGTGGAGGATGACTATGACGGCGATCTGCGACTGGAGGGCCAGCCCCTGGAGGCGCTGCGCGGGCTGGATGAACGCGACGAGGTGATCTATCTCGGCACCTTCGCCAAGGCACTCTATCCGGCGGCGCGGCTGGCCTTCGCGGCGCTGCCCCGCTGGCTGATCGAGCCGGTGGCGCGCGCGCGGGCGGCCAGCGATCGGCACCCCGCCTGGCGCGATGCGCTGGCCATCGCGCGGTTCATCGAGGCGGGCGAGCTGGAGCGGCACCTGGCGCGCATGCGGCGGGCCTATCGCGCGCGCCGCGATGCGCTGGTGGCGGCCCTGCGCGATGAGCTAGGTGACATCGTGCAGATCGGCCCAGCCGAAGCGGGCATCCACCTGCTGGCGCTGCTGCCACCGGGAACTGATGATGTCGCGCTGACCGAGCGCGCCCGCGCCGAGGGTCTGGCCATCGCGCCGCTCAGCCCGCACTATCAGTCCCAGCCGCGCCCCGGATTGCTGCTGGGCTTCGGCGCGATGGATGAGGAGCAGCTTACCGAGGGCGTGCGGCGGCTGGCTCCACTGGCGCGCGAGGCGGCGCGGCTGGCTGCGTCTGCTGGCGGTTGAAACCGCGCCTGGGAGGCGGCTGCGCCGCCGCAAAGTCCGCCTGCGCGGACTGCGCGGACTGCCGGATCCCCGCCCGTTGCCTCCACGGATGACGCGCCGTTGACTCCGCCTGCTATACTGGCTGTCGGCGAATGGACGCGCTGCGCCTGGCGCTGCGCCACCACTGATCGTGCGACGGAGGCCCGGGCGCCTATGACAGACCAGCCGAAAGGACACACGCCGAACCAGCCGCCCGCGCCGGAGCCGCCGCTGGCTGCGGGCAGCGCGCCGTGGGCAGGCGGCGCGCTGCCCGATGTCTACCCGCCACCACCCGAATACTACCAGCAGCGCGCG
>DATBTW010000119.1:0-4123 GCA_036559055.1 Ktedonobacterales bacterium
GCCTGCTGGGCGACGGTGAAGGGGCCGGGAACGGTGATCTTGATGCGGTGATCGGTGTTGCGGCGCAGGAACTCCAGATCGCGCACCTCCACAGGCCGCGCGCGGCGCACCGGGCCAACCACGCGCGGCACAGGGTTGGGATGCCCCGTGCGGTCGATGGCTGTTCCGGGGTTATCGAGGTCCATCCCCTCCAGCGCGGTGGCGAAGCGATTGGAATAGCTCTCGCGGCGAATCTCGCCATCGGAGATGATGGCGATGCCCGCCCGCTCCATCGCGCGGATGGCGACCAGCGTGGCGTCATCCTGCGCCTGCTCCAGATACGGCTCCGGCACGCGCCAGAGTTCGCGCACGCGCACACGCGGCGGCAAGCGGCTGCGCAGATTCTCGCGATCTACCAGCCAATCGGGCTGGGGATAGCTGCCGACGACCGTGGTGGGGATCAACTCTGGCATGCGACATCCTCTTTCACTTCACTCGCGGCGCGCGTCCGGCTCGCGGCTCTATCGTAGCACGCGGCGCGCCCCCTCCCCCAGCGCCTCCCCCGCTTCACGAGAGAGGGGAGCCAGCGCACACGCGCATGTGGCGAGTGACCATCCTTGACACCGCCATATATGCGCCTTATCATGAGTCGAATACGTTACCGTAACCGCAACCGGAAACCCAACCACGCGCAGTGATGCGTCGGTGAACCGCATGTGCATGTTGGGGACAGACCTGGGGATAGTGAGTAGGAGAGGCGCATCATATGGCGGAAAAGCTCACCATTCGTGACATCGCCCGGCTGGCGGGCGTCTCGACAACCACCGTATCGCGCACGCTCAACCACAAGCCAGATGTGGACCCCGAGACCCGCGAGCGCATCATGCGCATCATCAACGAGCATCGTTTCATCCCCAGCGTGACCGCTTCGCGCCTGGCGGGCGGCAAATCCCACCTGCTCGGCGCCTTCGTGCCATCGCTCACCTGGCCACTCATGCCCTACATCCTCCAGGGGATCGCGGAGGTCATCGAGCAGACGGCGTATGAGCTGGTGTTGTATAGCCTGAGCCATCGCACCGACCGCAGCGCGCTGATCGATCGCATTCTGGCCACCGGGCTGATCGACGGGTTGATCGCGATCTATCCCGACGGCATCGCACGTGTGGAGTCGTCGCCAGATGTCATGGATCGCGAGGCTTCCAACCACCTCTTGCAGGTGTACCAGCAGGGATTCCCCGTGGTCGTGCTGGACGACCAGAGCCTCCCCGGCCAGATTCCCTGGGTCGGGCCTGATAACCGCATCGGGGCGTATGAGGCGACGCGACACCTCATCGCGCTAGGCCACCGCCGCATCGCGCACATCCAGGGGCCAGCCCTGTACCAGTGCTCCTACGACCGCTCGCTCGGCTACCAGCAGGCGCTGGAAGAGGCTGGTATGCCGCTGGAGAGCGCGCTCATCACGCCGGGCGACTTCACGACCCCTGGCGGCTTTGCTGCGGCGGAGCGCCTGCTGAGCGCAGCGGACCGCCCGACCGCGATCTTCGCCGCCAACGACCAGATGGCGTATGGCGTGCTCGAAGCGGCGCGCACCCACGGCATCCGTGTGCCAGAGAAGCTGGCGGTGATCGGCTTCGACGACATCGTCCCGCTGGCGCCCGTGCGCCCGGCGCTCACGACGGTGCGCCAGCCTTTCCAGGAGATGGGCAGGCAGGCGGCGGAAACACTGCTGGCGCTCTCACAGGCGCCGCATACCTTCGACGGTGGCTGGTACGACCAGGTAACGCAGGCGTCTCCCACGCGCCCACACATAGCCCCGATGAAGTCTATCCAGCAGCAGCTTCCGACGGAGCTGGTCGTGCGCGAGTCGAGCGGCGCCAGGCTCCAGCAGACACCATCACAGCGCCAACCGAGCAAGTCAGCCAGGCAGGTCAAGCCTGTGCCCTCCGCTGACCCTGTGCCCTCCGCTGACCCTGTGCCCTCCGCTGAGCATATGGCGGACTAATGCCCATCCAGTCTGGATTCACCGCTCACTGTAGGCGGTCTCTCGCGCCACGAGCTGAAGCAATCGCGGCCTGACACATAGCGACGCTTGACAAGACGATACCCCATCCGTATACTTGTCCGTAATCGGTTCCGACATCGGTAACGGTAGCGCAAACAGAAGCGATCTGAGAGGAGGCGTACACAGCGGCGCCTGCATCATCCGGCAGCCTGTCGCGCGCCTTGAAGCCCCCACACTCGCCACGCCCGATAGCGGTCTAGCGCCAGGAGCGCGCGGTGAGACGATCACGCGACATGCATACACCCCGCGCTGGCGCATAGGTACGACACCGGATCCACGCCGTGATCCGTTCATCCACCGTCAGGAGGTCTACCGTGCGGTATTCGCACAGACGCGCATCACTCATCATGGTTACGCTCATGGGGTTGGTCGCCCTCTTGTCCGCGTGCAGCACTGGATCGACCAGTGGAAGCGGCCAGGTCGTCAACCTCACGTTCTGGAGCTTCAATCCGCCGATCCAGAAGCAGGTCGATCTCTTCAATCAGACGCATCCGAACATCCACGTCACCTATCACACTGAGCCGTCCGGCTTCGGCCAGTACTACCCCAAGATTCTCGCCGCCGTGCGCGCGGGGAATGCGCCAGACGTGGCGCTGGTCGAATATCAGTACATCCCGACGATGGTCGCCAACAACGCGCTGGTCGATATCTCCAAGTACGGCTCAGACTCCGTCAAGAGCCAGTTTGATGCGGCGGCGTGGGGTCTGGCGGGCGAGAACGGCGCGCAGTACGGCTATCCGCAGGATACCGGCCCAATGGCGCTCTTCTACAACAAGTCCATCTTCCAGAAGGCAGGCATCGCCAATCCGCCGACCACCTGGGCGGAGTTCGCGGCGGACGCCGTCAAGATTCACGCGCTCGGCCCGCACTACTACATCACCGCGTTCCCGCCCCAGAGCACCGGCTGGTTCCAGGGGCTGGAATGGCAGGCAGGCGCGCAGTGGTTCGCCATCGACTCCGCCAAGCAGGCGTGGAAGGTCGGCATCAACAGTTCCGCTTCCATGCAGGTGGCTACCTTCTGGCAGAACCTGATTGATCAGGGGCTCGTCTCGACCGTGGCCGACTTCTCGAATGACTGGGCCTCCGGACTCAACCAGGGTACGGTCGCTTCGTGGGTCTCGGCGGTGTGGGGTCAGGGCGTGATTCCCGGCGACGCCAAAGATCAGGCCAATAACTGGTCTGTCGCGCCGATTCCGCAGTGGACCGCAGGCGCGAACGATACCGCGATGTGGGGCGGCTCCGCCATCTCGGTGATCAGCGGCACCAAGCACGCGGCGGAAGCCAATGAGTTCGCTCAGTGGTACCTCACGAATCAGCAAAGCCTCAACATCGGCGTGCAGCAAATCGGCTGGTATCCCGCCAACCTGCAAGCGCGCTCGACCGCAGTGAATGCCCCCAACGCCTACTATGGCAACCAGGTCGTCGATCAAATCTTCGTCAAAGAGAATGTGCGCACTGGCTGGCTCTTCCCGCCGGACCTGACCTCGGTGACGAACCTCCAGGGCGACGACTTTAGCTCGGCGGTCGCGAACCACACCTCGCTGAGCGCCGCTCTCACCAGCCTCCAGGGGCAGATCATGAGCGACCTCACAGGCAATGGTATCAACGCCGAAAGCGCCACAGGCTCGTAGCCTGACCTGCGCGCGAGGGGTGGGACGCCCTGCCCCTCGTCGCGCTACCTTCGATTCGTGTCCGTATTGTCCGTATTGTCCGTGTAGTTCGTGTCCGTAGAGTGGCCGAGTGTGCTGCGTGCGGCGAGACACGGCGAACCCTGATCCTGGCGCGCCAGGCGATACTATCCAACTGCCCCATGCTCCCGCCGCTGGCGCAGCGATCACGTCGGCGACATCATGGGCGAGGGAGGCTGTCAATGGAGACTCGAGCGGTCGTAGAGTCGCCTGCCGCGAGCAGCGCGCGCGGAGCCGAGCGGCCCACCCGTGCCGTGCGGCGGCGCTTCCAGCCGCGCATGCTGATCCCGTACCTGTTCGTGCTGCCCTTCTTCGTCCTCTTCGTCGCGTTCTTCGTGGCGCCGCTGGTCTATGCCTTCCAGCAGAGCCTCTATAAGACGGAGCGCAGTGGCCT
>DATBTW010000120.1:0-12275 GCA_036559055.1 Ktedonobacterales bacterium
TTAGAGCCGAGCAGGTTCAGGTAGATGTCCGGATAGTTCTGCGATTGCTCATCAGACCAGAAGAGTTGCGCGGTCGCGCTCGGCCCCGGATTGTAGTTCAGCGCGTTGTAGGCGAAATAGAAGCCGCCCGCGCAGAACGCGCAGGTCAGAAATGAGCCAATCGTCATCACCAGCGCCAGCATCATGCTGTTGGGCTGGCGTGGCTGGCGCACAGGAAAGCGCGACTCGAAGTCGTCGCGCATCTCGCGCAGGCGCAGCACGCGCTCATAGCGCGCCTGGCGCTCCTCACCCTGCTTTGTCTCGGGCTGTAGTTCGAGCTGCCGTAGCTCGGCGTCGATCTCCTTGATGCGAGCCTGCGCCTCACGCAACTCCTCGGGCGACGCCCGCCTGCTCTTCGCCACTGCGGATAACCGGGCGCGGGTGATATCGCGCACCACAACCTCCCTGCGCTACTCCCGCACGCGCACGACACGCGATACGGCGCGAGCGTACTGTAGCGGTTTCGCGCGTACAGTGTCAAGCAAATTGGGACGTTTTGCGCGCCCGCTCACCCCTGAATTTCAGCGCCCGCCAGCGATTTGCCGCCGTGCGCGTTCCTGTGCTAAAGTCAGATGGCGTTGCGCTGGAAAAGTCCGTTGGCGTCTGCGCCGAAGGCTCTCCGGTCGCTTCACCAGGGGAGGTCCCATGCCCGATCAGACTGCGGGGCGCCACGCCGATACGCCCGCGAACGAGCAAGCAGCATGGCGGCGGTCGGCGCGCTTGACCATCAATGGCGCCGACTACACCGTAGACGTCGAGACGCGCGCCACCCTGCTCGATACGCTGCGCGATGAACTCGGCCTGACGGGCGCCAAGCTTGGCTGCGACATGGGCCAGTGTGGCGCCTGCACGGTGCTGGTGGATGGCGCGCCGATGTATGGCTGCCTGCTGCTCACCATCGAGCAGGAGGGCCGCGCCATCACAACCATCGAGGGGCTGGCGGCTGCGGGCGAGCTTGATCCCATTCAGCGCGTCATGATCGAGCAGGACGCGCTCCAATGCGGCTTCTGCACGTCTGGCCAGGCGCTCGCCATGAAAGCGCTCTTCGACCACGAGCCGCATCCCTCCGATGAGGAGATCGACCGCGCGCTGGCAGGCAATCTTTGCCGCTGCGGCGCCTACGTCAAGCTGCGCGCGGCTGCGCGATCCCTCGCCGGGCGCTAGCGCCCCCACAACTGGCCATTTTCCTGCTGCCCTGTCAGCAAACGACACCAGAGGATCAGGACACCTATGCCGATTCGCATCGTCACCACGCGCGTCGAGTTTGAAGGGGTCGTCTATGAGCAGCGCGTCGTCATGGAAGGCGACGAGCCTGAGGTCTGGGGCGCCGACGCCGAGTTGCGCGTGGTTGGCAAGCCCATCCCACGGGTCGATGGCCGCGAACGCGCCACCGGCGCCGCGCAATACAGCTACGACATGCTGCTTCCAGGGCTGCTGGTCACGGCGGGCCTGCGCTCACCGCACCCGCACGCACGCATCGCTCGCGTCGATACCGCACGCGCTGAGGCCGCGCCCGGTGTGCGCGCCGTCTACACGCGCTTCAACACGCCCGACCTCGTACACCCCGCTTCGGGGCGACCAATCTTCGCCGAGGAGGTCGTCCACCAGGGGCAGGAAGTCGCTATCGCGCTGGCCGAGACACGCCAGCAGGCCATCGAGGCGCTACGGCTGATTACCGTGGAGTACGAGCCTCTGCCCTTCGTCGTCGATCCAGAGGCCGCCATCGCCCCCGATGCGCCGCGCGTCTACAGCGAGCGCGAGCGCAACCAGATATCGGACGAGTTCCCCAAGACGTATGAGCGTGGAGACGTGGCGGCTGGCTTCGCCGAGGCGGAGGTCATCACCGAGACGCGCTTCACCACCGCAGCCAACCTGCACAATAGCCTGGAGACGCATGGCGGCGTGGCGCAATGGGACGGCCACACGCTGACGTTGTGGAGTTCCACCCAGGACATCTTTGGCGCGCGACAGCAGATCGCCAACGCGCTCAAGCTCCACCAGAATCAGGTGCACGTCATCAAGCGCTATATGGGCGGCGGCTTCGGCAGCAAAATCGGCGCAGGGAACGCGGGCATCATCGCCGCCTGGGCCGCTCAGAAGCTGGGACGACCGGTGAAGTACATGTTCAGCCGCGAGGAAGAGAACCTGGCGGCTGGCTACCGCGAGCCGACGGCGCAGAGCTACCGGCTCGGCGCGAAACGTGACGGAACGCTGACCGCTCTCGAGCTGCGCTCGCTAGGCAATCTCGGCGCGTGGGGTGGCTGGTACCCGCCTGTGAGCCTGCCTGCCAAAGAGATGTATCTCTGCCCGAATGTGCGCACGGTGGACACGGGCGCGCTGACGAATCTCGGCACGTTCGCCTCGTTTCGCGCGCCGGGTGTTGTGGAGGGCATCAGTGGGCTGGAGGTAGCGCTGGATGACCTCGCCCGCGCCTTGCACATGGATCCGCTGGCGCTTCGGCGCAAGAACTACGCGCCGCACTATCAGGTACTCGACCAGCCCTACGCGGTGAAGACACTGCTGACCGCCTACGACCAGGCGGCTGAGCGCATCGACTGGGCCAGCCGCGACGCCGAGGAGCGCCGCTATCCGCGTGGCCGCGCATCAACCCTGCGGCGCGGCGTGGGCATGGCCAGCCAGCTCTGGGGCGGCGACGGCGGCCCGCCCGCGCAGGCCATCGCCAAGGTGCTGCCCGATGGCTCAGCGGTCATCATGACCGGCACGCAGGACATCGGCACTGGCACGCGCACCGTCTTGTCGCAGATCGCGTCCGAGGAGTTGGGCATCCCCATGAGCGCCATTCGCGTGGAGCTGGGTGAGACGGAGTTTGGTGTCTTCTCGCCCGCCAGCGGTGGCAGCATGACGTTGGCCTCGGTCGGCCCCGCCGTGCGCATGGCAGCGCTGGCGGCGCGGCGCGAGATGCTGGAGATCATCAGCCATCTCGCCGAGGCGCCCGTCGACGCGCTAGACGTGCGCGAGGGTGTCATCGTCAACCGCGAGACGGGCAAAGACATGGACTCCATTGGCTCATACCTGAGCCTGCTTGAGGGCCACGAGGTGACAGCGCGTGGCATGCGCGGCCCCAACGCCGATGGCGTCATCGTGCGCACCTTTGGCGTGCAGTTCGCAGAGGTCGAGGTGGACATCGCGACGGGCGTGACGCGCGTGCTGCGCATCGTCGCCGCGCATGACTGCGGGCGCATCGTCAATCCGCTGACTTTCAGCAGCCAGATAGAAGGCGGCATCATTCAGGGGTTGGGCATGGCGCTCTTCGAGCAGCGCATCGTGGATGAGCGGCTGGGCGTCTCAGTCAATCCGAATCTGGGCGACTACAAGGTTCCCACCATCCGCGACATCCCGCAGATCGAGATCATCTCAGTCGGCGCCGCCAACGAGCTCGCCAATACGATAGGCGCGCTGGGAGCCGGTGAGCCGCCGATCATCCCGACGGCAGGCGCCATCGCCAACGCCGTCGCGCACGCCATCGGCCGCCCGGTGACCGGACTCCCACTGACGCCAGATCGCGTGCTGGCGCTCCTGAACGACCACTAGAGAGGACGGAGCCGACCATATGCGCGCATTCGAGCATCGCGCCGTCAGCAGCGCCGAGGAGGCCGTGGCGGCCCTGCAATCCGACACCGCAGGCGCAAGCTGCCTCATCGCCGGGGGCGCTGACCTGCTCTCGCTGATGAAGGCCGATCTGGCCGCGCCCACCCGCATCATCGACCTGAAGCCCGCGCACGCGCTGCGTGGCGTCACGCTGGCGCCCGATGGCTCGACGCGCATCGGCGCGCTGACCACCCTGGCCGAGATTGAGCGCCATGCCGCGCTGGCCGAGCGCCTGCCCATCTTGCCAGCGGCGGTGCGCGACGCCGCCACGCCGCAACTGCGCAACATGGCCACCGTAGGCGGCAATCTGATGCAGCGCAACCGCTGCTGGTACTTTCGTGGCCCCTACGACTGCTGGCTGAAGGGCGGTCAGCAATGCTTCGCGCGCGACGGCCAGAACAAATACAGCGCCATCTTCGATGATGGCCCCTGCGTCGCTGTTCATCCTTCTGACCTGGCCCCCGCGCTGCTTGCGCTGGAGGCTACCGTCGAGGTGGTCGGCCCAGCGGGCCAGCGCGCCCTGACGCTGCCCGCGCTCATCAGCGCGCCCACCGCAGCGCGCCGCCGCGAGACGACACTGCCCGCCAACGAGGTGATCGTCGCCATCAACATCCCGGCGCAGCCAGCCGGAGCGCGCGGCGTCTACCTGAAGCTGATGGATCGGCAGGCGTGGGCGTATGCGCTGGTGAGCGCGGCTGCGCAGATGACGCTGGTGGATGGGCGTGTTGCGAGGGCGCGGCTGGCGCTGGGCGGCGTCGCCAACGCGCCGCGCCGCGCGCAAGCGGCTGAGGCGCTGCTGGAGGGACAATCCCTCACGCCAGAGCTAGCCGCGCTGGCGGCTGAGCGAGCAGTGGAGGGCGTTCAGCCGCTTGCGCACAACGGCTATAAGGTTCAGATGGCGCGCGAGTTGGCGCGACGCGCCATCCTGGAAGCAGCGGGCATGCAGTGGTAGCGCGCAGCGTCCGCCCAGCTTGGCCCGCCACATGTGGAAGGCGTTACAATCTGGCCATGCGCCAGGCCATGCGCGCGGTGTATCGCGACGTATCATGGCGACGTATCTCTCTGAGATGGAAGAAGGCTCACCGATGAGCGATGAGGTGAAGCAGCGCAAGGCTGAGCATGTGCAGATCTCGCTGACGCACGACATCTCGGCGCCACAGTCGGCCTCGTGGGCTGACATCCACCTGATCCATCAGGCGGCGCCAGAGGTCAACCTGGACGAGATCGACACCTCAGTCGAGTATCTGGGGCGAGGTCTGCGTTACCCCATCTTCATCTCATCGCTCACTGGCGGGCATCCAGATGTGGCCATCATCAACGAACGGCTCGGCGTCATCGCGCAGGAGTACGGGCTGGCGATGGGCGTGGGCAGCCAGCGCGCCGCGCTGGTGACGCCGCAGCTCGCCAGCACGTACAGCGTCACACGCGCCAAAGCGCCCGACGCCTTCCTGATCGCCAACGTGGGAGCGCCACAGTTGATCGCGCAGCGCGACAAGCCCGCCTTCACCACCGACGACGCCCGCGCCGCCGTACGGATGATCGGGGCCGACGCGCTGGCCATCCACCTGAACTTCCTACAGGAGGCGGCGCAGCCCGAAGGCGACCGCAACGCGCGCGGCGTCCTGGCGAACATACGCGAGATTGCGGATGCGGTAGGCGTTCCCGTGATTGCCAAAGAGACGGGCGCGGGTGTCAACTATGAGCAGGCGCGACGGTTCGCGCGCGCTGGCGTCTCAGCGATCGATGTGGGCGGAGCGGGCGGAAGCAGCATGGCGGCGATGGAGGCGCAGCGTGCTCAAGATCGCGGCGACCGTCGCACCGGGGCCATCGGCGCGCTCTATCGCGATTGGGGTGTCGTCACCCCAATCGCTGTCGTGGAGGCGCACGCGGGCGCGCCTGACCTTCCCATCACGTCCACTGGTGGGGTACGCTCAGGGCTGGATGCGGCGCGCGCGCTGGCGCTGGGGGCCAGTCTGGTTGGTTTGGGGTTTCCATTCCTGAAGGCCGCCGCGGAGAGCGAAGCGGCCGTGCGCGAGTTCCTCGACCAGTTCCTGCGCGAGCTATGCGTCGCGATGCAACTGACGGGCAGCGGCTCCATCACCGAGCTGCAACGAGCGCCCGTCATGATCACCGGGGCATCGCGCGAGTGGCTGGAGCTACGCGGTTTCGGAGAGCAGTTGCGACTGATGGCGCAGCGCGGGATGGATGAACGTTAGCGCGCCGTCCCTGCCACTGCTTGTCACTGCATTGTCAGTGCGTAATTTGGCATGCTTTACGCGCTTAGGCGCCTTGGAGGGCGAAGACCCCATCTTCCGAACAAAACCAGCGGCGCTACAGTCGAGTTTGGCGCCGAGGATGCGGACAGTCTTTCGGGAACCGCGTTTTGCAGGGAGGATCAACGTCAGTGACAGCGCACGGCGCAACTCGATCAAGCGGCCATGAAGCCGGTTGGCGCGTGGCTGCAACAGCATGGCATTTCGGCGATCAGGAGAATGGAACATCCACAAGCCTCACGCTTGTCGCCGCGCAAGGATGGCGGCCATGAAAGCCGAATAACCGTGCCTATGCCGGACCACGAGAGCGTCTGGCCTCAAGACAGGAGCACGAGTTATGGGGGTGCTGAGAGTTCTATCGCATCACGGTGACGATCGATTTGAATGGAACCAACCCGCCGTCCTGGTAGGCGACGAGGAAGCACAGCAGGCCATCAAAGAGGCCGAGCGCATCTTCGCAGAGCAGCGCGCACGCGGCTCGACCGCCGTCCGTGTCACGCCGGGCAAGCCAGCCGAGCGGATTGACGCATTCGACCCCGCCGCTCAGGAGATCGTCATGATCCCCCGAGTCGTCGGCGGCTGAGTCAGGACACCGCCATGAAGAGCGCCAGTGTGCTCATCATGTTCGTCACCTTGATCGCGATGATGGTCGTGATGTTCAGAGTATCGTCGCTACTGACGTTGAGCCCATACTTCCGCTCACGCATCTGGCCCTGGCTACGCACGCGCTCGTGGTGGCCAGTGCCAGCCGAGCGCACCGCCGAGGCCCTGCTGCGGCGGCTACTCGACGAACGTGAGTATGAGTCGCTGGGCTACAATGGCTACCTCGAAGTGTCCAGCCGGGAGTATCCTGGCCGCATCTACCGCATTCCACGCGGCCCGGGCCAGGTGCAGGTGGTGGAGCATGGCAGAGTCACGGAACGATTGTGTGTGCAGCCTGCGGCGGTTGGTCTCCCCGAGGCCGATGTCGTGCTGATGCACAAATTGCTGCTTGAATCTGACGAGCGCCGTTATCTGCTCACCGCCAATCACTTCCCGCGCGCGATCTGGTACTGAGCGTACTGACGGCCATCGGCAAGCGCGCATCGATCGCTTGCCCTCACGCGGTCACACACAATCAAAGGGGCGTCACGCTGTTGGGACGCCCCTTTTTCATGTCCTCCTGGCTTCCCTCCTCTGTAGGAGACAGGCTGGGGGCGCCGTTCCGCCGTCACACCTCGACCACCACCGGCAAGATCATCGGGCGGCGCTTGTTCTGCTCATAGATGAATTCGCTCAGCGTGTCGCGAATCTTGTTCTTGACGTAGTTCCAGTCGGCGGAGGCGCCGCGCGTCTGCGAGTGCTTCTGGAACGCCTGGATGACCCGCGCGCGCGCCTCCTCCAGCAGCGCCTCTGATTCACGCTCGTAGACGAAGCCGCGCGAGATGATGTCTGGCCGCGCCAGCGGCTCGCCCGTCTCGGCGTCCACCGTCAGCGTCACTACCAGCACGCCATCCTTCGAGAGCGCCTTGCGGTCGCGCAGCACCACCTGGCCGACATCTCCCACGCCCGTGCCATCCACATAGACATTGCCACACGAGGTGTGATCGATGATGGCGATATCGCCGCCCGCATTCACCTCGATGATGTCGCCATCCTGCGCCACTACCACGCGCTGCGGCTCGACGCCCATGCTCACCCCCAGATCGGCGTGCCGCGAGAGCATGCGATACTCGCCATGCACGGGGATCAGGCAGCGTGGGCGCACCAGCGCCAGCATCAGCTTCAGCTCCTCGCGGCTGGCGTGGCCGGAGACATGTACCTGCGCCTTGCCTTGATAGTAGAGGATGGCGCCCTGACGCATCAGATTGTCGATATTGCGCGCTACTGCCCGCTCGTTGCCGACAATCGGCGTCGAACTGAGGATGACTGTGTCGCCCTTCTCGATCTGCACAAGCCAGTGGTCGCCGCTGGCGATCTTGGTCAGCGCTGAGGTAGGCTCACCCTGGCTGCCCGTGCAGATGATGACCAGCTTGCGCGCTGGAATCTTCCCAATCTCGTCCACGCTGGCCAGCACGCCCGCTGGCACATGCAGATAGCCCAGTTCCAGCGCCATCTGCACATTGTTGACCATCGAGCGGCCTACCAGCGCCACGCGGCGGTTCTGCTTCACCGCGACATCCACCACCTGCTGCACGCGCGAGATCAGCGAGGCGAAAGTGGCGACGATGATGCGTCCCTCCGCCTTGCTGAAGATCTCCTCAAAGGTGTCGGAGATGACGCGCTCCGAGGGCGTGTAGCCGGGATTCTCCACGCGCGTGGAGTCGCCGCACATGACAAGCACGCCTTCCTCGCCCAGGCGCGCCAGCCCACCGATGTCGGCGCGCAGCCCATCCACTGGCGTGTAGTCGAACTTGTAGTCGCCGGTGTGCAGCACCGTCCCCACGGGCGTGCGCAGCACGACGGCCACCGAGTCTGGGATGCTGTGATTGATGCGCAGCACGCTGACATCGAAGACGCCCGCCTGCGTATGGTCGCCGGGGCTGATCTCCGTCAGCGTCGCGCGATCCAGGATGCGCCGCTCGCGTAGCTTCACCGTAATCAGGCCCAACGTCAGCTTGGTGGCGTAGACGGGCGGAAAATTCAGTTGTGGGAGCAGATAGGGCAGCCCGCCGATATGATCTTCGTGCCCGTGCGTGATGAAAACGCCGCGGATGCGGTCGAGCTTGTCGGCGAGATAGCTCGTATCGGGGATGACCAGATCGACGCCCAGCATCTCGTGGTCGGGAAACATCAATCCGCCATCGACGATAACGATATCCTCGCCGTATTCGATCACCATCATGTTCTTGCCGATCTCGCCCAGCCCTCCCAGCGGGACGAATCGGAGTTGGCCGCCTGCGCGGCCACGTCGGCCATCTGGCCGTGTGCGTTGCGTACTCAAGTGTGTTAGCTATGCCTTTCCTGTCGTTGTTGTCATATCGTTCCAGCCGCCCGTCGTCGTCCACCTCATTGCTGGCGACGCCAGCGCGATGCGCGGCAATTGTTCAGCTCTGCGGCCAGGCGAGCCGCTCTCGATGGCGCTCGCCTGGGTCAGTATCGCTTGTCTGCGGTCTACTCTATCACGCGACGGACGCTCGTCGCAGCCAGCGCGTCACTGCTGCGCTTGCTCCTGCTGCTCCAGAAAGAGCCGCCCGAGGGTGGTCATCGAGACGACATACTCGTCGCCGATGAACGCCAGATCGACATACCCTTCCTCAGCCATGCCGCGCAGATCATCGGTGACGAGCATGAAGCCCTTCACCATCCGGCTGATGTCGCTCTCTGGCAGCGGCCCCCACTCGCGCAGCCTGCGCAGCACGGCCACCTGCATAGGGGTATCATCGTCTATCGACCGCATTGGATTGCTTCTCTTCTCGTGCTCGTTGAGCTAGCTCAGCGCGGCGTCGCTGGCCCCGGCGATCAACGTGGCGGGCGAGTTGCCCTGCGCGATGACCAGGTTGGCCGTCGTGCGCGTCACGCCAGAGGCGTCGGTGGTGGTGGCCGTCACATCGGTCGCCAGCGCCGACGAGCCGGTGAGCCAGACGGGCGCATAGGGTGACGTTACCGCGATGCCGCTGGATTGCCCGCTCAGGTACAGTTTGTCGCCCTGATAGGCCACGGCGCCGCCCGGCCCCAGCGCGAACTGCGCATGCGCCGCGAGCGGCTGCGACGTGACCGCGCTGATAGGCGTCGAATCACAGCCCAGATTGTAGATGGTGGTCAGGCAGAGCGTGCGCGCGGCAACGCTCTTCTGCGCGTCAACATTCCCGATGCGCTCATAGGCCAGGTTATTCCTGCCAACCGTCCACGCGCCCGCCTCGAACTGGCCACTGGGGTCGGAGTAGACATTGCCGAGCGAGAGCAGTTGCGACCCATACAATCCCTGGTTCCCATTGAGGATGCTGGCGATGTTCTCATCGCGCGTGACAGGATCGAGGCTGAAATTGCTGGCGACGCCAGAGAGGCTGAGCGAGTTCAGGGTCGCCGTCCCGACGACTCCCGTCCCGCCCCGATTCGCGATAGTCATGCAGGTATAGTAGAGCGTCGTGCCGACGCTCTCCACATCTCCATACGAGCGAGTCGGCCCGCAGTTGTAGTCGCGGTTGTCGTTGGTGGTCATGCGCAGTTGCCAGGTGCGCCAGCCATTCGGATCGCTGACATCGTAGGCGGTGATGCCGGAGCCACCGCCCGCGATCAGCCAGTCGTCGTTGAGCCAGTCATACGTGTGGCCGTAGACGCTGCCGGTGATCTCAGTATTATAGACCGGGCAGTTCGCGCCAGACGACGACAGACACGAGGAGACGTTGACGTAGTAGATCTGGCCCGCGTCGCGCGTGAGTTGATCGGTGGCGAGGTTCTGCACCAGCGCGAACGCCAGTGAATTCCCGCTCGGCGACCACACCAGCGGCCCCCACGCGATGGTCGCGCCAGCCGAGAGCGTCAGCCGCGTCACCTGCGTAAGTCCTGACGACCCCTTGAGGTGCGCCCAGACCTGATTGTCATAGACGAAGGCGTACGTCTTGTCTGGCCCCGTGGACGCGACCTTGGGCGGCGGCGCGGGATTATCCGCTGTCGAGCCTTGCAGCCCGAGCGTCACATTGATGCCACTCCCGCCGCCAGAGGCGCTGCATCCCGCCAGCGCCAGCAGCGCCAGCAGCGCCAGCGTCATCGCCTGGGCCAGAGCCGCGAGCGGCCCCCGCCCGAACGATCGTCGCCAGTGCGTCTGGCTCCTCATGCGTCACTCCTCAATATCGCGTACAGCGCCCACCCGACGGGCGCTCGCGTCGCTGCGCCGCCCGGCGCGCCGGGGCGCACACAGAGCGTCGCCACACCCTGATCGTCTTCCGCCTGGCAGCGCCAGCCATCCAGCGCGAGCGCCTGTTTCAGTGGCGCATCGGTCTGAAGCAGCGCCCACTGGATGTGGTAGTAGGCGAGCAGTTTATCCCAGCCCGGCGCGACATCCGTGATCGTGATATAGTCCGCCAGAAACTGCCGACTGTAGACATCTGACCGGCTATCGATGAAGACATGATACTCCGGCAGCGCCTCATCCAGGTAGCCGCCCCACTCATATGGATTGTAGCCACGTCCGGCGGGTAGCCCGCTCGCGCGCAGCCGCTGCGCCGCCGCCACCGGAAAGGCATGAGCGTCCCATTCGGCGCGCAGGATAGGCTTGGCCTGTCCTGGTATGCGTCCGCCGTTCAGGACGAGCGCCACCAGCAGCGCCAGCGCCAGCAGCGGCCAGACGCCGCGCCCCACCAGCCGCTCCATCTGCGCCGCGCGCTGTGAGGCGGCGCCCAACCTGGCCCAGGCGCGCCGCGCGCTCCCTACTGCAGCCATACGCCAGTCTGGCGCCACATCTGGCGTATCGGACTGGTTGGCTAACTTTGCGCTGGCCTCGGCGATGGGCGCGGGCAGCGCATCGACCAGGTAGGGCAGGCAGACCAGCGGCCATAGCGGCACGAAGCGCACATAGAGAAAGCCCAGCGTCGTCCACAGCGCGCAGATCGCCAGCCCCAGCGGCTCGATGCGCCGACCGCGCCGCGCCGCCAGCAGCCACATCCCCACCAGCAGCCCTACCAGCGCCAGATAGGCCCACAGCGCCGCCAGATGAAAGTCTGGCGATTGATATTCCTGCGTGTAGCGCGCGATCAGCGGATTGAAGGTGAAGGCGATGATATGCCACCAGTAGTCAAAGCCCCACGGCGTCAGCAGCGTCGCCACCAGCGATCCCGCCAGCGTCACGCCCAGCCAGAGCGGGCTGGCCACGCGCCGCGCGGGCGGCGTCAGCCAGGCCAGCGCCAGCGCGACGCCCAGCAAGGCTACACCGCCCAGCCAGCCCGCGTGGAAGTTGGCCCACAGCGCCGACGCCGCCGGAAAGAGCCACAGGCGCCAGCGCTGGCCCGTGCGCCAGTAGCGATAGAGCCACTCGGCCCACCACAGTGTGAAGAGCAGCGAGAAGACCTGCGCCCGCGCCGTCCAGGCCATCGCCACCAGCGGCGCGCCCAGCAGCGTCAGCGCCACGGCTGGCAGCGGCGAAGCGCCATGCCGTCGCAGCGTCACGTAGAGTCCCAGCAACGTCGCCGCCATCAGCAGCGAAGTGACCGAGACAACGCCATTCAGCCCGCCGACGGCGTAGCCCAGGGCATAGACTACTTGCGAGAGCCATTCCCACTGCACCGATGGCTGCCCCAGCGTGCCGCTGAGAAACGGCTCCGTGCGCGGCAGCCCATGCTGCAAGGTCAGCGTGCCGAGCGCGATATTCCAGCCGACATCGCCATCTACCCCCAGGATGCGCCCCTGTAGCCCCAGCAGCCCGACGAAGAGCGCGCA
>DATBTW010000121.1:0-6426 GCA_036559055.1 Ktedonobacterales bacterium
GCGCGCAGGATGTCCAGACGACTGTCGTAGTCGGGCGGCTGGATGTCGGCCAGCAGCCCCCACTCGAAGCGCGATCGCAGGCGGTCGTGGAGCTGGCGCATGGCGCGCGGCGGGCGGTCGCTGGTCAGCACGATCTGCTTATCGGCCTCATGCAGCCAGTTGAAGGTGTGAAAGAACTCTTCCTCCGTCGATTCGCGCCCGGCGATGAACTGCGCGTCGTCCATCAGCAGCGCATCCACCGAGCGGTAGCGGTCGCGGAACTGCTGCGTCGTGCGGCGGCGAATCGCCTCCACGATCTCGTTGGTGAAGCGCTCTGCCGTCACGTAGACCACACGCAGCCCCTGTTCCATCAGGTGGTGGCCGATGGCGTGCAGCAGGTGCGTCTTGCCCAGCCCGACGCCGCCATAGATCAGCAGTGGATTGTAGCGCTGGCCCGCCGCGCTGACGACTTCCTGCGCGGCGGCATAGGCGAAGCGATTGTTGACCCCCACCATGAACGTCTCGAAGGTGAAGCGCGGGTTGGGCGCCCCGCCATCCGCTGACCACGGCGGCGAGCCGCGCAGCGGGCCTGAGCGCGCCGCGACAGCGGGCGCGGGCCGCGCGGTTGGCTGCGATGCCGTGGGATGCTCGCTCATGGCCGCTGTCATGCCAGGGAGCGGCGGCTGCGCGCGCAGATGATCGAGCGCGGGGGCTGGCCTGCCCGCACGCCCGATGGGTCGCGCGCGTGCGGGCGTGGCGCGTGCGGCGCTGCGAGCGGCCTCGGCGCGTGGCGGCGCGCCAGGCGAGCGGCTGGCGCGGCGTCGCGCTGGCTCGGCGGCACGCTCCAGGGCTGCGGCGGCAGGCGGCTGCGAGGCGACGGCGCTGGCGAGCACGGCCAGCGGAACAAAGCGCACCTCGGCGGGCGCGCCAAGCGCCTGGCTGACCGCCGTGCGTGTCACATCGGCGAAGCGCTGGCTCAGATGCTCGGCGGCGAAGGTGTTGGAGACGCCAACCGTCAGCGTGCGCTGCGACAGTTCCACGCCGACTGCGCCGCGAAACCAGGTGGTGTACGCCCCGCGTGACACGCGCTGCTGGATACGCTCCAGCGCGTTCTGCCACACCTGACGGGCATCCATGTCGTCGCCTCCGCTGACACGCCAAACACACATGCCGCGCTGGAGTTTCGAGCGCGCATGGGTGAAGAAAACAAGCGTCTGGTTTCCCTGAGCGTGGGGAGAAGATTCAAGTACTCAGTGTAGCATCATCCAGGCGGTCTGTACACTGCGGTGGATGCGCTCAGGTATTGTGAACAGACGCGCAGCCAGCCGCGCGCGTCACATGCCGGGCGATTGTCGTCTCGCGCGTGCGGCTGGCCCCCACCCCCAGCCCCTCCCCCGCTTTGCGGGAGAGGGGGACAGGTTCCGCCTCCTACCCCTGGCACTGGAAGGCGGGAGCCACGGTTCCCTGGCGCCAATTCGCCGGCTGCGCAGTGCTGAAGAGCGTCGGCGAGTCCGGCGGCAGGTATTCGATGAAAGTGTAGGTGACGGTGTAGGGCTGGCAGGCGGTCGTCGAAATAAAGCTCTGCGCGCCGTTGACTCCACCGGGGTGCTCGCTGGATTCGCTGGATGGCGTGACGACCAAAGCCAGCGCCTGTCCCGTCGAGGCGTCCACGTAGATGTGCTCTGGCTGCGCGGCGTCGGCCCAGAACAGATCGATGGCGGTGACGCTGCGCCCACCAGGGAGCTTGACCGGCCCCACGCCCAGATTCCACAGCTCGCCTGCCGCCAGGTAGTCGTTGGTGGCGATCAGTGGCTGGGTGACACTGTGCGGCGGCTGGGCCGAAGGCACAGGGTAGATGCGCTCGAAGGTATGCGTAGCGTTGTCCAGCCGCACGCCCTGCCCGGCATTGAGAATCTCTGTGATGTTGACGCCCATGCCAACAGCCTGCGCGTTTTGCTGCCCACTCAGCGCGCCGAGTGTGCTCACCGTCCACTGCCACGACTGGCCCTGCGCATCGCTGACGGTGGCCTGATAATGCAGCACGTCGCTGCTGCTGGGTGAGGCCAGTCGCACGCTGAGCGGCTTGTAGGGGGCGTCGAGCGAAAGGCTGACCATGCGCAGCCAGACGGCCACGGCGTCGGCGCTGGCCCCACTACGCGGCCTGGCGTCCACCGCAAGTTGCATGGTCGAGCGTGTCTCGCCGACGGCCAGGCAGCTCGCGCAGGTGGTCGGCGTCAGCGGCTGCCATCCTGGCGTCTGTGGCAGCCCCCATTGCAGGCGGGTCTGCGCCTGTGAGCCAGCGGCGGCGCTATTGCCGGCGGTGTAGCCATCGAACGCCAGCCCATTCGGTAGCTCGCGCAGATGCAGCGTGGAGACCGGGCCACTCTGGAAGCTCCAGGTGACATCGAGATAGCGCGAGTTCTTCTGCACCTGCTCCTGGGGGCCGATGCGACTGTGCGGTGCACTGGCGCCCGTCGGCAGATAGGTTGGGCTGACAGGTGTGAATGCCAACTGCCCGGCGAGCGCATTGATCGCACTGGTGGTCTGCTGCAGCGGGCTGGCCGGATTCGGTGTGGTTTGGCTCGGCGCGCCCTGCCGTGAGAAACCGGGGAAGCGGTTGAAGAGCGTCGCCGCCAGCGCCACCAGCAGCAGCGCCGCCGCCACCGGAATGGCCGCCGCCACCCACGACGGGCGATTGCGCCTGCCGATGGGGCTGGGCCGCTCGCTCCCCACGAAGTCTGGCGCGTCGCGGTCGGTCTGGTCTGGCGCGAGAACCGCGCGCAGACGGCGGCGCAATTCAGGGCCACGCCCGGCGCCCAGCCGCTCGCGTGTGACGGAGCGCGGGTCAGCCGAGCTATGGCGCGCGGCGGCGGCCAGCGTGCGCTCGAAGACGCCCGCCGAGGGCGCCGTGTGCGGCAGCGAGCCGATCAGCCGATCGACGGCGCGGATGCGGTCGAGCTGGGCGGAGCAGGCGTCGCAGGCCGCGATGTGCGCGGCTACCTGCGAGCGCAGTGGCTCAGCCAGCTCGCCATCGGCGAAGGGCGAGAGGTAGGGCGCGATGTCGGCGCAGTCGAGCAGATCATTCTCGCTCATCGCGCTCCCTCCTTCTTCAACTCTTCGTAGTAGCGCGCGAAGAGATCGCGCGCGCGACTCAGCCGCACGGCGGCGGCTCCCGGCGTGATGCCCACCACATCCGCAATCTCACGATAGGATAGCCCCTGCTGCGAATGCAGAAGCAGGCAGATGGCGTACTTGTCTGGCATGCGCTTGAGCGCCAGCGCGATGTGGTCGCGCTCGGCCACGCTGTCGATCTCGGCGGTAGCCATCGGCTGGGCCACCTCGCGCGTGGGCGCGTCGTCCATCCCTGACCCGACGATGGCGCCCAGCGGCATCTCCAGTCCGAAGATGCGCTTGACACGCGAACGGCGTCGCAGTTGATCCATGCACAGGTTGGTGGCGATGCGGTAGAGCCAACTGCGCATGCTGGTCTGCTCGCGCAGTTGCGTCAGTCGCGCGTAGGCCCGGATGAAGACCTCCTGCGTGATGTCGTCGGCGTCTTCCGGGCTGCCGAGCAGGTGGTAGGCGTAGGTGTGGATCTGCCCGCTGAACTCGCGATACATGGCGGCGAGTTGGGCGTCGGAGGGGACATCGGCAGGCGTCACGGCCCCTCCCACTTCTGCTGCGGCGGCGCGGCTCTTCGCGCGGGTCGAGACTAACCCGCCCAGTGATGTTGGTGTGGAGGCGGCTGAGAAGGCCAGCGCTCCCACCCACGGGCTAGCCCAGAGCCAGCGAGTTGGCCGCCAGTCTCGCATATGCTCCCCTTTGCCCGTGCGCTCCTGCGTGCGCCCATTCTACCGCGCGTCATCGCCGATGACATCATCATGACGTCTATAGACGACGCGCTTTTACGGGCGCGAGCCAGAAGATGCGCTGCGAGCGGTCACAATCGCGTCACACATCATTGGCCACCTCGATGAAGATCGTCTCCACGCCGAAGCGCTGGCGCAGCAGGTCGCCCAGCGCCTGCACGCCCAGCCGCTCGGTATTGTAGTGACCCGCCGCGATGAAGTTGGCGCGCTCCTCGCGCGCGATGGCCTGCGTGCCTTCCGCCGTCTCGCCCGTCAGATAGGCGTCGCAACCACGCGCCACCGCTTCGGCCAGGCTGCCCGGCGCTCCGCCCGTCGCCACGGCCAGCCGCCGGATCAGCGCTGGCCCATGGGCGTAGACACGCGGCTGGGCGCTTGCCACCTCCGCTACCAACTCCACCAGACGCGCGAAGGGCAGCGGCTGCTCGCGCTCGCCGATGGCCCCGATGGCCTGCCCCTGATACTGCCCGAAGTCGAGCGATGCGACAGTGAAGCCCAGGCGCCGCAGCCACAGCGCGTTGTTGCCGATCTCTGGATGCGCGTCGAGCGGCAGGTGGTAGCCCAGCAGCGTGATGTCGGCGCCGAAGAGCGCCTTCAGTCGTCGCTTCTGGCGCTCCAGGATGGGGCGCGGGTCGCGATCAGTGAAGAGGCCGTGATGGCAGACGATCAGGTCAGCGTTGACGCGCGTGGCCTGCTCGATCAGCTCCAGATTGGCGCTGACGCCCAGCGCCACGCGCCGCACCTCCGGCTTGCCGATCACCTGCATGCCGTTCGGGCAGATGTCGCGGAACGTGCCAATCGCCAGGTAGTCATCGAGGAAGGCGACGATGGCGTCGCGCTCCGCGGCGCGTGGCGCTTGCGGCGCTGGATGATTGGAGGCGCCGCGACGTGAGGCGGCATGAGCGTGCGTCGCGGCCTGCGGACGCTTAGGGGCGCGCGGTGGCTGTTGCGGCTGTTTGGGCTGCGCCGGGCCAGCAGGCAGCGCCCCGCGCGATTTGCGGCGGGCGGCGGCGCGGGCGTCGCGCTTGCTAGAGGCGTCGCGCTCCGGGGGCTGCTCGGCTGCGGCGGCGGGCGGCGGCGCTTCTGGAGCGTGGCGGCGCGCAGGCCGCTCTGGCGCGGCGTCAAACTCCGCCAGCGTCTCGCGGGCGATGCGCTCGGCTTGCTCGCGGTCGTCGGGGGCGAGGTCGCCATCGATCACCAGCCCCAGCAGCTTCTCTTTCACGGCGCGCAGCCACGGGCCAGGCTCGCGCCCGAAGAGCTGCATCAGCTCATTCCCATCCAGCGGACTCTTGATGGGGGTCAACTCGGCCTGCTCGCGCAGCCAATTGCAGCGCGCCTCCATCTCGTTGACGCGCGCCACAGCCCGCGCCACCTTCTCTGGCCGATAGCTGGTGATGTCGGCGCGCGAGAGGTCAAGCAGGTCGGGGAGCGCGTCGTCGGCCTCCAGCATCAGGCGGCGCACCGCGCCATCGGTCCAGTCGGGCATGTAGGCGTTGGCGCGCATGTGCATGCGTACCAGCCGCGAGACGAACTCGATGAAGGGGCGGTCGAAGCGCAGGCGGCGCAGAATCTCGCGCGCCATCACCGCGCCGACATCTTCATGGCCAAAGAAGTGGACTTTGCCGTTCTCGACACTGCGCGTGCGTGGCTTGGCGATGTCGTGCAGCAGCGCCGCCCAGCGCAGCCCCGGACGCGGCGCGGCCCCGGCCACCACCCGCAGCACATGCTCATAGACATCCTTGGAGTGGACGGGCGCCTGGCTGACGCCGCGCAGCTCCAGCAGCTCTGGCACGGTGTAGGGCGCCAGCCCCAGCGAGACGAGCAGCCGCAGCGCGCGGTCGGGCTGTGGGCTGGTCAGCGCCTTGTTCAACTCGTCGCGAATGCGCTCGTTGCTGATCTTGGCGAGTGTCGCGGCCTGCCGCCGGATGCCCTCGGCGGTTCCCTCCTCGATCTCGAAGCCCAACTGCACGGCGAAGCGCACGGCGCGCAGCATGCGCAGCGGATCCTCGTCGAAGCGTCGCTGCGGATCATCGCCCACCGCGCGAATCAACTTGCGCTCCAGGTCCTGCCGCCCGCCCCAGGGATCGATGATCTCGCCGCTCTGCGGGTCGCGGGCCATGGCGTTGATGGTGAAGTCGCGGCGCAGCAGATCGCCCTCCAGCGTGTCGCCGAACGCCACTTCTGGCTTGCGTGAATCGTGGCGATAGATATCGCTGCGATAGGTCGTGATCTCGATGACATCCACCCCAGCGGGATGATTGCCCGCCAGCGAGGAGAACGTCGGCTCGCGGCGCAGATGCGCGGGCGGCTCGGCGGGCGGCGCGGCCTCGGCGGGTAGCGGATAGTGCAGCGCGATGGTGCCGAACGTCTCGCCGACGGTGTTCACGGCGAGCGGGCGTGTCGGCCCGACGAGCCGCTTGATCTCGTCGGGGCGCGCGTTGGTGGTCAGGTCAATATCGGATGAGCCTTCGCGCTGCAGGAGCAGATCGCGCACACAGCCGCCGACCATATAGAGGTCGCGGTTCTGGGCGCGAAAGAGTTGGGCGAGGGCGAGAATCGTGTCTTGCATGCCGTCCGAGTT
>DATBTW010000122.1:0-12002 GCA_036559055.1 Ktedonobacterales bacterium
CAAACGGGCGCGCTCCGGGGAAAGTTGCCTCTCCGGAACGCGCCCGTTCTAGCGTTGCGCCGCGTGGTTAGCGCGACGGCTCATCGCCCGCCGAGAGCGCCGCCTGTGGTGGGGCGGGCAACTCGTGGAGCAGATCCTCGCGCCGCTCATGCACCTCCAGTTCGACGTTCCCGTCGCGAACCACGGCCTCCACGATGTCGCCTGGGCGGAACTTGCCCTGCAACAGCCCCTCGGCCAGCGGATCCTCGATCAGGTTCTGGATGGTGCGGCGCAGCGGACGCGCGCCATACTCCGGGTCGTAGCCCTTATCCACCAGCGCGTCTTTAGTCGATTCCGGCGCCAGCAGCTCTACCTGCTGCTCCGTCAACTGCGTGCGTACGCGGTTGAGCAGCAGATCGACGATCTGGCGCACATCCTCGCGGCGCAGGCTGCGGAAGACAATGGTGGCGTCGATACGGTTGAGGAACTCCGGCTTGAAGGTGTTCTTCAACTCGCCAAGTACCTTGTCGCGCATCGTGTCATATTCCGACTGGAACACGCGGTCTTTGTCCTTGGTCTGCGTGAAACCGATGGCGGCTTCTTTGTTGAGCAGGGACGCGCCCACGTTCGACGTCATGATGATGATCGTGTTGCGGAAATCGACCGTGCGACCCTTGGCGTCCGTCAGCTTGCCGTCTTCCAGAATCTGGAGCAGCATGTTGAAAACGTCGGGGTGCGCCTTCTCGATCTCGTCGAACAGGATGACGCTATACGACTTGCGCCGCACCGCCTCGGTGAGCTGGCCGCCCTCCTCATAGCCGACATAGCCTGGAGGCGCTCCCGTCAGGCGGGCCACCGCATGACGCTCCATGAACTCGGACATGTCGATCTTGACCAGGGCGTCTTCGCTGCCGAACATGAACTCCGCCAGTGACTTCGCCAGCTCGCTCTTGCCGACGCCTGTCGGGCCGAGGAAGATGAACGAGCCAATCGGGCGCTTGGGATCCTTCAGGCCAGCGCGCGCGCGACGCACGGCGCGGCTGATGGTCTCGATGGCCTCATTCTGGCTGATGATGCGCTTGTGCAGCGCACCCTCCATCTCCAGCAGGCGGGCCGACTCTTCCTGCGCGATGCGCATCACCGGGATGCCCGTCCACATCGAGACGATCTGGGCGATGTCCTCCTCGGAGACGGTTGGCTTCTCGTTGCTCTGGTCGCGCTGCCAGCCCGATTCCAGCTTGGCGATGCGGTCACGCAGCTTGACCTCGCGGTCGCGCAACTCCGAGGCGCGCTCATACTCGCCGCTCTGGATGGCCTCATCCTTCTCGCCGAGCACGGCTTGCAGGCCGCGCACCGCTTCCTTCAGGTTCAGCGGCGCCAGCGAGCGGCGCATGCGCACGCGGCTGGCCGATTCATCGATCAAGTCGATAGCTTTGTCTGGCAGGAAGCGGTCGGTGATGTAGCGGCTGCCCATCTCCGCCGCCGCCTTCAGCGCGCTATCCGAGATGGTCAGGCGGTGGTGCTCCTCGTAGCGTGGGCGGATGCCCTTGAGGATCTCGATGGTCTCCTCGACCGTCGATTCGCGCACCATCACATCCTGGAAGCGTCGCTGCAGCGCGGGGTCTTTCTCGATGTACTTGCGATACTCATCGAGCGTCGTCGCGCCGATGCACTGAATCTCGCCGCGGCCCAGCGCTGGCTTGAGGATGTTCGCGGCGTCCACCGCGCCCTCGGCTGCGCCTGCGCCCACCAGCGTATGCACCTCATCGATGAAGATGATGCAATCCTGGCTCTGCTTCAGCTCTTCGATGATCTTCTTGAGCCGCTCTTCGAACTCGCCGCGATATTTCGTGCCAGCCACCAGCGAGCCGACATCCAGCGTCACCAGGCGCTTGCCCAGCAACGTCTCTGGTACCTCGCCAGCGATGATCTTCTGCGCCAGCCCCTCGACGATAGCCGTCTTGCCGACGCCTGGTTCGCCGATGAGCGCCGGATTGTTCTTCTGGCGACGCGAGAGAATCTGGATGACGCGCTCAATCTCTGGCTCGCGCCCCACGATGGGGTCGAGCTTGTTGGCGCGAGCGGCGATGGTCAGATCGGTACCGACCTGATCGAGCGTCGGCGTCTTGGAGTGCTTGTCGCGGCCAGTCTCGCCATGCGGGTTGCCCGACTGGTTGAGAATCTGTATGGTCTGCGAGCGCACCTTCTCCAGGTTGACACCGAGGCTCTCCAGCACGCCAGCGGCGATGCCCTCGCCCTCGCGCACCAGCCCCAGCAGCAGGTGCTCGGTGCCGATGTAGTGGTGATTGAGCCGCCGCGCCTCATCGACCGCCAGCTCGATGACCTTCTTCGCCCGGGGGGTCAGGCCAATCTCACCCAGCACAATACGGTCGCCACGCCCGATGATGAATTCCACCGCGCTGCGAACCTTATTGAGCTCGACGTTCAAGTTGCTCAGCACCTTCGCCGCGACGCCGTCTCCCTCACGCACAAGGCCCAACAGGAGGTGCTCGGTGCCAATATAGTTGTGGTTGAAGCGCTGGGCTTCTTCCTGGGCGAGACTCAACACTTTGCGAGCTCGCTCGGTAAACTTCTCGAACTTGTCGTTGTTCACCTGATATCCCCCCTTTCATGGTAGAGGGTGGACTCGAGCCCCTCCGCTACAGGTAAACCTGTCCCCATGATACGTTACCGTTCTGGGGAGCGTCAAGAATTCAAGGCCTGCCAGCCCGCATAAACAGCGGGTTCGCATCGATTCGTGCGTATCCGCTTTCTGGCGCCAGCGCATCGCCGCTTGGCGGTCGCTGGCGCCAGGCGCAGACCCGCGCCTGTGTGACCTTGCGCTTGCGCGCGGTTGTTGGGAAAGCCCGATGGCCCTCGCCTGAAAGGTTCTGTCGCTCTCTAGATAGCCGTAGATAGCTGTGGAATCTAGCGCTGTCCAGCGTTGTGCTCGCTGCCGGATTCGCCCTCGTGGATCAGCGCTCACCTTCCGTGGGTTCCTCGCGAAACCATTCTTCACGAGGCGCCTGTGAATGGTGATGACGCTTACGAAGCCGCCAGTCTGACACAGGCTCCTGCCCGATGGCAATCTGCCCGCCCTACTCAACTATGTGACGCGAAAAGCCACGATCTCATGCGCTGCGTGGCGCCGAGGCCAACCTAGCGCCGTCTCTGTAGTGAGATGTCTTTAGCATCCCACCTGCCAATGCTCCGGACGCCGCCGTTGGCGCTCGCCGTCCAGCTCATCGTCCCATCGAGCCAATCGGCCACCGAGCGTCATCCGCTTCCTGCGGATGCGAAGATGCGCGGGCATGCGCGCTTCTTAGTTAAGTGTAACGCATTCTACCCCACGACTTCACCCTGCCCGAAGGGAGCAGGAAAAACAGATAGAGCAGCCCGCGAAGGACTGCTCTCTCGTGCAGTTGCGCGCTCGCGTGCCGCCTGGTGCGGCCTCGTGCGGCTAGCTTACGGTGGCCGCATGGCGCTCGGCGATCGGCGTGAACTTCAGGCCCTGCGGCCCCACGTACTCCGATTGCGGGCGGATCAGGCGGTTGCCCACCATCTGCTCCAGCACATGCGCCGACCAGCCAGCCACGCGGCTGACGGCGAAGGTGGAGGGGTAGAGGTCGCGCGGCAGGCCGACGGAGTTGAGCACGGCGGCGGAGTAGAACTCCACGTTCGTATAGAGGCGCTGATCGGGCTTGCGGCGATTCAGCTCGGCGATGCCATATGCCTCGGCGGTCTGCGCCAGCGCGAAGAACGCTGGCGTGGACGATTGGCGCGCCATCTCGCGCAGAATCTCGGCGCGTGGGTCGGTCGTCTTGTAGACGCGATGCCCGAAGCCCATCAGCTTCTGATGATTGGCCAGCGCGTTGTCCATCCAGGGCTTCACGTTGTCGGCGGTTCCGATCTGCTCCAGCATGTCCATCACCAGCGAGGGCGCGCCACCGTGCAGCGGGCCTTTCAGCGCGCCGATGGCGCCGACGATAGCCGAGGCGATGTCGGATTCCGTCGAGGCGATGACGCGGGCGGTGAAGGTGGAGGCGTTCATGCCGTGGTCGGCCAGCAGCACCAGATAGGTTTCGAGGCTCTTGACGTGGTTCTCCGGAGGAATCTCACCGGTGAGCATGTAGAGGAAGTTGGCGGTGTGACCGAGGTCGTCGCGCGGGGCCACCGGCTCCTGGCCGCTGCGCAGGCGCTGGAAGGCGGCCACCACCGTCGGGAAGAGCGCTGTCAGCAGCATCGCCTGGTCGAGCGTGGCCGTGCCAGAGATGCCCGCCTTCGCCGCCAGCAGCGACACCTCCGTGCGCAGCGCATCCATCGGGTCGACGTTGCCGCTCTTGAGCGCCCGCAGCGCGTAGGCGTCGTCGGTTAGCTTGCGCATGGGGCGCATTTTTGCGTTCAGCGTGTCCAACTCGGCCTGGGTGGGCAGGTGGCCGTTCCACAGCAGGAAGGCGACCTCTTCATAGCTGGCCTTGCCCGCCAGTTCACTGATCTCATATCCGCGATAGACAAGCCTGCCTTCTGCGCCGAAGACATGGCTGATGTTGGTTTGAGCGACGACAATGCCCTCAAGCCCCTTAGGCGCCGACATCTGTGTACTCCTCTTGATCGCCTGTCGCGGGAGCGCCGCGATCACCTTCTACTTTGAAAGCTGCGATGCTGACGATTCGTCGGCGCAGCGCGCGTCCGATACGTCAGGCGGAAAGGGGGCTGGCGTCGCGGCGCGCATATCAGGCATGGCCAGGCGCACGCGCAACGCCCCCAATCCGTTCTCCTGTATACTACGTTGATTTATATTGATTTGTCCAGCGCGGCGGCCAATGCTGACGTTGGAGGCTGTGATACGCCACAGCGCGTCGGCTGGTGGCTGAAGCCGTGCGCTCGCTTGCCCCTCAACCCTGACGAGAACGGCGCCGCGCGGCGTGGCGGTTGGGCTGCGATTTGTGCTATCGTGTAGGTACTTGCCGCATGGCGCCGCCCACCGCGAGCGCACTGCGCGGAGAGGCTGGCGCAGCGCGTGGGAGGGGGTTCACCCCATCCGACACGCGAGCCGCCAGAGAGCAGCGTGTGGAATGGGGCGATGGGCTTGCCGATAAGACCAGGCCCGCCATCCCACAATGGAGGCTGCGCCGTGCGGCGTTGAGCAGAACACATCAGGGGAGAGCAGAATGACGCACCCATTTGATCCTCAGGCGCTCCGACAGCTCGCGGGTAATACGCCGATTCCGAGCAACCTGCTCGTGCCGAACGTGATCGAGAAGACCGTCACGGGCGAGCGTGGCATGGACATTTACTCCCGCCTCCTCAAGGAGCGGATTATCTTCATTGGCACGCCGATCGACGACAACGTCGCCAATCTGGTCGTCGCCCAGTTGCTCTTCCTGCAGAGCGAAGACGCCACCAAAGACATCAGCATGTACATCAACAGCCCTGGAGGCAGCATCTACGCGGGGCTGGCGATCTATGACACCATGCAGTACACCAAGCCCGACGTGGCGACGTTCTGCATGGGCATGTCGATGAGCATGGGGGCCGTGCTGCTCGCCGCTGGCGCGAAGGGCAAGCGCTATACGCTTCCGCACTCCACCATCCTGATTCACCAGCCGCTGGGTGGCGCCGAAGGGCAGGCTGCCGACATCGAGATCACCGCGCGCGAGATCATTCGCCTGCGCGACGACCTCTATAGCATCCTGTCGCATCACACCGGCCAGTCGCTCGATGTCATCAAGCGCGACTCCGACCGCAACTATTACATGAGCGCGCAGGAAGCTCTCACCTATGGCATGGTGGATGAGATCCTGGTGCCCACGACGACTGCGGCGGCGGCATCGCGTTAGCTGATGTTCGACTGAACGCTGGCTGAGCGCTGGCGCATCCGCGTCGGAACCGCGTCGGATGGTGGCCCTGGGACTGTGGCGCATAACCACGGCCCCAGGGCCGTCGCGTTGCCTGCGGCCCCCACCCCCGGCCCCTCCCCCGCCGAGGCGGGAGAGGGGAGCTATTGGAAGCGGGTGGTTGGGGGTAGGTAATTTCACTTGTGGAGTCTCTTGCTCTGTAGGGAGGGCGGCGCATGCCAGCCGAGGTTCAGCCGCGCGTGATGGCGCGCGAAGACGTGCGCGCGCGGGTTGTCCACTTCCTCTTCGAGCTGCTCTATCGCAATCGCGCGCTGTACTGGCTGGCCAGCACGCTGCCCTTCGCCGGGCAGTGGCGGGTGTGGCAGCGGCTAACGCTGGAGCGGTTGCGCGGGGTGGACACGCTGGAGGTGGGCTGCGGCATCGGCACGCTGCTGGCCGACATGGCGCAGGCGGGCTACCATTGCCAGGCCATCGACCGCTCGCCGCAGATGGTGGCCGCCACCCGCCGCGAGCTGCGACGGCGCGGTGTCAGCTCGCAGGTGGCCAGCGTGCGACAGGCCAGCGTGCAGGCGCTGCCCTTCGCCGCAGCTTCGTTCGACAACGTCGTCAGCACGTTCCCGACCGAGTACATCGCCGATCTGGACGCCCTGCGCGAGCTTCGGCGCGTGCTGCGTCCCGATGGCCGCCTGATCGTCGTACTCTCGGCCATGTTGCTGCCCACTCGCGCGCTGCTGGCTCCGCTGGTGGGCGTGCAGCGGCTGGTGTACGGGCGTGCGGCGACACGCGAGCCAGGTGTGGGCGGAGAAACGCCGCGGATGGCCGTTGCGCTCCAGCAGCGCATGCGCGTGGCGGGCTTCGAGCCACGGCTGGAGCGCGTGCGTGGGCCATTCTGGGTGGCCAATGTGATCACGGCGACCCTCGCGACGAACAGATGACGGACGCCAGAACCGATGCTAGAACTGATGCCAGAACGAATGAAAGGCGCCACGCCGCGCAGGCGGCTCGCTGGCGAGATGATAGAGAAGATGCACACCAAGAGTCTGAACACCCTCGAATATCCCAAGATCATCGAGCGGCTGGCCCAGGAGACGGCGTTCTCCGCCAGCCGCGAGCTGGCGCTGGCGCTGGAGCCAACCAACGAGGTGGACATCGCCCAGCGCCGCCAGGCCTACACAGCGGAGGCGCGGCGGCTGCTCGATCTGCGCCCCGATGCGGGCATCCGTGGCGCGCGTGACGTGCGCCCACAGACCAAAGCGGCGGAGCGCGGCAAGACGCTCACCCCCGCTGAGCTGCTCGACATCCTGGCAACTGCGCGCTCATCCACGCATGTCCATCGGCTCATCACGCGGCTGGAAGATGGCTTCCCGCTGCTGAGGGGACTGGCGGGCGACCTGCCGCAGCGTCCCGCGCTGGAAGGGCGCATCGCCGCGTGCATCAGCGAGGAGGGCGACGTGCTCGACTCCGCCTCGCCACGCCTGCGCCAGCTCCGCAGCGAAATTCGCGCCGCGCAGCAACGCTTGCAGGAGCGGCTGGGCACGCTCGTCAACGAGTTTCGCACCGCGCTGCAAGAGCCGATCATCACTATGCGCTCTGATCGCTACGTGCTGCCCGTGCGGGCCGAGGCACGCGGCCAGGTGCGCGGCATCGTGCATGACCAGTCGGGCAGCGGCGCGACGGTCTTTGTCGAGCCGCTGGTGGTGGTGGAGATGAATAACCGCCTGCGCCAGCTCCAGATCGAGGAGGCGCAGGAAGTCGAGCGCATCCTGGCGGAACTCTCGGCGCTGGTGGGCGGCGAGGCGCCCTACATCATCCTGGCGGTCGAGCTATTGGCTGAGATCGATTTGCATCTGGCCAAGGCGCGCTACGCCAGCCTCGTGCGGGCCAGCGCGCCCCGGCTGAATACGGAGGGGCGGCTGCATCTGCGCCAGGCGCGGCACCCGCTGCTGACGGGGCGCGTCGTGCCAATCGACTTCTGGCTAGGCGGCGAGACGCACATGATCGTCATCACCGGGCCAAACACCGGCGGCAAGACCGTCGCGCTCAAGACGGTCGGGCTGCTCTCGCTGATGGCGCTGGCCGGGCTGCACATCCCCGCCGCCGATGACTCCGAAGTGCCGGTCTATCACAATGTTTTCGCCGATATTGGCGATGAGCAGAGCATCGAGCAGAGCCTCAGCACGTTCTCGTCACACCTCAGCCGCATCGTGGACATCTTGCGCGAGGCGACGCCCGATTCGCTGGTGCTGCTGGATGAGCTGGGCGCTGGCACCGACCCCAGTGAGGGTTCGGCGCTGGCGCGGGCGATCCTGAGCCATCTGCTGGAGCGTGGCGTGGAGACGGTCGCCACCACGCACTACTCCGAGCTGAAAGCCTTCGCCCATGAGCGGGCGGGCGTCGAGAACGCCTCAGTGGAGTTCAATGTGGAGACGCTCTCGCCGACCTATCGCCTGACCATCGGCCTGCCGGGGCGCAGCAACGCGCTGGCCATCGCCAGCCGCCTGGGCCTGCCTGGCGAGATCATCGAGCAGGGGCGCGAGTTTCTCGGCTCGGCGGGCGTGGAGATGGAGAGCCTGCTGACCACTCTGGCCGAGGAGCGCCAAGTGGCCGCCGACGAGCGCTACCGGCTGAGCATGGAGCGCGCCGAGGCGGAATACCAGCGCAAAGAACTGGAGCGTATGCGGCGCGAGACTGAGGAGGAGCGTGAGCGCATTCTCAACGCCGCCCGCGAGAAGTCGCGGCGCGAGGCCGACGCTGCCCAGGCCGAGCTGGCGCGCATCCGCACGCAGATGCGCCGCAGCATGACCGAGGAACGATTGGAGCAGCTCCGCGAGCGCGCCCGCAAGGTGGAGGAGCGCAACGCGCCCGTGGCGGCGCGCGCGCGTCCAGCAGCGGTAGCAGCGGATGGCGAGGCCGTCGGCGAGGCAGGCGAGCTGGAGGTTGGCGATCAGGTGCGGGTGAGCTCGCTTGGGCAGACGGGCGCGGTGGTCGCGGCGCCCAATGCGCGTGGTGAGGTGGAGGTGCAGGTCGGCGCGATGCGTATGCGCGTGGCGGCCAGCAATCTGGAGCGCCTGAGTAAGCGCAAGGCGCGCGCCGAGGCTGGCGCGACGGCCTACCCGCAGCTCGTCACGCTGCCACCGCGCGATGAGTCCAGCGCGCCAGAATCGCAGCTCGATCTGCGCGGCTGGCGCGTCGAAGACGCCCTCAGCGAGGTGGACTCCTACCTCAACGACGCGGCCATGTCCGGCCTGCACAGCGTGCGCCTGCTGCACGGCAAGGGCACGGGCGCGCTGCGGCAGGCGATCCGCGAGGAGTTGCGCCATCATCCGCTGGTCAAGGGCTTCGAGTCCGCGCCCCAGCGCGAGGGTGGCGATGGCATCACCATCGTCACGCTGCAAGACTGAGCGGCGGACCTCTCCCACTGTCCCCCTCCCCTTGCGAGGGGAGGGGGGACCACAAGCATGGATAGAGGTGAGTGGTAAGAAGCTCGGTTGGTGAAATGTTTGCACTCGCCGACGCTGCCTGCCATGGGTCCTCCCCCTCCCTCTGGGAGAGGGCCGGGGGGAGGGCGCGCTACTCCTTGTCTGGCTGTGGAACCGGGCCGTAGACGCCCGCGATGCGTGGCTGGTAGCCTACTGTCTGCGCCAGCCGCAGCGAGGCGTCATTCCACGCGAAGGCGCTGTAGATAGGCGTCAACCCGCGCCGCTGGATCAGCGAAGTCCACAGCGTCGTGGCGGCGGTCGCGTAGCCGCGTCTGCGCGCCTCGGGCAGCGTGTCGATGCCCAGCTCGCAGGCTGTCGGGGTCTGGCGCGAGCTATGCGCCACGCTCAGCAGCTTGCCATCCATCACGACGCCGACGCATGGCGCGACGCGCGAATCCAGATAGTAGGCGGCGCTCTCAGCCTCAAATGCTTCGAGCAGCGCGGCGTCGGCGGCGCCCAGGGTGCGCGCCAGCCGCTCGGCCCGCGCCAGCCGCTCTGGCGCGATCACAGGCGCAGCATGCGCCACCTCACGCCGCATGGCCAGCGCAGGCTCCCAGCGCTCGCCCACTCGATGCGCGCGGTCGCGCATGTCGGCGCGCCGCTCAGGCGGGACGCCAGCGCGCCAGATGGCGATCTCGCCGTCCGGCAGTCGGGCCAGATACAGCGCCCAGGGCGGGGCGGCGTCTTCGAGCAATTCGATCTCTTGCGCGCCTTCATCGAATGGCGCTATGGTGAGGTTCCAGCACGCCTCGATGTGGCGGCGGAGCAGTTCGCGGTCGATCAAGGGTGATGCTCCTGCGGATGGTCAGATGATGGTCGTTCGTGTTCGCGTGGGGAGCTGGTCGCTGTAGCCATCGGATCGCTCCTTTCCCTTCGCAGACGCTCGTCAGATTGGCAGTCTACGCCTCTTGTCCCCTGATGTTGCGTGTGATACAAATGTTCCAGTGGATGTACGCTTGTACAGGAGGTTAAACCGTGCGACGAATCATTTCGATGATCCACCTCTCGCTGGATGGATTGACGGCTGGCCCCAACGACGAACTCGACTGGATCGCCTATGATGACGAGCTGGAGCGCTACGCTCACTCGCTCCATGCGCAGACCGATGCGGTCATCTGGGGCCGACGGACGTATCAGGGAATGGCGAGCTACTGGCTGACTGTGCCGGGCAATCCGGAGAGCACACCTGCGGAACGCGAGCATGCTGAGTATCTGCAGGACTCCACCAAGATCGTCGTGTCACGCACGCTGGATCGAATCGACTGGGGCGACGCGCAGAACACCGTCCTGATCAAGGATAACATCGCCGACGAGATCAACCGCATCAAGCGGCAGCCCGGTAAGGACATCTGGTTCCTGGGGAGCACGATGCTGGCCCAGACCTTCATGCAACTCGATCTGATCGACGAATACCGCATCAACATCAACCCGACCGTTTTGGGGCAGGGCAAGCCGCTGTTTGCTGGCGTGACTCGTAACTTCCCGCTCAAGCTGCTGGAGTCGCGGCCCCTTGCCAGCGGTGTCGTCACGCTGCGCTACGAGCCAGTGCGCCAGGCGTCGGAAGATTGATGGCGTGCTGGCGCCGATTGACAGCCTCTCCATCTACGTGATACCATCCGCGCTATGAGAGTCAGCACCATCTTCTCCGCAGCGTAGGCCCGGCGCACTCACGCCCACGCTCGCGGTACCACCCAGCGCGCTACCAGCCCCAGATACCCTGGGCTGAGCGGCGCGCCAAGGGGAGCGCCGGACGGACACCACCCACGCGCACGCGCTGACGTGCAGCGTTTCCTCTCGCTATGGTGTTCGCCGCGCATGGCAGATCATCCGCAGATGATCGCTGGTAGCCGCCGCAACAAACACTCCGCCGGGTCTCCTCATGCCCTCACTCACTGTCTTTCTGTATCGCATGATGGAGTGACTCTATGTCGTCGCGCACTCGTCCCCGCTTTCAGGGACTCTGGCGACACCCTGACTTTCTGAAGCTGTGGACCGGACAGAGTGTCTCGGTCTTCGGCAGTTTGATTACCAAGGCCGCGCTGCCAATCGTGGCCGTGCTGACCCTGCACGCTAATGCGGCGCAGGTCGCGCTGATCTACGCCGCGCAGGTCGCGCCGACGTTGGCCTTCGGGCTATTCGCCGGGGCGCTGGCCGACAGTGTGCGCCGCCGCCCGCTGCTCATCGTCGCCGACGTGGGGCGCGCGCTGACACTGGCGTCGGTTCCGCTGGCCGCTGTGACCGGCGCGCTCAGCCTCAACCTGATCTATCTGGTGACGCTGCTGACGAGCGCCCTCAGCGCGCTCTTCGACATCGCCTATCCCGCCTATCTGCCATCACTGATCGGGCCAGAGCGGCTGCTGGAGGGCAACGCCAAGATGGGCGCGAGCATGTCGGTGGCCGAGGTGGCGGGCTTCGGGCTGGCTGGCGCGCTGGTGCAGGCGCTGACGGCCTCCGGCGCCATCCTGGTGGACATCGCCACCTATGTCGTCTCCATCGTCTCGCTGGGCCTGATCCGCACGCGCGAGCCTGCGCCAGCGCATCAGCGCGAGGCGCAGGGTGACGAGGATGCGTCGAGCCAGGCGCTCGCTCGCCTGCGTCGCGATGTGGCCGAGGGACTGCGGCTAACCTGGCGCCAGCCCACACGGCGGGCGCTGGCGGGCGTGGCGCTGGTACAGGCGCTCTGCGG